>CAUPEV010000050.1:0-26351 GCA_963510335.1 uncultured Roseateles sp.
AGCTTGCGCAGCGCCTGGCTCATCAAACGGGCTTGCAGGCCGGGCAGAGAGTCGCCCATTTCGCCTTCCAGCTCGGCCTTGGGTGTCAAGGCCGCGACCGAGTCGACGACGATCAAATCAACCGCGCCTGAGCGCACCAGCGCGTCAACAATTTCCAGCGCTTGCTCGCCGGTGTCGGGCTGGCTGATCAACAGGTCTTGCAGATTAACGCCAAGCTTTTGCGCGTACTGAATATCGAGTGCGTGTTCGGCGTCGATGAAGGCGCAAACGCCGCTGAGCTTTTGCATTTCAGCGATCACTTGCAAGGTCAGCGTGGTCTTACCCGACGACTCTGGGCCGTAAATTTCAACCACGCGCCCGCGCGGCAGGCCACCGACGCCCAAGGCAATGTCGAGCCCCAAGGAACCGGTGGAGACGACTTGAATGTCCTCGATGACTTCGCCATCAGCCAAACGCATGATGGAGCCTTTGCCGAATTGCTTTTCGATTTGGCTGAGCGCGGCCTGCAAGGCCTTGGCCTTTTCGGTGTTGATGGCGGGTTTGACTGGGGCGTCCATGAAGTTCTCCTGAATGAGCTGGCCGAATTATGGCGCAATCTGTATATTTGTACAGTGGTTTTTGATGATTTTGCTGGCCTGAGTCTCAGCGAACTCTGATCGTTCGCTGAAGCTCACTCTGCGTTTGCGCCAGAAGCATGCTGATGTTAAACGCCTGATGGCTCACCAGATGAGCCAGCAACAAAAAGTTGAAGCAAGCCCGCTCGGCAATGGGCTTCAGGCGGCTTTATCGTCCTCGCGGAGCAAACACCATTCGCTCATTCAAGTTGACTGCTGGCGTAGGCGTAGTCACGCTCAAAGTGAAGCAGCAAACTATCGAGCAGATTGAGGTTGAGTGCATTGCCAAAATGCTCCTCTTTGCCGGCCGCCACCGCATCGCGGTGAAGCTGCAGTGCTGGGCGATCCTTCGCAAGAAAGGCGATGGTCGCGCGCACATAGTCGTTCCAGCGCAGCGCACCCGCCACGCGGTCGTCCTTATTGGTCAAAACGCTTGTGGCATAGGTCATGGCCGCCGCAGAGTCGCCCTGCGTCGCCCGGAGCTGCGCGATATGCCAGCGCAATGAGCTTTGCTTGGCGCCATTGCTCGCGATATAGGCCTCGATCAGATCGGCCGCTTGTTTTTCGCAGCCCGGCGTCACCATCAGGGCGCGAAAGCCCTTGCCCTCGGTCTGATCAAAGCTCTGGTAGTCCAGAACCATATCGGTCTTGAGGTGCTGCTGGTAGAGCGCCTCGCAATCGAGCGCATGGACATTCAGGCTAGGCAGCAAAAGACTGGCGAGACAGAGCGAAGATTTGAACATCGGCATGGGCAAGCGCCTCGGTATTGAGAAGTGCCGGATGCTAAGGCTTGGTGACCATGTGCTCAGCAGAGTGCTGGTCGCATTTAAAAAAATGAAATCAGAAAATTGGGGTCAGGTTCATTTATTGCGGAAACGAATAAATGAACCTGACCCCATTTAAAGGGGCTGCATTTAAAGGATCGGGGGCTCCCACAGTTCGACGCGGTTGCCTTCGGGGTCCATCACCCAGGCGAATTTGCCGAACTCGGAAGACTCGGCCTTGGGGTCAACGGCGCAGCCTTCAGCGCGTAAGACCGGCAGCAAAGCGTCCAAATCGGCGACGCGGTAATTGACCATAAAGCCGGCCTGGCTGGGCGCGAAATAGTCGGGCTCGGCCGCCGCGTCAAACACGCTCCATACCGTCGAGCCATTCGGCTCTGGGCGCTCGGGCGTTTGCCACTGGAAGCTGGTGCCTCCCCAGGCCTGCACATCGATACCGAGATGATCGCGGTACCAAGCGCGCAGCGCGACCGGATCACGCGCTTTGATGAAGATTCCACCGATTCCCGTGACTCGTTTCATCTCGCTTTCCGAACTCTAGGCAAAACGCCGAGCGCCCAAAACGGGCGCTCGGCCCAGCGGATCAGGCCGCCACGGCCGCCACATGCGCAGCGCCTTGATAGCCTTTGGGCACCGCGCCCAGCAACTTGCGCGTGTATTCCTGTTTTGGATGGGCCAACAGCGCCTGCGTCTCGCTTTGTTCGACCACATCGCCGTTTTGCATCACCAAGACCTCGTCCGAGATGAACTTGACCACTGCCAAGTCATGGCTGATGAAGACATAGCTCAGGCCGAATTCATCCTGCAGGTCTTTGAGCAGATTCAGCACTTGCGCCTGCACCGACACGTCCAGCGCCGACACCGCTTCGTCCAGCACCAGCACCTCGGGGTTCAAGGTCAGGCAGCGCGCAATCGCGATGCGCTGACGCTGGCCGCCGGAAAACTCATGCGGATACTTGTTCAGCACCGTGTCGTCCAAACCGACCTTTTTCAGCAAGGCGCTGGCACGCGCCAGGCGCTCATCGTGATTGGCGCCGATATTGTGGATTTCCATCGGCTCGACCAGGGTCTGGCCAATGGTGAAGCGCGGGTTCAACGAGGCATAGGGGTTCTGGAACACCACCTGGATGCGGCGGCGCATCTTCTGCCAATCATTGCCGCTCATCTTGAGCAGATCCTTGCCCTCGAACAGCACCTCGCCGCCGGTCGGCTCATGCAGGCGCAAGAGCGTCAGGCCCATGGTCGTCTTGCCCGAACCGGACTCGCCCACGACGCCCAGCGTATAGCCCTTGCGCAGCTTGAAGTTGACTTCCTTGACGGCCTTGAATTCCTTCTTGCCGAACAGGCCGGCCTTGAAGAAAAAACTCTTCTTCAGGCCGCGCGCTTCCAGAATCACCGGTGCATTCGGATCCTTGGCCTTGCCCAAGCCGGCGTTCACCGTCAGGCCGGCGATATGGTCGTCGATCACCATCAGCCGCGCCGGGTTCTCGGTCAGCGAGGGCCGGCAGGCCAGCAGCGCCTTGGTATAGCTGTCTTGCGGATTGCTGAAGATCTCGGCGACGGGCGCCTTCTCGCGGATCTGACCATGGCGCATCACCACCACCTGGTCGGAGATCTCACCCACCACGCCTAGATCATGCGAGATGAAAAGAAGCGCCATCTTGTGCGTCTCTTTGAGCTTGGCCATCAGCTCCATCACCTGGCGCTGAATCGTCACGTCCAGCGCCGTCGTCGGCTCGTCGGCGATCAGCAGCTTCGGGCTGCAAGCGAGTGCCACGGCAATCATCACGCGCTGCTGCTGGCCGCCCGACATCTCATGCGGATAGTTGCCCAGGCGACGCTTGGGCTCGGGGATACCGACCTCGTTGAGCAGCTCTTCGGCCCGCACCAGCGCCTGTTTCTTGCTCATGCCCATGTGCTTGATCAGCGGCTCCATGATCTGCGCCGCGACGGTAAACACCGGGTTCAGCGAGGTCATTGGGTCCTGGAACACGCAGGCAATGTCGCGGCCACGGATCGCCTGCAACTCGCGCAGCGTGCACTGGCGCAAGTCCTGTCCCTGGAACAGGATCTTGCCTTCGCGCTCGGCGTTATCCGGCAGCAGGTTGAGGATGGACATCGCCGTCACCGACTTGCCCGAGCCCGATTCGCCCACCAGGGCGACGGTCGAGTTCTCAGGGATGTCAAAGCTGATGCCTTTGACGGCCATGGTGCGCTGCATTTCGCCGTTGACACGGCCCATGCGGAAAGAGACTTTTAAGTCTTGAATGGAGAGCAACATGCTTATTCCAGGCCTCTGAGTTTCGGGTCCAGCGCATCGCGCAAGGCATCGGTGAACAGCGCAAACGCGGTCACGAAGATGGCCATCAAGCCGGTCACAGCCGCCAACTGCCACCAATAGCCGAGGATCAGCTCACTCTGCGATTCGCTCAGCATCGTGCCCCAGGAAACCTGGTCCACACCGACGCCCAGACCCAGATAGGACAAGATCACCTCGCTCTTGATGAAGCCCACCACATGCAGCGACAGCTGCACCAGGGCCACATGCGATACGTTAGGCAAGATGTGCTTGAACATGCGCGAGTAACGCGAAGCGCCGATCGCTTCCGCTGCGCGCACATATTCGCGCACCGAATGCTTCATGAACTCAGCGCGGATCAGGCGGTAAATGCCCGGCCAACCGGCCAGGCCCAGAATCATCACCACCGACCACACGCCGCGCCCGAAGATCACTGCAAAGGCGAAGATCAACAAGATGCTAGGGATGGCGGTAAAGACGTTGTAGAGCCACTCCAAAAAGTCGCCGACCTTGCCGCCGAAGAAGCCCGATAGCGCACCCAAGACGACGCCGATGATGGTTGCCACCACGGCCGCCAACACGCCGACCAGAATCGACACTTCGGCGCCCTTGATCGCCTTGGACATCACGTCGCGGCCCAGCCGGTCGCCGCCCATGGGCAGCGTCTCGGCCTTGACCGTCACCTCGGTCTTGTAGGCCTTGGCGCGCTCTTCCCATTCCTTGTACTTGGGAGCAAGCGGATCGATATCGCTGAGGTCCACATTCGGACCCTTGGGCGTTTGAATAGCTCCGGTCGCTTCTGCCGGCGCCGGGCCCATAAAGGTCGGCGGCGCATTCGGCACGCCGACTTCTTTTTGCCAGTCTTTGGCGATCAGGCCGCTGCTCGAAGCCGCCACCAGCAGGAGGAAGAAGCCGACGATGACCATCGACACCATGCCCACCTTGTCGGTGCGCAGGCGGCGCCACGAGGCCGCCCAAACGCCTTCGGATTTGCCCGCCTTGATAGGCGCAGCCGATGTAGGAAGAACCGCGCTCATTTCGCATCTCCGAAGCGGAATGAAACTGAAGAATTCTGGAGCTTCATTTCAACACCACCCGTGGATCGACCAGCTTGTACAAGAGGTCGGTAATCAAGTTCACCACCATGGTCAGGAAGGCGATATAGATCGCAAACGCCTGGATGACGGGATAGTCGCTGCGGTTCACCGCCAGCAAGATCTCACGGCCCAGGCCAGGGATGGAGAAGAACACTTCAAGCAAGAAGCTGCCGACAAACACGCCCGGCAAGGCCACCGAGATATTCGTCATGATGGGGATCATCGCGTTGCGCAAGACATGCTTGAGCAGGATGGTGCTCTCGGTCATGCCTTTGGCGCGCGCGGTGCGCACATAGTCGTGGCCGATCTCGTCCAGGAAGAAGGTGCGATACAAGCGCGTATAGGGCGCAATCGCCACCGCCACCGCCACCATCACCGGCAGCGGCGCATAGGTGGTGAGGTTGGTCCAGACGCTGTCGGTCCAGCCCTGCACCGGGAACCAGCCCAGGCGGAAGGCGAACACATATTGGCCGACGATCACATAGACCAGCAGCGAGATCGACACCGCCACCGTGCTCAGAATCATCACCGTGCGGTCGGTCAGGCTGCCGCGCACCGAAGCGACGGCCAAGGCGAAGGGAATCGCCAGCAGCACTTCCAGGAACAGAATCGGCAGCATCACGGTCAGCGTGGCCGGCAAACGACTGCTGAAGAGACTGGCGACCGACTCATTGGTGGCCCAGCTCTTGCCCCAGTCAAAGGTGACGATCTGCTTGATGAAGATCCACAGCTGCTCCCAGACCGGCTTGTTCAGGCCCAGCTGCTCGCGGATCGCGTCGATTTGTTCGGCGCTGGCGTTCAGGCCACCGAGGATTTCGGCAGGATCACCGCCAAAGTACTTGAAGAGAAAGAACACCAGCAGCACGACACCGAGCAGAGTCGGGATCATTTGCCACAGGCGTCTGAGTAGGTAGGCCAGCATCGCTGTTGGGTCTCCAGGAGATAAGACGTCGCAGATTCGACAGGAAAGCTTCCCGGCCAGCTGATGGCCGGCGGGGTTTGCGAAAAGAAAAACTGGCGCGAGTCTAGTCGACTTGGACGCGGCCTCTTACCGGGTTTTGCCCTCGCTCACCCTCAAGTTGCGGGGTCAGTTCGAGTAAAACTGAGGCAAGTTTCGAGAATTCAGGGGGGGTCAACCCCAACTTTCCCCAGGCAATGCCGTTTGCGCATAAGCGCAGACCGGTGCCAGGCACTAGACTGCGCGCCTCCCCAAGTCAGTGACGACAAGAAATGATGCGATCCACCCTGATGCGAGCCGCCGGCCTGGCCGCGCTGCTGGCTCTGAACAGCCTGCCCTCGCTGGCCCAAGAGGCGCCACCGGCCAAGGATGCCCAGCAGCCGCAGCCGCCGAAAGTTCTTCGCTATGCCTTGCGTGCCGCCGAGACCGGCTTTGACCCGGCGCAAATTTCCGACAGCTATTCCAAGGCAGTGGCGGCCGGCATTTTTGATGCGCCGCTGGAGTTCGAGTACCACGCCCGCCCGGCCAAGCTGCGACCCAGCACCCTGGTCGCCATGCCCGAGGTTTCGGCCGACTTCAAGACCATGACTTTCGAGTTGAAGCCCGGCATCTTCTTCAGTGACGACCCGGCCTTCGGCGGCAAAAAACGCGAGCTGATCGCTGCCGATTACGTCTACTCAATCAAACGGCATTACGACCCGCAGTGGAAGAGCCCGAATCTCTATCTGCTGGAAAACGTCAAGATCCTGGGCCTGTCGGAATTGCGGAAAGAGTTGATGGCAGCCAAAAAGCCGTTTGACTACGATCGCCCGGTCGAAGGCCTCAAAGTGCTGGATCGCTACCGCTTCCAGGTCAAGCTGGGCATCGGCGACCCGCGCTTCATCTACCAGTTTGCCGATGCCGGCTTCCTAGGTGCGGTGGCGCGCGAGGTCGTCGAGATGTACGGCAGCAAGATCATGGAGCACCCCGTGGGCACCAATGCCTGGCGCCTGGGTGAATGGCGGCGCAGCTCGCAGATCGTGCTGGAGAAAAACCCCAATTACCGCGATGTGTTCTATGCGGAAACCGCGCCGGCCGACCGGCCCGAACTGGCCGCCCAGATCGCTGCGCTGCAAGGCCGGCGCCTGCCTATGGTGGACCGCGTCGTGATTGCGATCATCGAGGAAGCCCAGCCGCGCTGGTTGTCCTTCCTGAATGGCGAGAAGGACGTGATCGAGGAAGTGCCGGCCGACTTCGCCACCATCGCCATGCCGAACAACAAGCTGGCACCCAATCTGGCCAAGCGCGGCATACAGATGACGCGCTACCCGCGCGCTGATGTGGCCTTCACCTATTTCAATATGGAAGACCCGGTCATAGGCGGCTACACGCCCGAGAAGATTGCGCTGCGCCGCGCGATCTCGCTGGGCTCGGACGTCGACAAGCAGATCCGCCTGGCGCGTCGCGGCCAGGCCCTGCCATCGCAGGGCCCGATCTCGCCGGGCACTTTCGGCTTCGACGCCAAATTCAAGTCTGAGATGGGCGAATACAACCTGGCCAAGGCCAAGGCCTTGCTGGACCTCTACGGCTATGTCGACAAAGACGGCGACGGCTGGCGCGATCAACCTGACGGTTCGCCCCTGAAGCTGGAATACGCGACCCAGCCCGACAGCACCAACCGCCAGCTCAATGAGCAATGGCAGCAGACCATGAATGGGCTGAAGATCCGCATCAAGTTCAAAACCGCCAAATGGCCAGAGAACCTGAAGTCGGCCAATGCCGGCAAGCTGCAGATGTGGGGCGTGTCCTGGGTTGCCACAGCGCCCGATGGCGACACCTTTTTGGCGCTCGGCGACGGCGGCGCCAAGGGCAAGGCGAACAAGGCACGCTTCGATTTGCCCGCCTTCAACGCGCTCTATCAAAAGCAAAAAGCGCTGCCCGATGGCCCCGAGCGCGAGGCCGTGATGGCCGAGGCCGCCAAGCTGATGGTGGCCTATATGCCCTACAAGATGGAGGTCCACCGCGTCTTCACCGACATGGCCCATCCCTGGGTGCTTGGCTATAACCGCAACGTCTTTGTGCGTGACTTCTGGAAGTACCTGGACATTGACACCGAGGCCTTGAAGCGCGGCGGCTCATGACTTGGGGTTCTACTGCATGGCGGGCAAGCTCGTCAGGCCGTAGACTGCAGGCCTGAGCCGGCCGACCGACAAGAGGACGCTGACGGTTCTTTGGCAACCATTGCGCGCCGGGCCCACAAGGTCGCCGGCGCGTTTGTTTGATAAAGCAAGGAGTTTCATCGTGGCGCGACCCTGGGCGGCAATCCTGCTGTGCGTGGCATTTCCCTGGCTGACGGCCAGCCACGCGCTGGCCGAGCCTGAGTCCGAGCCCAAGGCGCAGCCGAAAGTGCTTCGCTATGCCTTCCGCATCGCCGAAACCGGCTTCGATCCGGCGCAGATCTCCGACCTCTATTCACGCATCATTGCCGGCGGCATTTTTGATGCGCCGCTGCAGTTCGAATACCTGGCCCGCCCGGTGCGCCTGCAAGAGGCCACAGCCGAGGCGCTGCCCGGAATCTCGGCCGATTTCAAAACGCTGACATTCCGCATCAAGCCCGGCATCTACTTCAATGACGACCCGGCCTTCGAAGGCAAAAAACGCGAGCTGACGGCGGGCGACTATGTCTATTCGCTGAAGCGCCATTTCGACCCGCGCTGGAAAAGCCCCAATCTCTATCTGTTCGAAAACGCCCGCATCCCGGGCCTGAACGAGCTGCGCCGCGAAGCACTCAAGAACAAGACCCCGTTCGACTACAAACGCCCGGTCGCCGGCTTGACCCTGATCGATCGCTACACCTTCCAGGTGCGCACCGAGGCGGGCGACCCGCGCTTCGTCAACCACTTTGCCGACCCTTCCACCATGGGCGCGGTCGCGCATGAGGTGGTGGAACGCTACGGCGACAAAATCATGGCGCATCCGGTCGGCACCGGCGCCTGGGCCTTGACCGAATGGCGGCGCAGCTCGCGCATGGTCTTGGAGAAGAACCCCAACTACCGCGATGTGCGCTACGCCGAGCAGCCGCCGCCGGACGACGCCCGCCTGGTGGCACAAGCCGCCCAGCTGCAGGGCCGCAAGCTGCCGATGCTGGACCGGGTCGAGATCGCCATCATTGAAGAAAACCAGCCGCGCTGGCTGTCCTTCTTGCAGCGCGAGGCCGATATGGTCGAGGAGGTGCCGGCCGAGTACGCACCGATTGCCTTCCCCAACAACAAATTGGCGCCCAATTTGGCCAAGATGGGTCTGCAAATGGTGCGTTATGCGCGGGCCGATGTGGCGATCTCCTACTTCAATATGGAGGACGCCACTGTCGGCGGCTACACGCCCGAGAAGATCGCCTTGCGCCGCGCGATTGCCCTGGCCATCGATGTTGACAAGGAGATTCGCCTGCCCAGGCGCGGCCAGGCGATCGCTGCGCAAGGCCCGATCAGCCCCGGCGTGTTCGGCTTCGATCCCGCCCTCAAGACCAGCATGAGCGAGCACGACATCGCCCGCGCCAAAGCCCTGCTGGATATGTATGGCTATGTCGATGCCGACGGCGACGGCTGGCGCGATCAACCCGACGGCAAAGATTTGACGATCGAATACGCGACCGAGCAAGACGGCGAGAAGCGCGCACTGGCCGAGCTGTGGCAAAAAGCCATGGACGCCATCCAGGTGCGCATCAAATTCCGCCACGCCAAATGGCCCGAGAACCTGAAGGCATCGACCTCCGGCAAGCTGATGATGTGGGGCGTAGGCTGGAGCGCCGCCTCGCCCGACGGCGACACCTTTCTGGCCCTGGGCTATGGCCCCAACAAAGGTCAGTCCAACAAAGCCCGCTTTGATCTGCCGGCCTATAACGCCTTGTACGAAGAACAGAAGAGCCTGCCCAATGGCCCCGAGCGCCTGGCCGTGATGACGCAGGCGCAAAAGATGATGGTCGCCTATATGCCGATCAAGCTGCATGTGCACCGCATCTACACCGACATCGCCCAGCCCTGGGTGATCGGCTACGGGCGCAATAGCTTTGTGCGCGACTTCTGGAAATACATCGATATCGACAGTGCTGCCTTGGCCCAGGCCAAGTAGCTCGGGCAGTTCTTTTCCAAGCCAATGAAAACAATGACTTTCTCTATCTGCCGCCGCGTCGTACTCATCACCGGCTTGCTCGGCAGCTTTGTGTGCACGGCCGCGCCAGAGGCGGGCAACGCGCCCCCCAAGGTTTTGCGCTACGCCTTCCGCGTCGCCGAGACCGGCTTTGACCCCGCCAAGGTCACCGACATCTATTCCCGCATCGTCACCTCGCACATCTTCGAGGGTCTTTACACCTATGACCACCTGGCGCGGCCGGCCAAACTCAAGCCCCTGACGGCGGCCGCCCTGCCCGAGGTCAGCGACGACTTCAAGACCTGGACCATTCGCATACAGCCCGGCATCTACTTTGCCGACGATGCCGCCTTCAGGGGCAAAAAGCGCGAACTGACCGCCGCCGACTATGTCTATTCCTTCAAGCGCTTTGCCGACCCGCTGACCAACAGTCCAACCTGGGACGGCCTGGAAGAAAACCATCTGCTGGGCCTGAACGAATACCGCGCCCAGATTCAAAAGAGCAAGCGGCCCTTTGATTACGACAAGCCCATCGAAGGCCTGCGCGCGCTGGATCGCTACACCTTGCAAATCAAGCTGGGCAAATCGCGGCCCCGTTTTGACCAGGTGTTGGCCGACGGCAGCCTGCTTGGCGCGGTGGCGCGTGAAGTGATTGAGTTCTACCCCGAGCGCAGCAACGAGCATCCGGTCGGCACCGGGCCGTTCAAGCTGGCCTCCTGGCGGCGCAGCTCGCAGATCAATTTCGAGAAGAACCCAGGCTACCGGGAGCGCTTTTACGATGCCGAACCGAATGCCGACGACGCCGAGGGTCAGGCCTTGCTGGCGCGCTTCAAGGGCCAGCGCATTCCCATGATTGACCGGGTCGAGATCGCCATCATTGAGGAGAATCAGCCGCGCTGGCTGTCCTTCCTCGACGGCCAGTTCGACCTGCTGGACCGCACGCCCGAGGACTTCATCAACCAGGCCATGCCGGGAGGAAAGCTGGCGCCGAATTTGGTCAAAATGGGTATACAGGCCTTTCGCGTCGTCACCTCGGATGTGCTGTTCACAGTCTTCAACATGGAAGACCCCGTGGTGGGCGGTTACACGCCGGAGCGCATCGCGCTGCGCCGGGCCATGTCGCTGGGCACAGACTCGGAGCGCGAAATCCGCATCGTGCGGCGCGGCCAGGCGATCAGCGCGCAGTCCATCATGCTGCCGCACACCACCGGCTATGACGCCAGCTTCAAGAGCGAGAGCGGTGAATACGACCCGGCCAAGGCCAAGGCGCTGCTCGACTTGTACGGCTACATCGACCGCGATGGCGACGGCTTTCGCGAGCAGCCCGACGGCAGCCCCTTGGTGCTGGAAAGCCTGACCACACCAGAGCAGTTCCAGCGCCAGATCGATCAGATCTGGCAAAAAGCGCAAGCCGCGATCGGCATCAAGGTGGAGTTCAAGACCGCCAAATGGCCGGAGAACCTCAAATCGATGCGCGCCGGCAAGTTCCAGATCTGGTCGCTGGCCAGCTCGGCGGCGGCGCCCGACGGGCAAGACGCGCTGGGCTTCTTCCACAGCGACCGCATCGGCGGGCAGAACTATGCGCGCATCAATTTAAAGGCGCTGGATGAACTGTACGAGCGCACCAACGCCTTGCCGGACAGCCCCGAGCGGCTGGCCTTGTTCACCGAGTTGAAGCGCCTGGGCGCTGCCTATGCGCCCTACCGCCCACGCGGCCACCGCATCATCACCGACCTGGCGCATGCGCAACTGATCGGTTATCGGCGGCCGCAGTTTTGGCTCAATTTTTGGGAATATGTCGACATCGATGAGAGCCGTCGCCTGAAACGCTAATGCAGATGAAACTGATAACTTGTATTTTGAGCGGCCTGTCGATCCTGCTGGCCTTTTCCGCGCGAGCCGAAACTGATGCGATGCCGCCGAAAGTGCTGCGCTACGCCTTTCAAATCGCCGAAACCAATTTCGACCCCTCGCAGCTCACCGATATCTATTCGCGCACTGTCACCGCCGCGGTTTTTGAAGCCTTGTATCGCTATGACCATCTAGCGCGGCCGGTGCAGATCAAACCGCTGGTGGCCGCCGGCATGCCGGAGATGTCAGACGACTTCCGCACTTTCACCATCAAGATCCAGCCCGGCATCTACTTTGCCGAGGACGCGGCCTTTGGCGGCAAAAAGCGCGAGCTGACGGCGCAGGACTTTGTCTACAGCTTCAAGCGCTTTGCCGACCCGGCGCTGAAAAGCCCCGGCTGGAGTTCGCTGGAAGAGGCCGATCTGCTGGGCCTCACGGCCTTGCGCAAGCAGGCTCTGGAGAGCAAAAAGCCCTTCAACTACGACAAAGAAGTGGAAGGCCTGCGCGCGCTCGACCGCTACACCTTGCAGCTCAAGACCAAGCAAGCCCGGCCGCGTTTGATCGAAACCATACTGACCGGTAGCGACCTTTACGGCGCGCTGGCGCGCGAGGTGGTCGAGCATTACGGCGACAAGATCGGCGAACACCCGGTTGGCACCGGACCCTTCAAGCTGGGCGAATGGAGGCGCAGCTCACGCATCGTGATGGAGAAGAACCCCGACTACCGCGAGCGCTTCTACGACGCCGAGGCCACGCCCGACGATGCCGAGGGCTTGGGGATACAGGCCAAGTTCAAGGGCCGCCGTATTCCGATGTTGGACCGGATTGAGATTGCCATCATCGAGGAGGTGCAGCCGCGCTGGTTGTCCTTTTTAAATGGCGAGAAGGACTTTTTGGAGCGCGTGCCGGCCGAGTTCATCAGCCAGGCCATGCCCAAGGGCAAGGTCGCGCCGAATTTGGCCAAGAAGGGCGTGCAGGGCTTCCGCATCGTGGGCCCGGATGTGGGCCTGACGACCTTCAATATGGATGACCCGATTGTGGGCGGCCTGGAGCCGGCCAAGATCGCGCTGCGCCGCGCCATCAGCCTGTCCATCGATGTGCCGCGCGAGATCAACCTGGTGCGGCGCGGCCAAGCGGTGCAAGCGCAATCCCCCGTCGTGCCCCACACCACCGGCTATTCGGCCGACTACAAATCCGAAACAGGCGACCACGACCCGGCACGCGCCAAGGCCTTGCTCGATCTGTACGGTTATGTGGATGCCGATGGCGATGGCTGGCGCGACCAACCCGATGGCAAGCCGCTGCTTTTGATCCGCAACACCCAGCCCGACAATGCCTCACGCCAGCTCGACGAGCTGTGGCAAAAGAACCTCAGCGCCATTGGCCTCAAGACCGAGTTCAAGACGGCCAAATGGCCCGAGAACCTGAAGAGCGCGCGCGGCGGAAAGTTCATGATTTGGGGCGTGGCCTCCTCGGCCTCGCAGCCCGACGCACAGAGTGCCTTTCAACGCCTGTATGGCCCGGCCAGCGGCGGACAAAATCTGTCGCGTTTCAAGCTGGCCGAGTTTGACCAGCTCTACGACCAAATGGCCGCGCTGCCCGACGGCCCCGAACGCGAGGCGCTGGTGCTGCAGGCCAAGCGCCTCGCCACCGCCTATATGCCTTACAAGCAGCACACCCACCGCATCTTGACCGATATGGCGCAAGCATCGGTGCAGGGCTACCGCCGGCCGCTGTTCTGGCAAGACTGGTGGCAGTATGTGGACATCGACGAGAGCAAGAAGGGGGCGCAACGATGAAACGACGCCTACTCGCACTCGGCTTGCTCTTGGGCCTGCAGGCCTCGCTGGCGCCGGCTGCAGATCTCACTGCGCCGCCCAAGGTGCTGCGCTATGCCTTCCCTATCGCCGAGACCAGCTTTGACCCAGCTCAGATCGACGACATCTATTCCCGCACGGTGACGGCGGCGATTTTCGAGTCGCTCTACCGCTACGACCATCTGGCCCGGCCGGTCAAGGTGCTGCCGCTGGTGGCCGCCGCAAGCCCTGAGGTGTCCAGTGATTTCAAGACCTTCACGGTCCACATCCGGCCGGGAATCTACTTCGCCGCCGACCCCGCCTTCAAGGGCAAGCCGCGCGAGTTGACCGCGCAGGATTTCGTCTACAGCTACAAGCGCTTTGCCGACCCGGCCGTCAAAAGCCCCAGCTGGAGCGGCATCGAGGAGGCCGGCCTGCTGGGGCTGGCGGCGCAGCGCGAGCTGGCGCTGAAGGGCAAAAAGCCGTTTGACTACGCACACGAGATCGAGGGCCTGCGCGCACTCGACCGCTACACGGTCCAGTTCAAAGTGGAGCAAGCGCGCCCGCGCTTGGTCGAGATGATCATGACCGGCAACGACCTCTTCGGGGCCGTTGCCCACGAGGTGGCCGAGGTCTATGGCGACAAGCTGAGCGAGCATCCGGTCGGCACCGGCCCTTTCAAGCTCGGCGCATGGCGGCGCAGCTCCAGAATCGAGTTGCTGCGTAACCCCGATTACCGCGAGCGCTTCTACGACGCCGAGCCGGCCGCAAACGACGCCGAGGGCCAGGCCTTGCTGGCGCGCTTCAAAGGCCGGCGCTTGCCGATGCTGGACCGCATCGAGGTGGACATCATTGAAGAAGTGCAGCCGCGCTGGCTGGCGTTTTTGAACGTCGAGCATGATTTTTTGGAGCGCGTGGCGGCCGACTTCATCAGCCAGGCCATGCCCAATGGCAAGCTGGCGCCCAATTTGGCAAAGCGTGGTGTGCAGGCCTTTCGCACCGTAGCACCCGACTCCGCGCTGACCGTCTTCAATATGGAAGACCCCGTCATCGGCGGCATGACGCCGGAGCGCATCGCGCTGCGCCGGGCCATCAGCCTGGGGCTGGACGTGCCGCGCGAGATCAGGTTGATACGGCGCGGCCAGGCCGTGCCGGCGCAAAGCCAGATGGTGCCGCACACCAGCGGCTACAGCGCCGACTTCAAGTCCGAGATGGGGGACTATGACCCGCTGCGCGCCAAGGCGCTGCTCGATCTGTATGGCTATATCGACCGCGACGGCGACGGCTTCCGGGAGCAACCCGATGGCCAAAAATTGGTCTTGATACGCAACACCGAACCCACCAACACCAACCGCCAGATCGATGAGTTGCAGCTGAAGAATATGCGCGCCATCGGCCTCAAGCTCGAGTTCAAGACGGCCAAATGGCCGGAGAACATGAAGAGCGCGCGCGGCGGCAAATACATGATCTGGTTCCTGGGCTCGGCCGCCGACAACCCCGATGGCTTGGGGCCGTTTCAGCGCCTCTACGGGCCGGCAATCGACGGGCAAAACCTGTCGCGCTTCAAGCACGCCGAGTTCGACCGGCTCTACGACCAGATGCAAGGCATGGCCGACGGCCCCGAGCGTGAGGCGCTGCTCCTGCAGGCTAAGCGCCTGGCCATCTCCTATATGCCCAGCAAAGCCCATGTGCACCGCATCTACACCGACTTAGCCCAGCCTTGGCTGATCGGCTACCGGCGCGCGCTGTTCTGGCAGGACTGGTGGCAGTATGTGGACATTGACGAAAGTAAAAGGCTGAAGTGAAGATTGCCCTGAATTTGGCGCTTGCTGCGCTGTTATTGATTGGTCTGAACGCCCAAGCCGCGAATGCCGTGGCGCCTGCTCCCAAGGTCCTCAAATACGCCTTCCTGATTGCCGAGACCGGCTTCGACCCGGCGCAAACCAGCGACACCTATTCGCAGACCGTCACCGCGCATATCTTCGAGGCGCTCTATGCCTATGACTATCTGGCCGAACCGGCCAAGGTGCGGCCGCTGACGGCGGCCGCGATGCCGGAGGTCTCGCCCGACTTCAAGACCTGGACGGTCAGAGTCAAGCCGGGCACCTTCTTCACCGATGACCCCGCCTTCAAGGGCAAGCCACGCGAGCTGGTGGCGGCCGACTATGTCTACACCTTCAAGCGCTTTGCCGACCCGGCAACCAAGAGCCCGACCTGGAATGCCATCGAAGAGATGGGGCTTGTGGGCTTGAAGGAGCTGCGTGATCAAGCGCTCAAGTCCAAGCAGCCGTTTGACTATGAGCGCGACATCGAAGGCCTTCGCGCGCTTGACCGCTACACGATTCAGTTCAAACTCAAGCACAGCCGGCCGCGCTTCGCCTACGGCCTGGCGCAAAGTGCGCGTTCCGGTGCGGTGGCCCGCGAAGTGGTCGAGTCCTATGGCTCCGATATCTCGGCCCACCCTGTTGGCACCGGGCCTTTTGTGCTGAAGGATTGGCGGCGCAGCTCGCGCATAGTTCTGGAGAAGAATCCCGCCTACCGCGAGCGCTATTACGAGGCCGAGCCGGCCGCAGATGATGCCGAGGGTCAGGCCTTGCTGGCCCGCTTCAAGGGCCGGCGCATTCCGATGATTGACCGGGTCGAGATCGCCATCATCGAAGAGTCGCAGCCGCGCTGGCTGAGCTTTGTCGGCGCCGAGCATGATTTGCTCGACCGCGTGCCACCCGATTTCGTCAACGTTGCGCTGCCCAAGGGCAAGGTTGCGCCGAATTTGGCCAAGCAAGGAATCCAGCTTTTTCGCGTGATGGGCGCCGAGAGCGCCTTCACCTTCTTCAATCTTGAAGACAAGACGCTGGGCGGCTATAGCGCGGACAAGGTCGCGCTGCGCCGCGCGATCTCGCTGGCGATTGACATCGACCGTGAAATCAAGGGCGTGCGGCGCGGCCAAGCGGTGCCGGCACAGTCGATGATAGTGCCGCATACCTCGGGCTTCGATGCAAGCTACAAGAGCAGCAATAGCGACTTTGATGTGCCGCGCGCACTCGCCCTGCTCGATCTGTATGGCTATGTCGACAAAGACGGCGACGGCTGGCGCGATATGCCGGACGGCTCGCCCCTGGTGATCGAGGTGGCGACCCAGCCGGATGCACTGTCCCGTCAATATGACGAGTTATGGACGCGCAACTTCAACAATGTGCAGCTCCGCAGCCATTTCTTCCACGGCAAATGGCCCGAGCAGCTCAAGCAAGCGCGCGCCGGCAAGCTGATGCTGTGGACGCTAGCCGACACCGCAAATTCGCCCGACGGCATCGACCAGATGCTGCGCTTTTACAGCCCGGCCATCGGCGCGCGCAATTACGCGCGCTTCCGTTCGGCCGAGTTCGACGCCATCTACGATCAATTGCAGGTCTTGCCCGACGGGCCTGAGCGCGAGGCCTTGTTCCTGCAGGCCAAGCGCATTCAGGCCGCCATCGTGCCGGAGAAAACCAATGTGCACCGCATCGTCAACGATATGGCCCAGCCCTGGTTGATCGGCTATCGCCGGCCGCTGTTTCGCTACGAGTTCTGGCATTTTGTCGACATTGACGAGAGCCTGAGGAAGCCGCGATGAGAGCGCGGCGCGGCTTTCTGGCGCAGTCAGCGGCGCTGGCGGGCGCTTGCTGGCTGAATGCAGCTGGCTCCGCTTCCGCGCCTACGCCTACGCCTGCTCTGGCCGCCGATGGTGGGCACAAGAAAAAGATCCTGCGCACCGCCTTCAACTCGGCGGAGGTCGGGTTCGACCTGCCGCAGGTGTCGGACCAAACCTCGGTGACGGTGGCCTCCAATATCTTCGAGCCGCCGCTGACCTATGACTACTTGGCCCGCCCGGCGATCTTGAAGCCGCTGACGGCGGCCGGCCTTCCCGAGGTATCGGCCGACCACAAGCATTTCATCTTCACGATCCGGCCCGGCATCTTCTTCAGCGATGACCCCGCCTTCAAGGGCAAGAAACGCGAATTGGTGGCCGAAGACTATGTCTTCAGCATCAAGCGCTTTTACGATCCGCGCATCAGAACCGAGCATCTTTATCAGTTCGAGACGGCCAAGGTCCTGGGCCTGTCGGAGCTGCGCAATGAGGCACTGAAGAGCAAGAAGGCCTTCAACTACGACCAACCGGTGGCGGGCTTGCGCGCGCTCGACCGCTACCGCTTCGAGGTCCGGCTGGCCGAACCGGACCCGCGTTTTGTGCATCTTTTCGCCAGCAGCAATTACACCTCGGCAGTGGCCCGCGAAGTGGTTGAGGCTTACGGGGATGACATTGCCGCTCATCCGGTCGGCACCGGGCCGTTCCGGCTGAAAAGCTGGCGGCGCAGCTCGCAGATCGTGCTGGAACGCAATCCGAATTTCCGAGAGCAGATTTTTGAAAGCGTCGGCGCGCAAGCCGGCCGTGCGCAAGCCGAGAATGTAGCGCGTTACCTGGCCGGCAAGAAGTTGCCGCTGCTGGATGAGGTGCAGATCAATATCATCAACGAGAACCAGCCGCGCTGGCTGGCTTTTGCCGGCGGCGACCTCGATCTGGTAGAGATGCCGACATCAGTGGCGCGCCTGGCCTTGCCCAACGGTCAGCTGGCACCGAATTTGCAAAAGCAGGGCGTGCAAGCCTTTGCTTCTCATGGCGCAGACATCACTTTCAGCTACTTCAATCTGGAGGATGCTCAGATTGGCGGCTACACGCCCGAGCGGGTCGCGCTCCGCCGGGCCGTGGTACTGGCCTATGACAATGCGCAGGAAACTCGGCAGGTCTATCAGGGTCAGGCCTTGCCGGCACAGTCGATGTTGCCGGCCCTGATTTATGGCCATCAAAGCGATTTGCGCAGCGAGGCCGGCCAGCCCGATCTGGCGCGCGCCCAGGCGCTGCTGGACCTGTACGGCTACGACAAGCGCGACTCCGAAGGCTACCGCCTGCATCCGGACGGCAGTCCCTTGATCTTGCGCCGCGCCGGCGGCGAAACCGCACGTGACCGCCAAGTGCAAGAGCTGTGGAAGAAGCGCATGGACGCCGTCGGCCTGCGCATGCAGTTCGAGACCGCCACCTTCGGCGAGCTGATCAAGAAAGCGCTGGCCGGTCAATTGATGATTTGGGGCTATACCTGGGATCTGGGTTCACCCGACGGCGACTTCTTGCTCGGCATGGGCTATGGGCCGAATGCCGGCCAGTCCAATGACGCGCGTTTCAAGCTGGCTGCGTTTGATCGCTTGTACGAGCGCCAGCGCCTGTTGCCAGATGGGCCCGAGCGGCTCGCCTTGATGCACCAGGCCACTCGCCTGATGTTGGCCTATCTACCCTACCATCCGCACAGCTATCCGATCCGGGTTGATATGTGCAGCGCCCAGGTGCGCGGTTATATGCGCCACCCCTTCACGCGGGATCGCTGGCGTTTCGTCGATATAGTCGAGTCATAACTTCTAAAGCAAACGTCATGAATATAGCCACCAAGCCCTGCCGGATCAGCCTGCGCCCCGTCACCGAGGCCGATCTGCCACTTCTGTGCCAGCGGGCAGCAGCGATGGAGCGGCGCACCGATTTCGAGTCAAGCCGCATGGGCAGCCCTCGGTCAATTCAGAAACGTTTTGCCGAGGACGGCTTTTCCAGTGATGACTCGGAAAAACTGCTGGTCTGCTCCGAAGGTGGTCAGGTGATCGGGGACGTGTCGCATTTCGTCGCGCATCGCTACGCCACGGCGCGTGAGCTGGGTTGGGCCATTCACGACCCTGCCCTGCGGGGCCGGGGCTATGGCAGCGCAGCGGCCAAGGCGCTGGTCAACTATCTGTTCGATAACTTCCCTATCAACCGGCTATGTTGCGGGCTCGTGCCTGGCAATCTGGCGTCGCGCCGGGTCGCCGAGAAAGCGGGCCTGCGTTTCGAAGGCTGCCTGCGCGGCGTGATTTTTGTGCGCGGCCAATATCTGGACAGCGAAGTGTTCGGCTTGGTGCGAGCCGACTGGCGGCGCGAGGCGTAGCGATTCGCCAAGCGCCAATCACTATTGGCAAGCCGCCCCAGCCTTGGCGGGAGCATCATCTGCCTCCCCATAACGCAGGCGCAGCAAATGGGGCGCCAGTTCAGCCTGCGGCGTCAGCACCCATAAATGGCTGAAGCTGCTTTCGCATAAATCCGGCAGGCGCGGCGCACCCAGGGCAGCAGCGATCGCCGGCACGGTATTGCTGTGCCCAACCACCAAAACCACGCCGCGCTGCGAGCGCACAGCCGCAGCCACCGCAGCGACATGGCTGGCCGTATCGCCGCCGCGCGCGGCAACGACCTCTGGCCTGAGCTTGAGCTGCTGGGCCAGCGCAGCGGCAGTCTCGGCGCTGCGCCTGAACTCGGTGGTGATGATGGCCGTCACCCCGGCATCGCGCAGCGCCTCGGCCAAGGCTTGCGCGCGCTGCCTACCGGCGTCAGTGAGGGCCGGGTCGCCGGCCGGCTCGGCAGCTCGCTCGGCATGGCGGATCAGCAGCACTTGGGTGGGCTGGCCCCAAGCCGGTGAGGCCAGCAGAGGCAAGAGGCAAAGGACGGTCAGCAGGGTATATCTCAACATCATCGGGGCGCTCCAGGGCTAACACGCGAGTATGCTTTCGATCCAACGGTCTGAAGCTCACCCCCTGTCTGCCTGCAAGGACAAAACCGATGAAACAACTCGCCGGCCTCGACGCCGCCTTCTTGCACCTGGAAACCGCCGAAATGCCTATGCATGTCGGCGCATTGCATGTGCTGGAGCTACCGTCTGATTACGACGGCGACTATCTGCTCGACCTGCGCGCCCATATGGCCAGCCGTTTGCCGCTGGCGCCGGTCTTGCGTAGGCGCTTGGAGAGCATGCCGCTGAATCTGGCCAATCCGACCTGGACGGACTGCGAACCGGACTTGGAGGCCCATATCGTCGGCTACGAGATGCCGCCCGGCAGCGGCCTGGCCGCGCTTGAGAGCCAAGTCGGTCTGCGACACCCGCAGCTGCTGGACCGCCGCCTGCCGCTGTGGAAATTCCATGTCTTTCTTGGCCTGGAGCGCGGGCCGGAAGGGCAGCAGCAAGTGGGCCTGTACTCTCAGCTGCATCACGCGGCAGTGGATGGGCAAGCGGCGGTGGCGCTGGCGGCGGTGATTCTGGATCTGAGTGCCCACCCGCAGGACCGCAAGCTGCCCGCAGCGCGCACGCGGCGGGTGCAGCTGGGCGCGGCCGGCATGTTGCGCGGCGCGATTGCCCATCAGTGGCAGCAAACCGTCAAGTTGGCCAAGGCCCTGCCGGCTGCGGCCGGTACGCTCAGCCTGATGGCGGCGCGCACGGCGCTCGATGCGGCCGGCAGCAGCTTGTACAACTGGCTCAGCACCGAGCCCGACAAGGCGGCTGGCGAGCGGGTCAGCAATCTGGGCCTGGCGCCGCGCACGCGCCTGAACACCAGCTTGTCGGCTGAGCGCAGCTTTTCCACCGTCAGCCTGCCGCTGGTGGCGCTGAACCGAACACGCCGCCTGCACGGTGCCAGCCTCAATGATGCGGTGCTGTTCATCTGCGGCGGCGCCTTGCGGCGGCTGTTTGCCAAGCAGGGGCCGTTACCGCGCAAGTCCTTGGTGGCGGCGGTGCCGGTGTCGATGCGGGCCGGCGGTGACGTGACGGCCAACACACAGGCAACCATGAGCTTGGTCAGCCTGGGCACCCATCTGGCCGACCCGGCCAAACGCCTCGCTCATGTGCTGGCGGCCTCGGCCGCGATGAAGAGCGAGCTGGATCAGGTCAAGGACTTGATGCCAAGCGACTACCCCTCGCTGGGCGTGCCCTGGTTGATGCAGGCCGGCGCGCTGCTCTATGGGCGCTTGCGGGCGGCCGACAAGCTGCCGGTGCTGGCCAATCTGGTGATCTCCAATGTGCCCGGGCCGACCGTGCCCCTCTACCTGGCCGGCGCGCGCATGTTGACCAACTACCCGACGTCCATCGTCGTGCACGGCATGGCGCTGAACATCACCGTGCAGAGCTATGACGCCAGCCTGGACTTCGGCCTGATGGCCTGCGGCCAGGCGCTGCCCGAGACCGCCGCACTGGCCGCCTATATCGAGACCGCTTTCATGGAGTTTTTGGCGCTGCCGGCGGCTGATGAGCTGGCAGAGAAGGCCAGCAAGCGCATTGCCAAGCCCAAGGGTGCGGCAAAAAATTCGGCAAAGGCGGCAAAGGCCCCAACAAAGGCCGCGGTGAAGACCGCAGCGACGCGCAAACGCGCGGCGGCCAAGCGTTAATATTGCCCAGCGCCATCTTCTTCTTTGCTGCCCACAGCGTCCGCATGCGATCCACTTCCCGCCCCGCCTCCAAGAAGTCCAGTTCAACGCCGCCAGCAGCCAGCACGGCCGAGCCAAGCTTCACGCCGCCGGACTTCCCGGCACCGAATGCCTTTTTGATGATGTTGGAGGGCCGCGCCCCTTGGGAATATGCGGCGTTGCTGGCGGCCACACCCTGGTTGCGCAAACTGCCGCGCGGAGACGGCCACCCGGTCATCGTCTTCCCCGGCCTGGGCGCCAATGACGCGACGACGCAGCCACTGCGGCGCTTTCTCGACGGCCTGGGCTACGAGACGCATCCCTGGCACCAGGGCTTCAACTTCGGCCCGCGCCAAGGCGTGTTGGAGCAATGCAGTGCCGATGTGAAGGCCTTGTTCAAACGCCATGCGCGGCCGGTCAGCCTGGTCGGCTGGAGCTTAGGGGGCATTTATGCCCGCGAGCTGGCCAAAGAGTTGCCCGATCACACACGCTGCGTGGTCACGCTGGGCACGCCCTTCACCGGCCACCCCAGGGCCACCAACGCCTGGCGTTTTTTCGAGCTGATGAATGGCCGCCATGTCGGCGACCCGGTCATGCTTGAGCAGATACGCAAAACACCGCCGGTGCCCACCACCTCGATCTACTCGCGCACCGATGGCATCGTCTCTTGGCGCTGCAGTGTGATCGAGCCCGACCCTTCGATTGGCCACAGCGAGAACATCGAGGTGCATGCCAGCCATCTGGGCCTGGGGCTGAACCCGCTGGCTTTGTTTGCGCTGGCCGACCGCTTGGCGCAAGACCCGCAGGATTGGGCCGCTTTCGATCCGCAGGGCGCCAAGCGCTGGTTCTATCGCATGCCGCTTTGAGCTGATATCCCCCTTCCAATGCAAATTTCCGCCAATGGTTTGAGTCTTGAAATCGACGACCAGGGGCCCGCCAATGCGCCCCCTTTGCTGATGATCATGGGCCTGGGCATGCAGCTGGTGGCTTGGCCCGACGGGCTGGTGCAGCAACTGCTGGCTGCGGGCTTTCGGGTCATACGCTTTGACAACCGCGACGCGGGTCTGAGTCAGCAGCTCGATCACTTGGGTGTGCCCAATATCGCCATCGCCTCGGTCCAGCATCTCCTGCATCTGCCGGTGCGCAGCCCCTACAGCCTAGCCGATATGGCGCGCGATGCGCTGGGCGTCCTGGACGCCTTGGGCCTGCAGCGAGCCCATGTCTGCGGCGCGTCCATGGGCGGCATGATCGCCCAGCATGTGGCGCTGCTGGCGCCAGAGCGGGTGATGAGCCTGAGTTTGATCATGACCAGCAGCGGCAGCCGCCTGCTGCCCGGGCCGTCCATGCGGGTGCGCAGCGCCTTGCTGAGCCGCCCCAGCGACCCGCATGATTTCGCCGCCTTGACCGAGCGCACCTACAAACTGTTTCGCCTAATCGGCAGCCCGGCCTACCCGGCACCTGAAGCCGAGCTACGCCAGCGCATCATGGCCTCGCTGCGGCGCAGCAACCGACCCAAAGGAGTGCTGCGCCAACTCGCGGCCATCGCCGCCGACAGCCGCCGCGCCGGCCAACTCGGCCACATCAAGGCAGCAACCGTGATCCTGCATGGCAGCGCCGACCCGCTGGTGCCGGTGGCCGCCGCACATGACCTGGCGCGGCGCATCGCCGGCGCGCGGCTGGACATCATCAAAGGCATGGGGCATGACTTGCCGGAGCAGCTGTGGCCGAGGTTTGTCGAGGTGATCGCCCGTGAGGCGAAGCTGGACGATTGAGCACCTCGGCGGCAGCGATCTCTTTAATGGGGTCAGGTTCATTTTACAAGCAACTTTGAGTTGCCGAAAAATGAACCTGACCCCATTTTCTGCGTGAATTGACCCAGTTCGGCGGGCATGCTTGCGGCCCATTTCAAGCCACCCATTGGTAACCGGCAATGCTTCGCGTGCGCTTCAGCGAGCGAAACAAACAATTGAGCCTGGATGTAGGGGATGCAGGGGATGGGAGCGGGCGCGGCTGCCGCGCGGCTGGGCGGATGGTTTGACCGATACTTTGGATTCGCGTCGCCCAAAAGGATACAGCGCCGGTGAAGGCGCTTTTTGGGGAGCTTGGTTGAGGTTGGTGAATTGTTGGAGTTCGCGGCCTCACTCCAAGCTACCGGGTTGATTGTTCGCTAAAAAATGAACCTGACCCCATTTTCTGCACGTGTGATGTCAACGAAAAACAAGCGAAAATTACTGTTTTTATGGTGGTTTGTCGGTGCTATGGTGGTGCGCAGCGGCCATCTGGCTGCGCTTTTCTGAGTTAGGCAGGGTCAGGTTTGCCTATTTGGCGGATCGAGTGGTGGCGTTAAATGAACCTACCCCCTTTTCACCCCTTTTCTCTGACTCCATTTTCCCTGCGGGCGATACATCATCCCCGGCATGGGCCATGAACTGCCCGAACCGCATTAGCGCATTTCGCGAAAATGGTAGTCGCGTGTCGGCGGCTCGCATTGGAATGGCCTTGCTTCGCCCATCGGTTTAGCCTCGGCACATACTGCAAGCCATGTGTCTACGTCGGGTTTGCTGAGTTCCCTCATGCGCGCCACGATATAACGCGCTCGGTCGGCGTCGCCCTTTTGATACAGCGCCGTGGCCCACGCCATCATCAGTCGGGAGTCGATGAATCTGTGCGACGCGCGCTGCGCTGCGTTCAGCGTAGCCGGGTTGGCCGGCAGTGTCGTAGCAGCAGCGTAATCGGCAGCGGCAGCGTAGAACACAGCGCGCTGGCCGCGTAGGATTCGGTTCTCCAGCGGTACCGATTCGCCGAAGTCGTTGTAGATCGAGGCCACGCCACGGTAATCGAGTGCGGCCAGCAGGCCGACACACAAGCCCAAAATGGCACTGAGCTGCAAGGCGCCGGCCGGCACATGCCGTGCCGGCAATGCAGATTTTGCCGCCGCGTCCAAGGGCGCTGCGCCAAGGCACAGGCCCAGCGCAAAGACCGAAGGCAGCAGGAAATGTGCATACCAGAGCGGATACTCCAGCAGGCTGTGAAACCCGATCACAAGCAGCAGCATGAACAGAGGCCGCTGCATCCGCGCTTGCGCGTCGCAGGCCGTGACCGCCCCCCGCCACGCCTGCCAGATCGCCCAGGCCAACAAGCCCAACACCAGCAGCCCAAAGGGCAGGCCCAGCTCAACCAGCAACTGCAGAGGCAGATTGTGGCTATTGGCCTGCATCTCCAAGCGCACAGGAAAGGGCGTCATCATCCAGGCGAAGTTGAACTCGCCCCAGCCTACGCCGGTCAACCAATTCATGCGCAAGAGCTGAAGGGCATTGCCCAGGATCAGCGTGCGACCCGGCGAGCTCGCCCCTTCCGCAACGCGGGTCTGGGCGCCCAAGGTCAGGCCACTGTATTCGGTCCAAGCCATCATCAAAACCCAGCTCAGGGCCACAATCAGCGGACTCAAATACAACAATCGGCGGGTGCGCAGGCTGAGTGAGCGATCCAGCAGACCCCACAAGACCAAGAGCAGTACGGCCAGCAAGCCTGTCCGAGAGCCACTCAAGACCAACACAAACAGGAGCAGACTCACGAGGCCTGGCAACACATGGCGCCAAGGTGCCCATTTGCTCACGCCCTGCTCGGCCAGGTACACCGCCGCGACGCAAGCCCACAGCAACAAACTGGCCAGATGGTTAGGTTGGCGGACATTGCCGATGGCTCGACCAAGCATATTCGTGCCCGAGATCCAGCTCCCTGCGGCCCAGGCCGGCACAAAGACCTGAATCAAGCCGATGAGGGCGTTGAGCACACCGGTCAGCAACAGCGCCACCATCAAGGCCGTGACCCAGTCCTGGCGATCTAGCCCTCTCTGCATCTGCCCGTACACCAGCACCAATGTCGCCAGCAGCAGCAGCGCCGCCTTGCCCAGGCCCTGCGACCAGGGTTGCCCATTGAACAGCGGCGAGCTCAGTGCCGCGAGGGCAAGCAATACAAAGACAGCCAGACCGGCAACCGCCGCCCAGCCTCGTCGCCAAATCAAGGGCACGCGCCCGGCTGTCAGCAGGATCGCAATTGCCCAGCCAATACAGGCCAGCAGTAGATTCAGGGCCGCCCCGTCCGGCGGGACGTTGTAAGCCAGCAGCAAAGGCAGCGCCACCGCGACTCCCGCCAGGGGCACAAACCAAGATAAATTCAATCGCATCATGCTGAACTTGCCTCTAGAAACTCTGTCCCGTTACTGCGCCGTGCCGAGAATTGGCTTGCTTGAACTGAGCAAGAAGCCGTTTGTATTCGAACCTCAAACCGCAGTCAGAAGCCAGCGCCCATATTGTCACGCGACCACAATGCTTAGGCCGCCGCCTCCGACCCGCAATGACAAACCGAATGCTCAGATGAGCATGACATAGCCGAGCGGAGTCATTGCCGGATCAAGCTCATTTCGTTTGGGCTATACACGCAAGTGCCGGCCGACCTAAATGAACCTGACCCTATTTTTGCGATCAACTTACGGCAGGACTTGCGCCCGCAAGAGTGCGCCCATGCTGGGCGCACAAGAGAAAAAGCGCC
>CAUPEV010000051.1:0-26348 GCA_963510335.1 uncultured Roseateles sp.
AAACAGGGTGGCCCCAAACGCCGACCCGAGACATACCGTCTTAGTAGAGCTTTTTGACCAGCACTTGCGAGCGCCGATCCCAGTTGTATTTGCGCTTGCGTTCTTCCGGCAACCACTCCGGGTCAACCGGTTGGAAGCCGCGTTTGATGAACCAGTGCATGGTGCGCGTGGTCAGCACAAAGATGCTGGTCAGACCTTGCGACTTGGCTTGCTGCTCCACGCGCTTCAAGATGCGGTCGCCGTCGCCTTGGCCTTGCACGGCCGGCGAGACGGTCAAGGCGGCCATCTCACCGGTGCGCGCTTCCACATAAGGGTAGAGCGCGGCGCAGCCGAAGATCACGCCGTCATGCTCGATGACGGTGTAGAGGTCGATATCACGCTCGATTTCGGTCCGGTCACGCTTGACCAGGGTGCCGTCCCGCTCGAGCGGCTCGATCAGCGCGATGATGCCGCCGATATCGTCGGAGTCGGCTTCGCGCAGGCTCTCCAGCTTTTCGTCCACCACCATGGTGCCGATGCCGTCATGGGTATAGACCTCCTGCAGCAGCGCACCATCAACCGCGAAGGGCACGTTGTGCGAGCGCTCAACGCCGGCTTGACAGGCTCGCACGCAATGGCGCAAATAAAAGCCCACATCGGTCGGTTCGGTCGCCGTTGGCTGGCCGGCCAGCATGCGCACGGCGTCGGCCAGCGTCAATTCGGTGTCGACCGGGCTGCTCGAGTCGTCGGGCTGCTCGCGGACGCCATCAACTTCGCAAACAAACAGCAATTTATCCGCCTGCAAGGCGATCGCCGCGCTGGTTGCCACGTCTTCCATATTCAAATTGAAGGCCTCACCGGTGGGCGAGAAGCCAAACGGTGACAGCAAGACCACCGCGCCGCTGTCGATGGCGCGCTGAATCGCCGCTGCATCGACCTTGCGCACCACGCCGCTGTGCTGGAAGTCGACGCCGTCGACGATGCCGACCGGGCGCGCTGTCAGGAAGTTGCCTGACACCACCCGCACCGTCGCGTTGGCCATCGGCGTATTGGGCAGACCCTGCGAGAAGGATGCTTCGATCTCGAAGCGCAGCTGACCGGCCGCTTCTTGCGCGCAATCGAGCGCCAAGGCATCGGTCACGCGGGTGCCGTGGCTGTACTGCGGCTTTTGGCCTTTGGCAGCCAATTGCTCGTTGACCTGCGGCCTGAAACCGTGGACCAAGACGATCTTGATACCCATTGCATGCAAGATCGATAAGTCCTGCACAAAGGCGTTCAGCTTGCCTGCGGCAACCAGCTCACCCGGCATGCCGACGACAAAGGTTTCACCTCGGTAAGCATGGATATACGGTGCGACGGAGCGAAACCAGGGGACGAAGGTATGGGGAAAGACAAGGCTCATGGGCGCAATTGTGCCGCAGGCCGTTGCCAATGACTGCTTTTGGCCAGCTTCTGGCCTGCTTCTAGGGGCTTGATTTGCCTCAAGCCCTCGCTCAAGATCGGGCGCGTTTTTTCAAACCAGGAGATGACAAATGGATGCTTACAAAACCCATGGCGCGTTCAGCTGGGCCGAATTGATGACGCCAGAGCCGGCCAAGGCGGCCGAGTTCTATGGCTCGCTGTTTGGCTGGGTGGTCGAGACCATGGCCATGCCCATGGGCGACTATCACGTCATCAAGGTCGACGGCACGCCGATGGCCGGCATGATGGCCTGCCCCGACCCCGCCCTGCAGATGCCGACGAGCTGGAGCAGCTATGTCACCGTCGACGATGTGGATGCAAGCATCGCCAAGTGCGCCGAGCTGGGCGGCGCGGTGCTGCTGCCGGCGATGGACGTGCCCACGGTAGGGCGCATGGCCACCATCCGCGACCCCCAAGGAGCGGCCATCAACATCATCACTTACGTGGCAAAAACTTGAATTTGCGGCGGGCGCGGATAATCCGCGCCTCGTGAATGATTCCAGCCCCCCCACCAAACCCATCGCGCCAGCCGCGCCCGGCGGTAATGCCAATGCCAACCCTGTCAAGGCTGGCGCTGCGCGTCGCCCAGGGCCGCCCGCCAATCCGCTGCCGCCGATAACCTTTCCGGAGTCGTTGCCGGTATCGAGCCGGCGGGAGGACATTGCGCAGGCACTGCGCGAACACCAAGTCATCATCGTCTGCGGTGAAACCGGCTCCGGCAAGACCACCCAGTTGCCCAAGATTGCGCTCGCATTAGGGCGGGGCCGCGCCAATACCGGCCGTCTGATCGGCCACACGCAGCCGCGCCGGATTGCCGCCAGCAGCGTCGCCAAGCGCATCGCTGAGGAGCTGAAAACGCCACTGGGCGAGGTGGTCGGCTTCAAGGTGCGCTTCCAAGATCGCTTGTCGCCCGGGGCCTCGGTCAAGCTGATGACGGACGGCATTTTGCTTGCCGAGACCCAGACCGACCCGCTGCTGCGCGCCTATGACACCTTGATCATCGACGAGGCCCATGAGCGCTCGTTGAACATCGACTTCCTGCTCGGCTACTTGCGCGAGGTGCTGAAAAAACGGCCCGATCTGAAGGTCATCGTGACCTCGGCCACCATCGACGCCGACCGCTTCGCCAAGCACTTTGAATCAGCCAAAGGTCCGGCGCCGGTGATCACCGTGTCGGGGCGGCTGTTCCCGGTCGAGCAGCGCTACCGGCCCTTCGAGGAAAGCCGCGAGTACGACCTCAATAACGCGATCTGCGATGCCGTCGACGAGCTCTGGCGCGAAGGTGGCGGCGACGTCTTGGTCTTCCTGCCGGGTGAGCGCGAGATCCGCGAGGCAGCCGAAGCGCTGCGCAAGCATCACCCGCCCGGCGTCGAGGTCTTGCCCTTGTTTGCGCGCTTGTCCCAGCAGGAGCAGGACAAGGTCTTCGAGCCGCACGGTCAACGCCGCATCGTCTTGGCCACCAATGTGGCCGAAACCTCGCTCACCGTGCCAGGCATCCGTTATGTGATCGACCCCGGCACCTCCCGCGTCAAGCGTTACAGCTACCGCAACAAGGTCGAGCAGCTCCAAATCGAGCCGGTCAGCCAGTCTTCGGCGAATCAGCGCGCCGGCCGTTGCGGCCGTGTCGCCAACGGCATCTGCATACGGCTCTACGACGAGAAAGACTACCTCGCAAGGCCGCGCTTCACCGACCCCGAGATCTTGCGAAGCTCGTTGGCCGGGGTGATTCTGCGCATGAAGACGCTGGGCCTGGGCCAGGTCGACGACTTCCCCTTTATCGAGCCGCCGCCCCGCAAGGCGATCGCCGACGGCTACCAGCTGCTCAGCGAGTTAGGTGCCGTCGACGAGGCCAATGAGCTGACGCCCATGGGCAAAGAGCTGGGCAAGCTGCCGCTGGACCCACGCGTCGGCCGGATGATTCTGGAGGCGCGCAGCCGCGAGGCCTTGGCCGAAGTCCTGATCATCGCCAGCGCCTTGTCGGGCCAGGATGTGCGCGACCGGCCGATGGAGCAGCAACAAGCGGCGGACGAGCGGCACAAGAAGTTCGACGACGACAAGTCAGAATTTCTCGGTTACTTGAAGCTGTGGAAATGGCTGGAAGAAAGCAAGGGCGGTGCGGGCGAGCACAAGCTCAGCCACCGCCGCTACGAGGCCTTGCTGCGCGAAAACTTCGTCAGCCCGCGCCGCGTGCGCGAGTGGCGCGATGTCTATTCGCAGCTGCACACCGTCGTCGCCGAACATGGCTGGCGCATGAATACCGCGCCGGCGACTTATGAGCAGGTGCACTTGAGCATGTTGGCCGGTCTGCTCGGCAATCTCGGTTGCAAGAGTGATGAGGACGAGTGGTATTTGGGTGCGCGCGGCATCAAGTTCTGGCGCCACCCCGGCGCGCATCTGAGCAAGAAGCCGGGCCGCTGGATCGTCACGGCCGAGCTGGTCGACACCACGCGCCTGTTCGGTCGCGGCATTGCGGCGATTGAGCCGCAATGGCTGCCGGGTATCGCCGGCCATCTGATCAAGACCCAGCTGCTGGAGCCGCATTGGGAGAAAAAGGCCGCCGAGGTGATTGCCCTGGAGCGGGCGACGCTGTACGGCATCGTCATTTATAACAACCGGCGCGTGAACTTCGGGAACGTCGATGCGCCGGCGGCGCGGGCCATCTTCATCCGCGAGGCCTTGGTCAATGGCGAATGGGAATCCAGGCTGCCGTTCCTGGCTCACAACAAACGCCAGATCGCCCATGTGGAGGAGTTGGAGCACAAATCTCGCCGCCAGGACGTACTGGTCGACGACGAGTTGATCTACGCCTATTACGACGAGCATCTGCCCGCCGATGTGGTGTCCGGCGCCACGCTGGAGCGCTGGTATCGCCACGCCTCCAAGGCCGAGCCCAAACTGCTGCAATTGAGCCGTGATGAGTTGATGCGCCACGAGGCGGCCGGCATCACCAGCAATGCGTTCCCTAGGACCTTGCGCATGGGTGGTGTCGATTGCCTGGCCAGTTACTTGCACGAACCCGGTGATGCGCGCGACGGTCTGACCGTCGAAGTGCCGATCTACGCCTTGAACCAGGTCAGCGAGGAGCGCAGTGAGTGGCTGGTGCCCGGTATGCTGGCGGCCAAGGTGCAGGTTTTGCTGAAGAGTTTGCACCAGCGCCCGCGTTCAAGATTGGTGCCGCTGCCGGAGTTTGTGGCGGAGTTCATTGCCGCCAATCCCTTTGGCCAGGGCGCGCTGATCGAGGTCTTGCTGAAAGCGGTTAAGGAGCGCACCCAGTTGGCGATCCAGCGCAATGACTTCAAGTTCGAGCAGTTGCAGCCGCATCTGTTCATGAACTTCCGCGTCATTGATGAACATGGCAGGCAGCTGGGCATTGGCCGCAATCTGGCGGCGCTGAAGGCCGAGTTAGGCGGGCAGGCGAGGTCGGCCTTTCAGGCGCTGGCGGCGCTGCGCCTTCCGGCGTCCGCTCCGTCGTCCGCGCCTCTAGCTGCAGAGCCGCCCATCAAGTCCGGCGGCATCCGGGCCGAGGTCAAGGCGCCGCCCAAGCCCGCACGAGAGCTCAGCAAGACCTATACGGCCTGGACTTTCGGCGAGTTGCCCGAGTTGATGGAGGTGACGCGCGGCGCGCAGACGCTGATCGGCTTTCCGGCGCTGTTGGACCGTGGAGCGCATGTCGAGATCGAAGTCTTTGACGAACCCGATGTGGCGGCTGCTCGTCACCGCCTGGGCCTGCGCCGCTTGCTCGCCCTGCAATTGAAGGAACCACTGAAGTTCCTTGAAAAAAATATCCCCGATCTGCAGAAGATGTCGGTGCTGTTCATGAGTTTGGGCACGGCCGAAGAGCTGCGCGATCAGATCATCGGCGTGGCTTTGGACCGGGCTTTTTTGGCTGAGCCGCTGCCGACCGACGAGTTCAGCTTCAAGCGGCGCATCGAAGAAGGGCGCTCCCGCGTGAATCTGATTGCCCAGGAAGTGGCGCGCCAGACCGGCGTGGTGCTGCTGGAGTTTGCCGCTGCCACGCGCAAGCTTAAAGACGCGCGAGCGCCCAAAGAGGCCGCCGAGGACATTGCCGCGCAATTGCAGCGCTTGGTGCCCAAGCAATTCGTCAGCGCTACGCCTTGGGCGCAGTTGCAGCATCTAGCCCGTTACTTGAAGGCCATCACGGCTCGGCTGGATAAGCTGCGTGCCGACCCGGCCCGTGACGCCAAGCTGCTTGGCGAGTTGCGACCGCTTGAGCAACGCTATCTTCGCCGGGTGGTCGAGATGAAAGGATCTGCCGATGCGCGCATGACAGATTTCCGCTGGCAACTGGAGGAGTTGCGGGTCAGTTTGTTTGCGCAGGAATTGCGCACGCCGCAGCCGGTCAGCGTCAAGCGGCTCGAGAAAATTTGGGCGCAGTGGGCGCAGTGAAAACTAGGCAAACGGAATTTGGCCTGCGAATGTTGTTCAGCTTGGCCTATCAACTTGGCTCGGGATTGGGTTAAATAGGGGTTAAGCAGACCTTAGTAGCCACCAATGCCACCCTGTGGCGAATTCCGTGCCCGAATCCAAACCTAACTCCGTCAACAGCAGTGCCGGCGCCAGCGCTGGCGCCGCGACCAAACCTGCGGCGCCCATGCGTCGATTTGGCCGCTTCGAGTTGCGTCAACTGCTGGGCAAAAGCACTCGCAGCATGATGTGGCTGGTGTTCGACGCCAAGCTGGATCAGGAGTTGATGTTGTGCATGCCGCGAGTCGCGCCCAATAGCGCCGCCGCCATCGAGCATTGGATCAAGACAGCGACTGCGGGCGCGCGCGTTGTGCATCCGAACCTGGCGCATGTGGTCGAGGTCGGGCAGGTCGAGAAGTGGCCCTATATGGCTTACGACCGGGCCTTGGGTGAAACGTTGGATGAGCGTCTGGCGCGCCAGCCTACACCGCTGCCTTTGGAGGCGGCCGATTGGGTCTGCCAGTATTTGGAAGGTTTGGCCTTTGCGCATGAAGCCGGCCACGCCCACCGCGATGTGCAATGTGCGACGCTGATCATCAGCCCTACCAATCAGGTTCGGGTGCTGGGGCTGGAGGCGGCACAGGAGGTCTTTCCTGCGACGGCGGATTTCAACTCCGTGACGCGCCGGGCCATGCGCGACGCGGCAGCCGAGGATATTTTGTGCGTTGGCTTGATGTTGCACCGGATCTTGACGGCGCGCCCCGTTTTGGAACAAGCGGACTTGCATCTGGTCGTGCAGCAGATGCAGCCGACCGGGCATGAGTTGGTGCGCATGGGTTGGGAGACACCGCACCCGATTCCTGAGCCACTGCGCGCCATTTGCAACCGAGCTACCGACCGACAAGAGCGCCAGCGCTATCACATCGCCCGCAGCTTCCTGCGTGCGCTAGACGGTTGGCGCACCTCGGCCGGCCATGACGAAGAGGGGCCGATCGCCCTGCTGATTGACAAGCTGCAACGCATCGGGCATTTGCCCAGCACTTCGAGCGCCTTGCAAAGGGCGGGGCAGTCCGCGGCGATGGATCGTCAGCACACCAGCGCCTTGGCGACCTTGGTCATGCAGGACATGGCCTTGGCCTTGGAACTCTTGCGGCGGGTCAATAACGCCTTGAAGCAAAGTGGTGCCGCCGTTGATGGCACGGTCTTGAACATGCAGCGCGCCATTGCCATGCTGGGCATGGAGGGCGTGAGCCAGGCGGCGAGGTCGCTCAAACCCTGGCCGGGGCCACTCAATGAAATGCAGGCGGCGATGCTGCAAAGTCTGATGAAGCGCGTGCACCGGGCCGGTCAGATCGCACAGGCCTTGCGTCCAGCTGGCTATGACGCCGAAGTGGTCTACCTGATCACGGTGATGCAAAACCTCGGGCGCCTGCTTTTACAGTATCACTTTCCCGACGACGCACAGCAGATCCGCCAGTTGATGCAGCCGCCGGAGCCGACTGCCGATCAGCCGCATCCGGTCGGCATGAGCGAGCAGGCGGCCGCCTTCGCTGTGATGGGTTGTGATCTTGAATCGATCGGTGCGGCAGTAGCCAAGCATTGGAGCCTGGGCGAAGAATTGCTGCATATGATGCGCCGCCAGTCTCCGACGGCGGCACTGCGAGGCAGCGCTCACGGCAAGGAAAGTGACAACGAGGTGCTGCGACTGACCTGCAGTCTTGCGAATGAGTTGGTTGATGCCTTGATGCAGCCCGAGGCCAAGCGCATGGCGGGCGTCGAAGTCGCCACCAAGCGCTATGCCCGTACCTTGGGGCTGGGCTTGAAGGACATTCAGCAAGCCCTCAATCCAGAAGCTGCGCCGCCGGTCGACCGGGGGCGTTCCGGCTTGATGCCGCTCGATGGCGAGGCTCCAAAGCCCTCGAATCTGCGCGCTCGCTTGGCCGCCAAATCCGCCTCAGACGGCAACCCACCGCATTGAGCCTGTGCCTGGATAAGGCATCAGCCAATTTCTTGAAACGTCCGGATGGTATGTGCCCGCAATGAATCCCGACGACTCTTTGACCTACACCTCAGCCGCACCTCATCTGCCCGAATTGGGCCGCTTTCATCTGCTCAAGAGTCTCGGCGAGGGTGCTCAGGCCACGGTGTGGCTGGCTCATGACCCAAGGCTTGATCGGGATGTCGCACTCAAGGTGATGCGCCCAGGTGCCGACCCGCTCAGCGTTGACGAATGGCTGCATGAGGCGCGCGCCGTCAGCCGCTTGACGCATCCCAATATCGTGCCGGTGTTTGAGGCCGACAGTCAGGACGGGCAGTCTTACCTGGTGTTTGAATATGTGCCCGGGGGCACTTTGGCCGACCGCATGCGCGGCGGGCGCAATGCTCAAATTGGCACGCGCGCTGCGGTCGAATTGTTTTTAGGCTTGCTCGGCGGTTTGCAGGCCGCACATTCGGCCGGGGTGGTGCACCGTGATCTGAAGCCCAGCAATATCTTGATGGATGCCAAGGGGCGCGCGAGGGTGATGGACTTTGGTATTGCGGCACGCATGTCGTCAACGCCATCGGACCCCGTGCAAGCTCAGCGGGTGGTGGGAACCCCGGGCTATATTTCGCCTGAGGCCGCTCGCGGCGAACCGCCCAGCGCCAAGATGGACGTGTTCGCTGCCGCGGTGATGCTGGCCGAGGTACTCAGCGGCCAGCGCCTCAACTACGACCCCGACCCTTGGGTGTCCGTGCGGCGCGTGATAGGGCAAGACCTGACCCTGCCTTCGGAGCTTGGACTTGACGTTGATGATGAATTGCGCGCGATTGTGCAGCGAGGGCTGGCGCGTGATCCCGCAGATCGTTGGCCAACGGCGCAGGCCATGCATGATGCCCTGGCTGAATGGCTGCATCCGGCTCAATCACCTCTACCCGTGGTGGTGGATGGTGCGGCGCTGGAGTTTTTGTTGCGGCGCATGCGCCACAAGAGCGACTTTCCGGCCATGTCGGACGCGATCGGACGCATTCAGCGCCTGACTGCGTCCGAGAACGGCAGCTTGGCCAGTCTGTCGAACGAAATCCTCAAAGATGTCGCGCTGACCCACAAGCTGCTGCGCTTGGTCAACACGGTGCAGTTCAGTCATGCCGGCGGCGGCAGCATCAGCACGGTCTCTCGGGCAGTCGCTTTGGTGGGCTTTTCCGGCATTCGCAATCTCGCCTTGTCCTTGATCTTGCTGGAGCGCATGGAGAACAAGGCGCACGCTCAGCAGTTGCGTGAGGAGTTCTTGCGCTCGTTGATGGCCGCGTCGTTGGCGCGCGAGCTGTGTTTGAACCCGCGCGAAGCTGAAGAGGCTTTTTTGTGCGCGATGCTGCACAACCTGGGCCGCTCCCTGAGCGAGTTCTATTTCCCGGAAGAAGCACAGCAGATCCGACGCATCACACGCACCGAGCGCGTCAATCAAGTCACCGGTGCCGCGGCGGCCCCGCTCAGCGAGGCGGCAGCGTCGGCCGAAGTCTTGGGCATGAGCTATGAGCAACTGGGCCTGGGTGTTGCCCGCCAATGGGGTTTGCCGGACTCGCTGCAACACAGCATGCGGCGCCCGGAAGGCGACCCGCCGACGCGCCGAGCCGAGCTTAGCGATGAGCGCCAGCGCTGGCTTGCCCATGCGGCCAATGATGTGGCCGATGTGATTTTGCATACCGCGCCGGCCGATGCCCATGCGCGCGTGCACGCCATGGCGCAGCGTTATGCGCGTGTTCTCGGCGTGACGGCCCAAGCCTTCGATGTAGCGGCCGATCAAGCCCGCCAACGCTTGGCGCAAGTGGCCGATGCCATGGGCATTCAGTTGCCCAAGAACTCAAACGCCCGGCGCCTATTGGCACCCTTGACGCCGACCGTCGATGACTCGCTCGCCGCCCATCAGTTGCAGGCGACGCAGATTCTGGAACCGACCCAAAGCTTGAGCCACCAGCAGCTCACCCGCGAACAAGCGGTGGAGATGATGGCCGCGGGCATTCAGGACATCACCAATGTGATGGTCGAGAACTTCAAGCTCAATGAGGTCCTCAGGATGATTCTGGAGACCATTTTCAGAGCGCTGGGCTTCCGGCGGGTGGTGTTTTGTCTGCGCGATCCCAAGACGGAAATGCTGACCGGCCGTTTCGGATTGGGTGAGGGCGTCGAGGCCGTTGCCCCGTTGTTTCGGGTACCTCTGCGCTTGGCCGATGGCGGGAATGCAGATTTGTTTGCGGCGGTATGTCAGAAGGGTGCCGACACCTTGATCGCCGATGCGACGCAGCCAAAGATTGCTGAGCGTCTGCCTGTTTGGTACAGGGGTGAGGTGCGTGCACCGAGCTTCTTGTTGCTGCCGATGGCACTGAAGGGGGCGCCCTTTGCGCTGATCTATGCCGACAAGGCCCGGGCCGGCGGCATCGACCTGGGTGAAAAAGAGCTGCAACTGCTGCGTACCTTGCGCAATCAGGCCGTGATGGCGTTCAAGCAGGTCGGCTGAGCCAAAAAAAGGGCGCCACGAAGGCGCCCGGTTCTGCCTTGCGGGCTCTGGCCCGCGGCGACTTCAGTCTTGGCGGCGGCGACGAGCCACGAAACCCAGCACACCCAAGCCGGCCAGCAGCAGGGCATAGCTTTCTGGCTCGGGCACGGCGCTGACGTTCAGCGTACCGCTGTAGCTGGCGTTGGCGGCCGAGGTACCCTTGATGATCAGGGTCAGTGGGCCAGTCACGGCGTAGGGCGCCGGCGTGTACAGCAATTCGACAAAGCCGCCGGCATCGGTGGTCAAGACCAGAGGCGTGCCGTTCAAGGTCGCCGATGCGAAGTCAATGTCGGCCACACCCGCGCCGATGGTAACCATGCTGGCGTTGGCCGACGTGATGCCGGGCAGTGTGAAGGTAAAAGTGTCGGTGAATGCGCCGGCGGTGTGCAATGCCGAGAACGTAGACGTCAGCCCGGTGAATGTTGGGGAGCCACTCACGTCGTTCGCGAGTGCAGTGGTGGCGCCGGCGATGAGCGCAAAGGCTGCAGCAAAGTGTTTGTTAGACATGGGAACTCCGGTGGGGTAGGGACAGGCAGGGTGTTTCACTTCAATTCGGGTCGAATGTACCTGAACAATGCTCGAGCGCTAGCCCCTCGTTCAGGGGAGTCTAAGGAACTCGCCGGTATCCGCAGGGCTATTCGCCTTGCTGCAAGGCGACAAAGACTCGCTGGGCTAGACTGCCGACCCTGACCGTTGCTCCTGCAGCAGACGCCGCCTCTAACCGACCGCCGACATGTCCACCATTCAAGAATCCGCCCTGCTGCAAGCCCTGCAAACCGTTGTCGACCCGAATACCGGCCAGGACTTTGTGGCGGGCAAACAGCTGAAGAACCTGCGCCAGGATGGCGCCGACCTGTCTTTCGAGATCGAGCTGGGCTATCCCGGCGCCAGCCAAATCCCTGAGCTGCGCCGTCAATTGGTGGCGGCCGCCCGCACCGTCGCTGGCGTTGCCAATGTCAGCGTGCAGATTCACAGCAAAATTGTGGCCCATGCGGTGCAGCGTGGTGTGCAGTTGCTGCCGGGCGTGAAGAACATCATTGCCGTCGCCTCGGGCAAGGGCGGGGTAGGTAAGAGCACCACCGCCGCCAATCTGGCGCTGGCGCTGGCCGCCGAAGGTGCTCGCGTTGGCATGTTGGACGCCGACATTTATGGCCCCAGCCAGCCGACCATGCTGGGTGTCAGTGGGCGCCCCGAGAGCGAAGACGGCAAGCTGATGGAGCCGATGGAAGCCTATGGCCTGCAGATCATGTCGATCGGCTTCCTGGTCGAGGAAGATCAGGCGATGATCTGGCGCGGCCCGATGGCCACGCAAGCGCTGGAGCAGTTGCTGCGCCAGACGCGCTGGCAGGAGCTGGATTATCTGATCGTCGACATGCCGCCCGGCACTGGTGATATCCAGCTGACGCTGTCACAGCGCGTGCCGGTGACGGGTGCGGTGATCGTCACCACGCCGCAGGACATCGCGCTGATCGACGCCAAGAAGGGCCTGAAGATGTTCGAAAAGGTCGGCGTGCCGATTCTGGGCCTGGTCGAGAACATGGCGGTCCATATTTGTACCAACTGCGGCCATGCCGAACATATTTTCGGCGCCGACGGCGGGCAAAAAATGGCCCAGCAGTACGGCATTGATTATCTTGGCGCTTTGCCGCTGGCGATGTCGATACGCGCCCAGGCCGACGCCGGCCAGCCGACCGTGGTGGCCGAACCGGACGGCGAGATAGCCGCGCTCTACAAGACTTTGGCCCGCAAGGTCGCGGTCAAGATTGCGGCCCAGGCCAAAGACTATTCGGCCCAGTTCCCGACGATGTCGATTTCCAAAGGCACTTGATGTGCGCAAGGCGGTTGCTAGGGTAATTCGCGCCCAATAACTTGCCACGCTTGCCCTAGACTGGTGCATATGCAGCAAGCCGAAACTGAGAGCAAGCCAGCCATGCCGACGCCGGCTCGACCGGAGGTGCAGGTGGCCGTCGTGATGCAGCGTGAGGCCAATCCCAATCAATGGGAGGCCTGGCGCTACCAGGTCCTTGATGTGGTGGCGCAAGAGGCCGCATTCGGTGAGCAGCCACGCGTGCTGCGCGATGACGGCAAGCTGCAGACCAGCCTCTGCCCAGGTTTCAAGTTGCAGCTGTTTGCCGATGAGGCTGAAGGCTATTTCCTGAATTTGAACAGCGGCTCACCGGTCTGGTTTGTGGTCTGGCGCATTGATGACGAAGATCCATCGCGTGCCTGGGCCGAGCGCGTCAGCCTCAGCTATACCGAGGCCGGCCGCTGGCTGGATGCGCAAGAGCGGGTCGACAATGTGCCGCTGCCGGATGATCTGGCGGCCTGGTTGCAGAGCTATGTGTCTGAGCATTACCGGCCCGAGGTCAAAAAAGAGCGGCGGCGTCCGCAGTCGTTTTTGCCTCCGGAGCAGCGCCGCTGATGGCGACCGACCCCAACAAGAGTGAGCCGCCGACCGGCTTGCTGGCGCGCTGGAGCCAGCGCAAAACGGCCGCTCGCGCCGCCGAGGCGCAGCCAGCATCGCCTGCGCCCGCGCTCGAAACTCCTGCAAGCAAGGTGCTTGATGCGGCGCCTCCAGCTCCACCTGCCCCACCACCACCCGGCTATGCCGAGGTCGATCTGCTGACCCCTGCCAGCGACTATGCGCGCTTCATGGGTGGTGATGTGGACGACGGCGTGCAGCGCGCGGCCCTGAAAAAACTGTTCTTCTCCGACCCGCACTTCAATTTGATGGACGGGCTGGACACCTATATCGACGACTACAACAAGCCCGATCCGCTGCCTCTTGCCATGCTGCGCCAGCTCCATCAGTCCCAGGTGTTGGGTCTGTTCGAGCATGAAGAAGAAGAAAAAGAAGTAGCAGTAGATCAAGCCCCCGAACCCGTGAGCCTGCCCGATGACGACGACCACCCTGATCTGCGATTGCAACAAGACGATGACGCTGGACGGCCCGGCGCTGATCAAGGCGCTGGGCCCTGAGAAGAGTGCTGGGCTTGACTGCGTCCATACCCTGCTGTGCCGCCGCGAGGCCGGCTCGTTTCAGCGCGCGGCCAAGAGCGGCGACGATGTGCTGGTCGCCTGTACGCAGGAAAGCCAGCTCTTTCTGCAACTGAACGAGCAGACCGAAGGTGCGCTGTCGCTGGCCGAGCGGCCGATCCGCTTTGTCAACATCCGCGAGAGCGGCGGCTGGTCCAAGGACGGCGCCCAAGCCACACCCAAGATTGCCGCCTTGCTGGCGCTGGCGCAGTTGCCGGACGCGCCGCCGGTGCCCACCGTCAGCTACCAATCAAAAGGTCGCGCCGTCATCATCGGCGCGCCGGAGCGGGCGCAGCAGGCCGCCGCGATGCTGGCCGACAAGCTGGATCTGAGTCTGCTGGTGCAGGGCCCCGGCACCTTGCCGCAGACCCGCTCGTTGCCGGTGCATGCCGGCGAGGTCACTCAGCTGAGCGGCTGGCTGGGCACCTTCGAGCTGAGCTGGACGCAGCGCAATCCGATCGATCTGGATCTGTGCACGCGCTGCAATGCCTGCGTTGACGCCTGCCCCGAGGGCGCGATCGATTTCAGCTACCAGATCGACCTGAGCAAATGCAGCAGCCACCGCGACTGCGTCAAGGTCTGCGCAGCCGCCGGCGCGATTGATTTCGACCGCCCGGCACGCAGCGTCACCGAACACTTCGATCTGGTGCTGGACCTGAGTGCTGCGCCCCTGATCGCGCTGCATCAGCCGCCGCAGGGTTATTTCCATGCGGCGGACGATGCGCAGCTGATGGCGGCCGTCTTGCAGCTGCGCGAGGCGGTGGGTGAGTTCGAGAAGCCCAAGTTCTTCAACTACAAGCAAAAGCTCTGCGCCCACAGCCGCAACGAACAGATCGGCTGCAGCGCCTGCATTGACGTTTGCTCGGCACAGGCAATCCGCAGCGATGCGTCCAGAAAAGGCAAGTCGGGTGGGGCCACCCTGGCCGGCATCATCGTCGAACCGCATCTGTGCGTAGGCTGCGGCGCTTGCACCACGGTCTGCCCCAGCGGGGCCCTGAGCTACGCCACGCCTGGCGCTGACGCCCAGGGTCAGCGCATTCGCACGCTGCTGAACACCTATGCCCGTGCCGGCGGCAAAGACCCAGCGTTGCTGATTCACAGCCAAAGCGGCGGTGCCAAGCTGATCGCCGAGCTGGGCCGTGCCGCGCGCACGCAGGCTGTTGTGCAGGGCGTGCCGGCCCGCGTCTTGCCGCTGGACGCCTGGCATACCGCGGCTATCGGGATGGAGCTGTGGCTGTCTGCAATTGCCTATGGCGCGTCCCAGGTCTGGGTCTTGATGACCGACGAGGAAGCGCCCGACTACCGGGCAGCCGTACGTGCGCAAATGGCGACGGCGCAGGCAATTTTGAGTGGTCTGGGCTTCAAGGGGCAACACCTGACCCTGATCGAAAGCAGCAACGTCGCCAGCTTGGACTTGGCCCTGCAAGCGAAGCCCGCGCAATGCCTGGCACAGCCGGCCGGCTACCGCGTATTGGCCGACAAGCGCGCCACGCTGGAGCTGTGTCTGGAGCATTTGATGGCCCAAGCCCCGGCGGTGCCGGACGAGATTGTCTTGCCGGCGGCCAGCCCTTTCGGCGGTTTGCTCGTCAATGCTGACGCCTGCAGCATGTGCTTGAGCTGCGTCAGCGCCTGCCCGGCCGGCGCCCTGGCCGACAACCCCGACAAGCTGCAGCTGCGCCTGATCGAGAAGAACTGCGTGCAATGCGGCCTCTGCGCCAGCACTTGCCCGGAAGGGGCGATTACGCTGCAGCCCCGGCTTTTGCTGGCCGATGACGGGCGGCAGCGTAAGCAGCTGCAGGTCTTGAACGAGGTCGAGCCCTTTTGCTGCGTGCGCTGCGCCAAGCCCTTTGCCAGCCCGAAGGCGATTGAGCTGATGCTCGCCAAGCTTGGCGCCCACCCGATGTTTCAAGGCGCGGCGCGTGAGCGATTGCAGATGTGCGGCGATTGCCGTGTCATTGCCATGCACAGCAACCCATCAGAAGTCAGGATCGACCAGGTATGAACAGCAGCGCCTCGCTTGATTTTCACAGCCCGGATGGGGCTGAAGAGCTGGCCCGCGCCGAGGTTTACGGCCTGCTGGCCGAGCTGTTCTACGCGCCGCCCTCGGCCGAGCTGTACGGCCAGCTGCGCGTAGCGGTGACCGAGGCGCCGACGGCCGGCGCTTTTTTGGAAGGCTCTTGGGGCGAGCTGGTGGCGGCCTCGCGCCGCCTCGGCCTGTCAGAGATCCAGGCTGAGTTTGTCGCGCTTTTTGGCGGCGTCGGTAAGCCGGCGGTCTGCTTGTTCGGCTCGCAGTATCTGGCCGGCTCGCTGAATCAGCAGCCCCTGGTCGAGCTGCGCAGCGCCTTGGCGGCGCTGGGCCTAGAGCGGCCGGCAGCGGTGCTGGAGACCGAGGACCATATCGCCAGCTTGTGCGAAGTGATGCGTTACCTGATTGCCGGCGATGACGCAGCTGTCAGCAATCTGGCCGGGCAGCAGCGCTTCTTCAACAGCCATCTGCGCGGCTGGGTTGACGGCTTGTGCGATGCGCTTCTCGCACAGCCACAGGCCGATTTCTATCGCGCACTGGCCGGCTTTGCACGAGACTTCTTTGCCGTCGAAGCGCAGGGTTTTGATCTGCTTGAGACCTAAGTTCTATCCGTCTGTGCGCTGCGCGGGTGTAGCCCGATGCAAAAACCAGCCAACAGGGCTATATTCGCCCAGCAAGCTTGTTACGGAGTTGATGATCATGAGCATGAGCAAACCGCAAGTCACCGAAAAGATGGACAGCATGGAAGTCACGGCACCGTTGAAACGGCGCGGTTGGCTGCTGGGTTTGGGGGCGGCAGGCGCTGCCGCCGTGGTGGCCAAGGCCTTGCCGGTGGCGACGGTGGATGAGCCGCTGATCGCTGCGGCCGATCTCGCTGTGCCGCCCGACACCGCCGGCGGCTATCAGCTCAGCCCGCATGTGCTGCGCTATTACGAAACCGCGCGTTCCTGAGATCGCATCGGATCCTGAATTTTGAGGGCCTGAGCAAGCGAGCTACGGGCCCCGTTGGAGACAATATGCTGCTGACACGCAAGACTTCTGCCACTGCCCCTGTTCATCAGGCCTCCTCGACGGGCCTGCTGAATAGCCTGAGCCGAGGCCTAGTTGGGCAACGCCGCGCCATTCCAACCATGGACCGACGCTTGTTCTTGCGCCGCTCTGGACTGGGCTTGGGCGCCGGCCTGGCCGCCACGCAGCTCAGCCTGGTGCAGCGCAAAGCCCACGCAGCGGATACGGCGCCGGCACCTGCCGCCGGGCCTGGCGCCAAGGTTGAAGTCAAGCGCACCATCTGCGGACATTGCTCGGTCGGCTGCGCGGTTGACGCGGTGGTCGAGAACGGTGTCTGGGTGCGCCAGGAGCCGGTGTTCGATTCGCCCATCAACCTGGGCGCCCATTGCGCCAAGGGTGCGGCTTTGCGTGAGCATGGCGCCGGTGAGCATCGGCTGCGCACGCCGATGAAGCTGGTGAACGGCAAGTATCAAAAAATCAGCTGGGATGTGGCGCTGACCGAAATCAGCGCCAAGATGCTGGAGCTGAAAAAGCAGTCCGGCCCGGATTCGGTCTTCATCGTCGGCTCCTCCAAACACAATAACGAGCAGGCCTATCTGCTGCGCAAATGGGTCAGCATGTGGGGCAGCAATAACTGCGACCACCAGGCGCGCATCTGCCACTCGACCACGGTGGCCGGCGTAGCCAATACCTGGGGCTATGGCGCGATGACCAACTCGTACAACGATATGCGCAACTCCCGCGCAGCGATGTACATCGGCTCGAACGCGGCCGAGGCGCACCCGGTCTCGATGTTGCACATGCTGCATGCCAAGGAAAACGGCTGCAAGATGATCGTCGTCGACCCGCGCTTCACGCGCACGGCCGCCAAGGCCGATGACTATGTGCGCATTCGCTCCGGCTCTGACATCCCCTTTGTGTTCGGCTTGATTTATCACATCTTCAAGAACGGCTGGGAAGACAAGCAATACATCCACGACCGCGTCTTCGGCATGGAAAAGGTGCGCGAAGACATCATGGCCAAGTGGACGCCGGACAAGGTGCTTGAGGCCTGCGGCGTCGACGAGGCCACTTGCTACAAGGTCGCTAAGACCTTGGCCGACAACCGGCCCAGCACGGTGGTCTGGTGCATGGGCCAGACCCAGCACACCACCGGCAATGCGGTCGTGCGGGCGTCTTGCATCCTGCAACTGGTGCTAGGGAATGTGGGGGTCAGCGGCGGCGGCACGAATATCTTCCGTGGCCATGACAACGTCCAGGGAGCCACCGATGTGGGCCCGAATCCCGACTCGCTGCCCGGCTACTACGGCCTCGCTGAGGGCGCCTGGAAGCATTTCGCCAAGATCTGGGATGTCGACTTCGAGTGGATCAAAAAACAGTACGCGCCCGGCATGTTGACCAAACCCGGCATGACGGTGTCGCGCTGGATCGACGGCGTGCTCGAGAAAAACGAGCTGATCGACCAAGACAGCAATCTGCGCGGCCTGTTCTTCTGGGGCCATGCGCCCAACTCGCAGACCCGTGGTCTGGAGATGAAGAAGGCGATGGACAAGCTGGACCTGCTCGTCGTTGTTGACCCGTTCCCGTCCGCCACCGCCGCGATGGCCGCCATGCCTGGCAAGGCCGATGAGCTGAACCCGAACCGCGCCGTTTATCTGCTGCCGGCCTGTACCCAGTTCGAGACCAGCGGCTCCTGCACCGCGTCTAACCGCTCACTGCAATGGCGCGAGAAGGTGATCGAGCCGCTGTGGGAGTCGCGCACCGATCACATGATCATGTATCAGCTGGCGCAAAAACTCGGCTTCGACAAGGAGCTGATGAAGAGCGGCAAGTTGGTGGCGGGCAAGGGCGGCATGATGGAGCCAGAGCCCGAGTCGCTGCTGCGAGAGATCAACCGCGGCCTTTGGACGATTGGCTATACGGGCCAGAGCCCCGAGCGCCTCAAAGCGCATATGCGCAATATGAATGTCTTCGACGTCAAGACCTTGCGCGCCAAGGGTGGCATCGACAAGGAAACCGGCTACAAGCTCGACGGCGACTACTTCGGCCTGCCTTGGCCTTGCTACGGCACGCCCGAACTCAAGCACCCCGGCTCGCCCAATCTCTACGACACCTCCAAGCATGTGATGGAGGGCGGCGGCAACTTCCGCGCTAACTTCGGCGTTGAGCGGGACGGCGTCAGCCTCTTGGCCGAAGACGGCTCGCATTCCAAGGGCTCGGCCATCACCACCGGCTACCCGGAGTTCGACCATCTGCTCTTGAAGAAGCTGGGCTGGTGGAACGATCTGACCGAGGCCGAAATGAAGTTGGCCGAAGGCAAGAACTGGAAGACCGATTTGTCCGGCGGAATCCAGCGCGTGGCGATGGCGCATGGCTGCCACCCGTTCGGCAACGCCAAAGCAAGGGCGGTGGTCTGGAACTTCCCCGATCCGATTCCGCAGCACCGGGAAGCCTTGTTCTCGACTCGGCCAGACTTGATTGCCAAGTACCCGACCCATGACGATAAGAAGACGTTCTGGCGCCTGCCAACGCTTTACAAGAGCGTGCAGGACAAGAACATCGACATTGGCAAAACTTATCCCCTGATCATGAGCTCGGGCCGACTGGTCGAGTACGAGGGCGGCGGCGAGGAGACCCGCTCGAACAAATGGCTGGCCGAGTTGCAGCAGCATATGTTTGTGGAGATCAACCCGGCCACGGCCAATGACCGCGGCATTCGCGACGGCGAGGACGTTTGGGTCACCACGCCGACCGGTGCCAAGCTGACCGTGCGCGCGTTGGTAACCGAGCGGGTCGATCGCGATACCGTCTGGCTGCCCTTTCACTTCTCGGGCCGCTGGCAGGGCGTGGACTTGTTGCAGCATTACCCGGAAGGCGCAGCACCCATTGTGCGCGGCGAGGCGGTCAATACCGCCACGACCTATGGTTATGACAGCGTGACGATGATGCAAGAGACCAAGACGACGGTGTGTCAGATTCAACGCGCCACGGCATAAGGGGAGCGAGACATGGCAAGAATGAAATTCATCTGCGACGCCGAGCGTTGCATCGAGTGCAATGGCTGCGTGACCGCCTGCAAGGCCGAGCATGACATTCCCTGGGGCGTGAACCGGCGCCGGGTGGTGACGCTGAACGACGGCGTGGCGGGCGAGAAAAGCATCTCGGTCGCTTGCATGCATTGCTCGGACGCGCCCTGCATGGCGGTCTGCCCGGTCAACTGCTTTTACCGCACCGACGAGGGTGTGGTGCTGCACGACAAGGACATCTGCATCGGCTGCGGTTACTGTTCCTACGCCTGCCCTTTCGGCGCGCCGCAGTTCCCCAGCAATGGCGCCTTCGGCCTGCGCGGCAAGATGGACAAGTGCACCTTCTGCGCCGGCGGCCCCGAAGAAAACGGCAGCGTTGCCGAGAACGAGAAATACGGTCGCAATCGCCTGTCCGAGGGCAAGCTGCCGGCCTGCGCCGAGATGTGCTCGACCAAGGCCTTGCTGGCCGGCGACGGCGATGTGGTGGCCGACATCTTGCGCAACCGGGTCTTGCTGCGCGGCAAGGGCAGCGAGGTCTGGGGCTGGGGCACGGCGTATGGAAAGCCAACTGACGGCAAGCCGGCCGGCGGCGCCAGCAAGCCCGACGGGGCCAAGTCATGAAGGCCCGACTCCTGGCGCTCGCCGTGATCGCCTTGCTGAATATGCAGGGCTGTGGTGAGCGTGAACAACTATTGCACAGAAAGGCGGCCGCCGATGCGTCGACCTGGAGCGTCAGCAAGGCCGCCAACCCGGCCTTCAAGGCTCCCGGCTGGACACCCGGTGACCAAGCCTCCTGGGAGGGCCAGATACGCCGGCGCAACCAGGCGCAGAACGACTATTCACGCTGAAGGCGGAGGCCAAGATGCGCAACTTCTTTGCTTCTTTGTTGGCGCTGCTGACCCTGTCGGTGGCCTGTGCGCAGCCCGCGCCGGACACCGCGGCCTCGGCCGCCGCCACCACTGCGCCGCCAGCTGGTTTTGTGGCGCCGGCCTTGCCCAAACCGGACGACAGCAACGCCCAGCGTGCCAAATCCCAGCCCGGCAATAATGCGCCATTTTGGCGGAGCGTGCATGGCTCAGGCGATCACGCCGGCACCAGCAATCTGCCCGGCGCGGAGAAGGGCGTCTTGATTCAGTCCATGGTCCAGTACCCCGGCTCCAAGCTGACCACCGCCGGCGAAGCCTGGCGGCAGGTACGCAATCAGTGGATCATTCCCTATGGTGGGTCGCTGCTCTTGATCACGGTGTTGGCCTTGGCGCTGTTCTATTTTTCCAAGGGCACGCTGGGTGGCCATGTGCCCTATACCGGCCGCCTGATCGAGCGCTTCACCTATTTCGAGCGCGCGGCGCACTGGAGCAATGCGGCGGCCTTCAGCCTGCTGGCCATCTCGGGTTTGGTGATGGCCTTCGGCAAGTTCTTCGTGTTGCCGGTGCTGGGCGGCACGCTGTTCGGCTGGCTGACTTATGCGCTGAAGACTGCACACAATTTTGCCGGCCCGCTGTTTGCCGTCTCGCTCTTGGTAGTGTTCATGACCTTTGTGCGTGACAACCTGCCCACAGTTCATGACATCAAATGGATGCTCAAGGGTGGCGGGCTGTTCGGCGAACATGAAGTGCCGTCGGCCCGCTTCAATGCCGGTGAGAAAGTGGTGTTTTGGGGTGGTGTTTTCTTGCTCGGCTTCACCGTTGTCGGTTCGGGCCTGGTGCTCGATCAGTTGCTGCCGGGTCTGGCCTATTTGCGCGGCGATATGCAGATTGCCCACATGATCCACGCGGTCGCGGCCGTGCTGATGATGGTGCTCTTCCTCGGCCACATCTATATGGGCACCTTAGGCATGAAGGACGCGCTGAAGGCGATGCAAACCGGTATGGTCGATGAGGGCTGGGCAAAAGAGCATCATGAACTCTGGTTCGATGACATTCGCGCAGGCAAGATCCCCGCCCAACGCTCGACGCCAGTGGATCAGTCGCGGCCAGCGAATCCGGCCGCTCAGCACTGACAAACGACGAAATTTGACAAGGAAGCCGATCATGCGCCGCTTGACTAACTCTTTTCCTAGACTGTGCCTGGCTACTCTGATCTGTCTTGCTACGGCGGGCGTCTCAGCCAAGTTGCCGGCGGCCAGCGACGAGGCCAAGGCCAAGGCGGCCGCTGCAGCTGCAAAGACGGCCTGGTCCGACAAGCTGGCGGCCTATCAGCTCTGCCAAGCGATGAACCGGGTTGCCGATGGCTACCGAAAAAGTGCCAAGGCCGAAGGGCGTGAGGTCCAGCCTGCCATGGATACGCCGGCTTGCGTCGATCCAGGGGCCTTTGTGCCACCCGAACTGCTCGCCGCTACAGCAGCTGCCTCGGCTCCTGCGACAGCTCCAGTTCCGGCCAAGAAGTGACGATCCTGGATCTGAGCCCCTCTACCTCCTTGCATGATTTCTGGGACCTTGGCGCGCGCTCAAGTTTGACGACGAACGCCCAGGGTTGGCTGCTGCCTAACGATGGTTTTCTGCGCTTATGGTTGCATGGGCCTGAGATGGCCTTGTTGGACGAGTCGTGTCCGGCCGAGATTGCGCTCCATCAAGGTTTGTGTCTGACGCCCTTTGCCGCCGTCTCGCCAGCACAACTGGCAGAGATCGCGGACCCTGACGCGCGCACCAACTACCAGTTCTTTTTGCGTTTCAGAGACGAGTTGCTCGCCGCCGGCACGCTGGAGGCCTGCTATTTGGGCCTGCTCGGGCGCCCCTTGAGCTTGCCTCCCGTGTTTCTGGACGGGCTGGTGGCGGCCATCGTCGGCCATCTGCAGGCGGCCCAAGCGGATGCTTTTCAAGTCCGGGCCGGGCAAATGCTGTTTCGCACGCAGCGCCTGAGCCTGGTCGAGGGCCGGCTGCTCTGTGTCGATCAGCAGGGCTTGGATCAGCGCCAAGCCGCTGCAGGCTTGCTGGATGTGCTGAGCCCGGACAACGCCGCCGACTTCTGGCGCGCTGGCGCTGGTGGTCTGTTCGCCCTCGACCTGACGCATGAGGTCAGCACCGAGTTCGGCCACGGCTTCAAATTCAATCTCACGCTGAAACACTCGGGCCTGAGCGCGCTGGCCCGCGTGCTTGAACAATGGCTGCAACATTTTCTGGGCCGGCCGCTCAGCATCACGCCGCTGCAAAAGGTCGATGACCCAGCTTGGAGCTGGCATATCGGTTTGGATGTGGAGGCGATGGGCTTGCTGAACGATTTGTACGAGGGCCAGGCGCTTGCGAGCGAGCGCCTGGCGCAGCTGATCAGCTTGTTCAGACTTGATGTTCCGGGCGGCTATGCCAAGCCCATTTATCTGGGTCTGGCGATGACGGCCGACAAGCGGCTGAAGCTGAAGCCGCAGAACCTCCTCCTGAATCTGCCGGCCGAGTTGGCCTTGCCGGGGTGATCGCCGTTTGAGCGCAGCATTTTCCGAGAGCTTGGGCGCCGCATGGGCGATGCTGCTGAACGCCGACCCGGTGCTGATGCAGACCCTCAGACTGTCCCTGCTGGTCAGCGGCTCTGCTTGCCTGATCGCGGCCGGCTTCGGTTTGGCCGCGGGTGCCTGGGTGGCGGTAACTCGCTTCCCCGGGCACCGCGTTTTACAGGGCTTCTTATCGACCTTGCTGGCCCTGCCGTCGGTGGTGGTGGGCCTGGTGGTCTATCTACTTTTGTCGCGCAGCGGGCCGCTAGGGTCCTGGGGCATTTTGTTCACGCCGACGGCGATGGTGCTGGCGCAGACCATTTTGGTCTTGCCGGTGATGGCCGCGCTCTCGCAGCAACTGGTGCGCGACGCGCTGCGCGACGGCGGCGAGCAGCTGCGCTCCATGGGTGCGCGCCCTTTCACTGCCGCCTGCCTGATGCTGCTGCACGAGCGCTGGGCGGTGCTGACGATTCTGCTGACCGCATTCGGGCGCGCGATCTCCGAGGTCGGCGCGGTGATGATTGTCGGCGGCAATATCGACGGTGTGACCCGCGTCATCACCACGTCCGTCGCGCTGGAAACCAGCAAGGGCGATCTGCCGCTGGCGCTGGCGCTGGGCCTGGTCTTGTTGGGCCTGGTCGCCCTGATCAATCTGCTGATCGCCTTTGTGCAGGCTTGGCAGCGAATGCAAGGCGGCCAGGCGGAGTACGCCAAGTGAGTAATGAGTTACTGAGCTTGACCGGCGTCGGCGTGTCCTTTGGCCCTGTGCAGGCGCTGAGCGAGGTCACGCTGCAAGTGAAACAGGGCGAGTTCATCGCCCTGGTCGGCGCCAATGGCTCCGGCAAGACCACGCTCTTGCAGGCCTTGCACGGCTTGCTGCCGTTGACCGGCAGTCGAACGGTGGCTCAGGGCTGCGGGCCGCAGGTGAGGGTGTTCCAGCGGCCCTTCATGCTGCGGCTGTCGGTGCGGCGCAATCTGCATTTGGCGCTGTGGCTGGCCGGCGTGCCCAGGCAAGAGCGGGCGGCGCGCATCCGAGAGGCCATGCAGCGGGCCGGGCTGACGGCGTTGATGGACCGCCCGGCGCGCGCCTTGTCGGGCGGCCAGCAACAGCGCCTGGCCTTGGCGCGGGCCTGGGCCGTCCGTCCGGCGATTCTTTTTCTGGACGAGCCGACCGCCAACCTCGACCCCTCGGCCAAACAGGAGATCGAGCAACTGCTGGCCGGCTTCAGTGCAGAGGGCATGACCCTGATCATGAGCACGCACAATCTGGGTCAGGCCAAGCGCCTTGCCAGCCGGGTGATTTATCTGGACCGTGGCAAGATCCGGGTCGATCTGCCTAGCGCTGATTTCTTCAACAAGCATGCACTCGATGCAAGGCTTGAACTGTTTCTAAAAGGGGAGTTGACATGGGATTTGCTATGAAGTCTGTTCTTGCATTCTTGTTTGCCGCAGCCTTGAGCGCCAGCCATGCACAGGAGCAACGGTCCATCGTGATGGCTTCGACCACCAGCACCGAGCAGTCGGGCCTGTTCGCGCATCTGCTGCCGGCCTTCAAAAAAGCCAGTGGCATTGAGGTCCGCGTGGTCGCCCAGGGCACCGGGCAGGCGCTTGATATGGGCCGGCGCGGCGACGCCGACGTCGTGTTCGTGCATGACCAGGTGGCCGAGGAAAAGTTCGTCGCCGACGGTTTCGGCCTGGCGCGGCGGGCGGTGATGTTCAATGATTTCGTCTTGGTCGGCCCGGCCGCCGATCCGGCCGGCGTGCGCGGCAAGGACGTGGTGGCGGGCTTGAATAAGCTGGCCTCGGCAGAGACCAAGACCAAGACCGTGTTTGTGTCGCGTGGCGACAAGAGCGGCACCCATGCCGCCGAGTTGCGCTTCTGGAAGGCCGCCGGCATTGACGACCCTGCCGCCAAAATGGACGGCAGATTGCTTGACTACCGCGCCTGCGGTTGCGGCATGGGCCCGGCGCTGAATATCGCGTCTAGCGTCGATGGCTACGCGCTGACCGACCGTGGCACCTGGCTGTCGTTCAAGAATCGGGGCAATCTGGCTGTGCTGGTCGAGGGCGACAAGCGCCTGTTCAACCAATACGGCGTGATCGTCGTCAATCCGGCCAAGCACCCGCACACCAAGACGGCGCTGGCGCAGGCCTTCTCCGACTGGGTGGTGTCGCCGGACGGCCAGGCCAGCATTGCTGCCTACAAGATTGGCGGCGAGCAGCTGTTTTTCCCTAACGCAAAAAACTGACGGAAGCTGGAGCAGCGACGTGATTGATCCCAAAGACATCACCGGCTTGATCCTGGCCGGCGGCCGGGGCAGCCGCATGGGCGGCGTCGACAAGGGCTTGCAGCCTTACCAGGGCACGGCCTTGGCCTTGCACGCGCTGTTGCGCTTAGGGCCGCAAGTGGGCGAAGTCATCATCAACGCCAACCGGAACTTGAGCGCCTACGAGTCCATGGGCGCGGCGGTCTGGCCCGACAGCCTGCCTGATTTTGCTGGCCCCTTGGCCGGCTTCATGGCTGGCTTGGAGCATTGCGAAACGCCCTATATGGTGACAGTGCCGTGCGACTCGCCGCTCTTTCCCTTGGACATGGTGGCGCGGCTGGCGGCAGCCTTGGCGGCCGAGGACGCCGAGCTGGCGATGGTGTTGACGACAGACGCCGAGACTGGCCGTCCGCAGCCGCAGCCGGTGTTCTGTTTACTGAAGACCGAGCTGCTGGAAAGCCTTGTGCGCTTCACCCAAGGCGGCGAGGCCAAGATCGGCAAATGGGCGGCGCAGCATCGCTGTGCGCGGGTGCTGTTTGACGATGGCGAGGCTTTTGCCAATGCCAACACGCTGGACGAGTTGCAGCGCTTGCCTGCGCCTCGCTGATCTCGGATGCGAAATTTGCCAAGGCTGACCCAATGCTCAGCGCCTTTGACCCATGAAGTGACGGTGCTGGACGAGTTCGGTGCGCGCCGCCCCATGCACATCCCGGCCGAGCGGCCGTTGACGGTGTTCGTCGACAAGCGTGAGTTGGTCACCTTGATGACCCTGGGCCTGGCGCCCGAGCTGCTGGTGTTGGGCTATCTGCGCAACCAGCGTCTGATCAATGACGTGACAGAAATCGAGTCGATCACGGTTGATTGGGAGGTCAATGCGGCGGCCGTGCGCACGCGCGCGGGCATTGCCAATATCGAGCAAAAGACGGCCCAGCGCATCGTCACCACCGGCTGCGGCCAGGGCACCGTGTTCGGCGCCCTGATGGCCGATGTGACCAGCGTGCAGCTGCCCAGCGCGGCCAGCGCGCGGCTGCGCCAGAGCAGCCTGTACGCGATGCTGGACACTGCCCGCAAGCTCGACAGCGTCTATAAAAAGGCTGGTTCTGTACATGGCTGCGCGCTTTTCTGCGGCGAGCAGATGCTGGTCCATATGGAAGACGTGGGCCGCCA
>CAUPEV010000052.1:0-26083 GCA_963510335.1 uncultured Roseateles sp.
GCAAGACAGTGCCGGGCCGTTCACGATAGCGGCCGTTGCGCTGCTGACCTTTGCCTTGCTTTTGCTGATCGGGCGAGCCTTCGATTGGGTCAAACAGGGCATCGCCACTCGCTTGAAAACCCAGGTGCCAGGGCCGGTGGCCGTGCTCAGTGCCCTGGGTCTGACGGCCTGGCTGTTCTATTTGATCGGCAATGGCGTGCTGGTGCGCGCCGGCATGCACGCGTTTGATGCGTCCTACCAAAGGTTGGACGCCTTGATCGAAGACGACAGCAGCCCGCGCCCGAGCGATCCGCTCAAGGCAGGCGCGCCCGGCTCGCTCTTGGCCTGGGACGGCTTGGGCCGTGCCGGCCGCAGATTGGTTGCGGCCGGGCCGGACCGGGCTGCGATTGCCGCGATGACGGGTGCCCCCATCACCCAGGCCAAGGAACCGCTGCGCGTCTATGTGGGCCTGAATTCGGCCGACACGGTCGAGGCGCGCGCGCAGCTGGCGCTGGCCGAACTCAAACGCATAGGCGCATTTGAGCGCAGCAATCTGGTCATCGTGACGCCCACCGGCACCGGCTGGGTCGACCCCGAAAGTCAAACCGCGCTGGAGTATTTGCTGCGTGGCGATGTGGCCAGCGTGTCGGTGCAGTACTCCTATCTTGCCAGCTGGCTGGCCTTGCTGGCCGATCCGGAACTGGGGCGCGATACCGCCCGCGCGACCTTCGCGGCCGTCTATGACCACTGGCGCAGCCTGCCCAGGGACCATCGACCTAGACTCTATTTGCATGGACTGAGCCTGGGCAGCCTCAACTCCGACCTCTCGCACGATCTGCACCAGGTCATTGGCGACCCCTACGCCGGTGCCTTCTGGGCCGGCCCGCCTTTTGCCGCTGAAACCTGGAATCTGGTCACCGCGCAGCGTCGCCCCGGCTCACCGGCCTGGCTGCCTGAGTTCCGCGACGGTTCGGTGATTCGGTTTACCGCGCAACGCAATCATTTGAATCAAGCGTCGGCGCCTTGGGGGCCGTACCGTGTGATCTATCTGCAGTACGCCAGCGACGCGGTCAGCTTCTTCGACCCCGGTGCGCTATGGCGTCGGCCAGCCTGGCTGCAGGGGGCGTTGGGGCCGGATGTTTCGCCGGACTTCGTCTGGGTGCCGGTGGTGACGTTCTTGCAGCTGACGATTGATTTGGTGCTGGCCACCACGCCGCCGCTGGGCTACGGCCACCTCTATGCGTTCGAGCATTATCTGGACGGCTGGGTCGGCTTGACCGATGCACCGGGCTGGACGCCCGAGCAATTGCAGGCACTCAAAAACAAGGTCGCGGCGCTGACGCTGAAGTCCTTCAGCGCTGCGCCGCCGCTTACATCCCTTGTTCGCGCCTATAGCCAGCCATGGCGTCATCGGCTTGACGCAACTGACCCCGATCACAGCTCGGCTGCTGCTCGTGGCGCCGCCCTTGGGCGTTGTAATAAGCCACACAGTTGTTGCGGAAGATGACTTCCCCTTCGCCATTGCGGCCCATCACGATCTCGGGCGGTGAGCTGTCGTTGGGTACATAACCTCGTGGCTGCCTGGATACCCAGGGGTGTTCGTTGTCGGATCGCTCAAAGCCCTGTTCGTTGCGATAGCGCAGCATCGCTTCATCGGCGCGCGGGATCTGCTGTCCATGGCAAGCCGGCAGGTTCTGGAAGCGCTGACCGTCGGGGCTGAAATAAACGACGCAGCCATTGCGATAGGTTGCGCGACCCGATCGGTTGGCGCTGAGAGAGATCTCGGGCGCTGAGCCATCGTCACCCCCCCAACTGGTCGAATTCGGCCTGCCGCCATAGCTTGGCGTGCCGCCGCTCGGGCGGAACGATGACAGCGCGTCGTTCAGACCCATATCGCTCAGGTTGCCATAACGGCCAGGCCCAAGGGTGGTACAACGGCCACGATAGTCCTTGTCGGTGCAGAACTCCCAGCGCCCGCTGCGGATGATGATGGACGAGACCTTGTCGTTGAAGCTCAGGCTCTCGAAGTTGGCGTTGCCCAGCGAGTTCACGCCCTTGCCGCCATAGTTGGCATGCTCGTACAACACCACGGCCTCATTGCCGCCGCCCCAACCGCCACCCCAAGAGTTGTCGCCGCCGCTGCTTCCGCCGTCGTCGATAGGGCGAATTGAACTGATGCGGTCATTCATGCCGAAACTGCGCATCGAGGCGTAGCTGCCCGGGCTCAAGGTGATGCATTGGCCGCGAAAGCCCGAGTCGCTGCAAAGTTGCCAATTGCCGCTGCGCACGACTACCGAGGAGACCTTGTCGTTGAAGCCCAGTCGGCCCAAATTGTTTTCTAAGCCTGTGGTCCGATGCGACTGACCACGGTAGTCATCGTCTGCCTACAGCATCAGCTCCGCTCGCGCCTGCGAGGCAAGCAGACAGACCAGGGCGGCCAAGGCGAGCCGGGTCGATTGCAGAGAGGGACGCAAGCGAGAAAATTGCATATTTCCACCTTTGTTGAATTGATCTGCAGGTTTTGTGGCGCAGCAAGGTTCTTCGCCTGGAACTGGGCGCGGAAGGACTCCGCTTCGCTGTGGAAATGTTAACCCAGGATCTGGACGGTTGCAGATGGTCGTCAAGGCTTGGTCGATAGGGCCGGCGGCACCCGCTCGGCCGAGGTCTGGCTGGTGCGGATGCGGAACAAAGCGGTGCGCGCCAGCATGATGGTGGTGACTGGCACCGTCAGCGCCAACAAGATGATGATCAGCCAGGCGCGCAGATCCAGGCCTTGTTCGAGCGCTGAAAAATAGATGATGGTTGCCAGTGACACGCACCAGGTCGCCAGCGTGAAGGCCAGCGCCGGCGGGTGCATGCGCATGAAAAAGCTCTTGAAGCGCAGCACGCCAATGGCCGCCGCCAGGGTGAAGACGCCGCTGACCAGCAGCAGCAGGCCGACCACAATTTCCACCCACGGTGCCAAGCTCGGCGCGCTCATTCAATCACCTCGCCGCGCAACAAAAACTTTGCCATCGCCATCGAACTGACAAAGCCGAACAGTGCGATCAGCAGCGCCGCCTCAAAATACATCGCGCTGCGGTAACGGATTGCCAGCACCAGCAGGATCAGCATCGCCACGGTACAGATCAGATCCATTGCCAGCACCCGGTCCTGCGAACTCGGGCCGCGCATCATGCGCAGCAGGCACAGCACCATCGCCGTGACATAGAGCCCCAGCGTGACGGCGATGGCGCCGAACAAAAAGCTGCTCATTCAAAGATCTCCATCAGCGGGCGCTCGTAGCGCGACTTGATCAGTTCGATCTCGGCCTGCGCGTTGTCAAGTTCGAAGATATGCACCAGCAAGGCGCTGCGATCCAGTGCCAACTCCGACCAGATGGTGCCCGGAATCACGCACATGATGGCCGCCAGCACGGCCAGGCCATTAGGGTCACGCAGGTCCAGTGGCACCTGAACAAAGCCGCCCTGTGGCAGCCTGTCCGCCCGCGCCAGGGTGCCACGCAGCACGCGCCAATTCCAGATCAACACGTCCAAGCCGACGCGCCAGAACAGACGCCAGGCCAAGCCAGGCTTCTTGATGCTGACCGGCGTGGGCCGCAGCGAAGCCGTCAGCCAGGGCACAGCCAGGCCAATCACCAAGGCCAAGAGCCAGTGGCCCAGACTGAATGGGTCGTTCAGCAGCAGCCACAGCAGCAGCAGGGCGAGGCTGAGCAGAGGCTCAGGGATGACACGCCTGAGGCCGCGTTTGAACCAAGCGGTATGACTCATGGTGGCGACGACTCCTGCTCGTGTTCCTGCGCTGCCTCGCGCAGACGTTGCGCATTGGTCGGCGTGGCGACCGGCCGGGTCGACAGCACCGCTTCGATATAGCCTTGTGGTGCGTACAGCAAATTGGCGGTATCGCGGGCATAACTCAGCAGGCCCTCGGCATGCAGGGTCAGGCCTACGCACATGGCCACCAGCAGCGCAATCGGCGCGAACTCCAGCAAGCGCAGTTGCGGCGGGCTGCGATCCACCGGCGCCCAGAAGAAACGCATGCCGGTGCGCGAGAGCGCAATCAGCGCGAGCAGGCCAGCGCCTATCAGCAGAGCGAATAACAGCCAGGCCGGTGCTGCAAGCTTGCCGCCAGCATCACCAGCGCTCAGCAGCGCGGACAGCATCGCGAACTTGGCGACAAAACTGGACAGCGGCGGCAGCCCGGCCAGCAGCAGCGTGCAGCAGACAAAGGCCAGGCCCAGCATGGCGGTGGAGGCGGGAATGGCGCGTCCGACCAGCACCTCTTCTTCTTCATCGAGATTGGCCTCGCGCCTGATTTCCTGCTCGGCCAGCGCGAAGGGCAGATGATCCTCCTCGTCCTCGGGCGCGCGCTGAGCGGCCGGGTCGGCAGGGCCCGAATTTCGCGAGCGGTCCATCAGCTCGGCCAGCAAGAAGAAGGCCGCCACCGCGAATGTCGAGCCAGGCAGGTAGTAGAGCGCGCCGGCGGTCAGCGCCGGCTGCGCAAACCCCAGGGCCGCCAGCAAGGTGCCCGCCGACACAATCACCGCATAGGCCGCCAAACGGGCGGGCCGCTGTGCGCTCAGCATGCCGATCGCACCGAAGACCAGCGTGGCCATGCCGCCCCACAGCAGCCAGCTATTGCCGAAGCCGGCCGACATGCCCGCAGCGGGTGAGAACAGCAAAGTCGACAGCCGCAACAGCACATAAACGCCGACCTTGGTCAACAAGGTGAACAGCGCCGCTGCGGGTGCGCTGGCGGCCGAGTAGGCCGGGGCCAACCAGAAGTTCAAGGGCCACAGCGCTGCCTTGGCCAGAAATGCCACGGCCAGAATCGCGCAGCCGGCATGCAGCAGCGCGCGGTCGGCCGCGGGAACTGCCGGGATGCGGGCGGCCAGGTCGGCCATATTCAGCGTGCCCGTGATGCCGTATATCAGCGCCGCGCCAACCAGGAATAGCGAGGATGCGAGCAGATTCATGCTCAGATAATGCAGGCCGGCTTTGACCCGCGCCGGCCCGCTGCCGTGCAGCAGCAGGCCGTAGGACGCGGCCAGCATGACCTCGAAGAAAACAAAGAGATTGAACAGATCGCCGGTCAGGAAGGCGCCGTTCAGGCCCATGATCTGCAACTGCAGCAGCACATGAAAATGCGCGCCCGCCTTGTGCCAGCGGGCCACCGAGAACAGCAGCGCCATCAGCGCCACCACCGCCGCCACCACCAGCATCAGCGCCGATAAATGGTCCAGCACCAACACGATGCCGAAGGGCACGTCCCAGTTCGAGGGCAGGTAGACGCCAAAGCCAATCGGCTGCGCCTTCTCCATCGCGACGCTGAGCATCAAGAACACCGCCACCGCCAGATTGCCGATGGTGGCCAGCGTCGCCAGCAAGGCCTTGCGCTTGTGCCGCCGGTCACCCAGCATCAACAAGAGGCAAGCGGCAATCAGCGGCAGCAGCACCGGCGCCATGGTCAGATGCGGCATCAGCGCTGCATTGGCGAGCAGCGCCCAATGCGTCAGCAGTGCCATCATGGTTCCGAGCCCCCTAGGCCGCCGCTGCGTGGCGTTTCCTCCGGCTGCTGGACTTCATCGGCAGTCCCATCCACATGGTCATTGCCGAAGAAGCCGCGCTGCGCCAGCAAGACCACCAGGAACAGCGCCGTCATCGCGAAACCAATCACGATGGCCGTCAACACCAAGGTTTGCGGCATCGGGTCGGTGTAGTTTTGCAGCGTGGTCGGCACACCGGCGGCCAGCACCGGCTCCTTGTCCAGGCTGAGTCGCCCCATGCTGAAGATGAAGAGATTGACGCCATAGCCCAGCAGGCACAGACCGATGATGACTTGGTAGGTGCGCGGACGCAGCAGCAGCCAAACCCCGCAGGCGCTCAAGAGGCCGATCGCCAGAGCCAGCACGATTTCCATCAGGCCCCCCCTCCGGTGGTTTTGCGTTTCGCTTCGCGCCGCTGGCCACGCACCGATTGATGACCTAGCGCGGTCAAGATCAAGAGCACTGCGCCGACCACCAGGGTGAACACGCCGATGTCATAGAACAAGGCGCTGGCGATATGGATCTCGCCCAGCAGCGGCAGCCGGAAATGGCTGGTGTGCGTGGTCAGGAAGGGATAGCCGAAGAAGAAGGAGCCCAGGCCGGTGGCGGTGGCGATCAGCAGGCCGGCCGAAATCCAGCGCTGTGGCCGCAGGCTGATACTGGCTTCTACCCACTCGGTGCCGGAGACGATGTATTGCAGGATGAAGGCGGTCGACAGCACCAGACCGGCCACAAAGCCGCCGCCCGGCTGGTTGTGGCCGCGCATGAACAAATGGATGGCGATGACGGCAGCAACCGGCAACAGCAGCCGCACCAAAACGGCGGGCACCAGCAGGTAGCCGGCGGCGCCGTCCTTGGGAGAATTGGTCGCCGTGTTGGCATGCACCAGGTCGGTGGCGATATCGGGTGCCAGCAGCAACTGCTGCCGCGGCAAGTCCATGCTCTCGGGCGCCGGGCGGAAGCGCCGCAGCAGCGCATAAACAGTCAGCGCGACGGTGCCCAGCACGGTGATTTCGCCCAGCGTGTCGAGACCACGAAAGTCCACCAGCATCACATTGACCACATTGGTCCCGAAGCCTTCGGGCAGCGCCCGCTCCAGGAAGAAGGTCGAAATGCTTTGCGGGAAATCGCGCGTCATCACCAGATAGGACAGCACTGCCATGCCGCCACCTACGACCAGAGCCAAGAGCAGGTCGCGCACGCGGCGGGCTTTGCGGCGCGCCTTCTCCGTCAGGCTCTCCGCCAGGGTCTCGGCCGCCTCCAGCGCCTCATCGCGTTTGGGCAACCAGCGCAGGCCCAGCAGAATCAAAACGGTGGTGACGGTCTCCACCGTCAGCTGAGTCAGCGCCAGATCGGGCGCCGAGAACCAGGCGAAGGTGATCACCGTGCACAAGCCCGTCACCGCCATCAGCGCCAACGCGCTGAGACGCTGGAACTTGGCAGCTCGTGCGCAGGCCAGGGCGGCGGCCCCGCCTATCAGCCACAGCAGGGCGAAAAACGGTGCGAAGGGCAGGCGTGGGCGGCTACCGAACTCGATAAAGCCGCCACGGGTGAGCAAGCCGGTGGCGGCCGCCAACACCACCAGGCCGAGCAATAGCAGCAACTGCGTTTGCAGCCGGCGCGTGCTGAGCAGTCGCAGGGCGCTGCGGCCACCGGCGGTCAGGCGCGCCAAGCCACTTTGGAACAGCTGCGCGCCATTCAGCCCGCCCAGCAGGGGCGTGCGCCCGATGCGTTCACGCGCCAGCGGGCCACGCAGACACAGATACAGCGCGATACCGCCGGCCAGCGCCACCAAGCTCATCAGCAAGGGCTGATTGAAGCCATGCCAGAGCGCCAGATCAAACGCCGGTAAACCAAGGCTGCCGACCACCGGCGCGGCGGCGGTCTCCAGCAGGGTCTGCATCGCCCATTGGGGCAAGATGCCCACCACCAGGCAGGCCAGGACCAGTAACTCCACCGGCACACGCATCCAATGCGGCGGCTCATGCGGCATGCGCGGCAGCGCGGCGCTTGTGTCGGGCCCGAAGAACACATCAACGCAAAAGCGCAGCGAATAGGCAACGCTGAACATGCCGGCCAGCACGGCGGCGGCCGGCAGAGCCAAGTCAAACCAAGGCACCGAGCTGACATAGACCGCTTCGGTGAAGAACATTTCCTTGGAGATAAAGCCGTTCAGCAGCGGTACGCCGGCCATCGCCGCACTGGCCACTAGGCCCAAGGTGGCGGTGATGGGCATGCTGCGCCGCAGGCCGCTGAGGCGTCGGATATCGCGCGTGCCGGTTTCGTGATCGATGATGCCCACGACCATGAAGAGCGAGGCCTTGAAGGTGGCGTGATTGATGATGTGAAAGACGGCGGCCACGGCGGCTAGCGGGCTGTTCAGGCCCAGCAATGTGGTGATCAGGCCCAGATGCGAGATGGTCGAATAGGCCAGCACACTCTTCAAGTCCTGCTGAAAAATCGCCGCGAAGCCACCCAGCAACAAGGTGATCAGGCCTGCGCCGGTGACGATCCAGAACCACTGATCGCTGCCGGCCAGCACCGGCCACAAGCGCGCCAGCAAGAAGACACCCGCCTTGACCATGGTGGCCGAGTGCAGATAGGCCGACACGGGGGTGGGCGCGGCCATCGCATTGGGTAGCCAGAAGTGAAACGGGAACTGCGCGCTCTTGGTCAGCGCACCCAGCAACACCAAGACCAGCGCGGTGACATAAAGCGGGTGTGCACGCACCAAGGCACCGGAGGCCAGCACCACATCCAAGTCGTAGCTGCCGACGATATGGCCAAGAACCAAGACCCCGGCAAGCAGGCATAGGCCTCCCGCACCCGTGACGGTCAGTGCCATGCGGGCACCGCGCCGCGCGTCGCGCCTGTGGTGCCAATAGCCGATCAGCAAGAACGAGAACAGGCTGGTCAGCTCCCAGAACATCACCAGCTGGACCAAATTCCCCGATAGAACGACGCCGCTCATGGCGCCCATAAAGGCCAGCAAGAAGGAAAAGAAGCGCGGCACCGGGTCGCTGGGCGACATGTAATAGCGCGCGTACAGCACCACCAGTGCACCCATGCCTAGCACCAGCAAAGAGAACATCCAGGCGAAGCCGTCCATGCGCAAGACGAAGTTCAGGCCCAGTGAAGGCAGCCAGACAAACTCCTGCCGGATCACACCTCCGGCCGCCATTTCGGGGAAGTAGGAGGCTGCCTGCACAAAACAAAACAGCGCCACCGCGCCGGCCAAGGTCGACTCGGCATTGCGCGCATTGCTGGGCAATAGCGCCGCGATCAAGCTGGCCAGAAACGGCAAAGCCACCAGGCTGATCGGGCCGAATTGTTGTAAAAAGAAGTGCAGGTAATTCGTTACTTGGTTCGCCATTGGTAATTTTGGCAATCGGGAATCTTCTGACTTGCTCAGCCAGGCCGAGTTTAACCGCGGCCCATAAAAAAACCCCCTCCCTGAGAAAAGCAGAGAGGGGGTTGCTGGGCTGGCCGGCGCGGCGCTGGACCGCCGGGCTAGTTGCTGTGCTTGAGCATTACTTGCAGCTCGTGGTTTTAGCGACGGCTTGACTCACGGCGCTCAGATCACGGATGTTGACCACGCCGTCGCCGTTCAAATCGGCGCGCGGATCGAAGCCCGGCTGCCCAGCCAGCTTGCCCATCGAGGCTTTGACGATGGCCAGATCGGCGCAATCGACTTTGCCGTCACTGTTCAGGTCGGGGTTGACGCTGATGTTGAAGTCTGCGTTCGAGACATCGAAGAACACATTGTCAATCGCCTCGACCTTGATGCGCGCCTTGGCCACGTTGATGAAGGGCAGCGTGACGGAGCGGCTGCCGTTGTTCGGCACGCTGGCGGCCAAGACGTGCGGGAAGCTGCTGCCGCCGTCGACCGACAGGCTGATCTTGACGTTGGCAGTACTCACCGGCGCGATATGGGTGTTGGCCACATTCCAGCTCACCGTCTGCACAGAGCCGCCGCGCAATGACGCCGCCGTGTTGGGTGCCGTCACCAGGAAGGGGCCAGCACCGGCAGCCAAAATCAGCTTGGTGCTGGCGCTGCCAACGCCGCCGCGGCCGTCGCGCGCCGTCAGCTTGAAGTTCAGGGCAGCGGGTGCCGCATTGACGCCGGCAAAACCCACATAGTCGGCAGTGGGCAAGAACTCCGAGAAGCAGTCCACATTGCTGGCCGCGCAAGTGCCGGTGGCGGCGTTGGTGTTGTTGACCAGGATCTGCGCCATGTCGGGGAAGACGCGGGTCGGATCGCTCGTCACATGGTTTTCGCCGGGCGAGTTGTAGAGTTTGGTGTCGGCCTCGCTGACATTGGCCCGTGTGCCGAACTGGCGGAACAAGGGGCCGTTGAGTTTGGTGTTGCTGAACAGCCCGGTGCCTGTGGAACCGCCGCGGTCGTTTTGCTCCCACATATAGGTCAAGCTGTCGCCGTCCGCGTCGCTGGCCGTGCCGGTCAGCGCGAACGGTGTGCGCAGCGGGATGGTGTAGCCCGCCGGCACGCTGACGATAGGCGCGCTATTGCCAGTCGCGCTGACATTGCCTCCCTTTGCGGTCTTGCCGCCGGCCGTGATTTCACCCACAAAACCGGTGAAGCCAGCGGTGCCGCTGACCAGTTGCAAGGGGTCGACATTGATGGACGCCAGCGTGCCGCCAAACGCGATCGTGAAGCCTGCGTCGGACAATGCGCTGACCGTCGCGGTGCCGCCGGCTGGCCAGCCGCTGATGCCTTCGATGGCCGCCTTGATGCCGGCAGTGGTGAAGTTGCTGCCGCGCACGACGTCGGCCGACAGATTGCCCTTGTACTGCAGCTTGAACTTGGCAGTGCCGGTGAACCCAGTCAGTGCGGCCATCTGCGATTCATTGAGATTGGTCTCGGCGCCCGAGGTGTAGGCGACGATTTCATCAAAGCTGCGCTGCGACCAATAGGCATCGCTATGTGGCTGAGTGTCATCGGTGGAGCAGATGCCGGCATAGGCCATGATGGAGGAGCCGCTGCCCGGCTCCACCGAGGTGCTCGCGTTGCGGTTGCCGCCGGTGCAACTGCCGCTGATGCCGTTGAAGCTGTGGTTGCCGGAGAACTGGTGGCCGATTTCATGCGCGACATAGTCCACCGCGAACAGATCGCCGACCGGGGTGGTCACGCCTGTGCAACCCTGCGCCTTGCTGTTGCCGCCGACCACGCCGAGGCTGGCCAGGCCGCCGCCGCTATTGCCCATGCCGATATGACCGACGTCATAGTTGCTGGCGCCGATCAGCAGGCCCACGACCTGCCGGTTGCGGGTCAGCGTGCCGCTGCCGCAGCTGGAGGCTTGGCTCGCGGTGTAGCAAGCGGTCGCGCCGCAAGGGCCGTTGGCGCCGGTCATCAGGGCCGCGGTGTCGAGGTTGAGCTTGTCGTTGTCATTCACCAGCGTCAAGCGAATCGAGGTCTCATCCTCGTAGACATGGGTGATGCGGTTGACCAGGGTGACCTTGGCTGCCGTGACGTTGGCGCCGCCACCGAAGTAGGTGGCGTAGTTGGGGTCGGTCACCAATGCCAGGCGATAGTTGCGCAATTGGTTGCCAACAGCCGCAGTCGGGCTGATGTCATCGCTGACCACATGGTAGGCCGCGCTCGCTTTGCTGCGGCCGTCGTTGGCGGTGATTTCATAGGCGCCGAGATTGCGCGACGAGTCGGCCGTCACGGTCGCCGTGACGCCGCCGTCATGGTCGGCCACGACATTGACCGTCTGGCGTGGCGCAATGTCATTGGTGGGGTCTTGCACGGTGATGGTTACTTGGGCGCCGGGCGTAAAGCCAAAGCCTCGCACCTCAACCGTGTCGGCCGCATGATAGAAACCACGCGTCAGCGAGAGGTGGGCCTCGGTCAGCATGTTTTCGGTCAAGCGGGCGTGCGTGTTGGGCAAGTCACGGCCGTGATAGCTGGCGTAGAGGCTGTCGTCCAGATGGAACTTGGGGTCGATATACCAAGCGCCTTTGGGTGAGCGAATCGAGGCATGGAAGCCAATCGGTGTGAGGTCCATGCGCAGCGTTGCGCGTGGGTCATCGAGGCCGCGGCCGGCGAAGGTCTTGATCTCGGGATGTTTGGCAGCGAGGCCAGACTCCATCACAGGCGATTCGCTGATCGCAAAACGCTGATAGCCACCATCCGGATGCGGCAGCGAGATCACCAAGGGGCTGAGCTGGGCCGCGTCAGTGCGCTCCAGGGGCGCGCTTTTTGCCAAAGCCGTGAAGCCGCTGCGATCCAGCGTTAGCGCACGAAAGCGCCGCGGTTGAACCGAGGCTTGCGCGCCTTTGGCGGAAAGCGTGTCGGAAGAAAGCTTGCTGTCTTGCCAGAAGGAGCCGCCGGTCTGCGTTTGGCTCGTCATACTGTTCGCTTGCGAGTCAGTTGCGGCGAACGCCAGCGGTGCGGTGACAGCGCCGGCCATCGCCAGGCAAAAGGCAACTGCGGCGCAAGCGCCGGGGCTGCGGCGATGTGCCAGATCGGGGTTCAGAGTCCCTGCTGACGCCGGCTTGCGGGAGTTGTGCAATTCCATATGCTGTCCTCTATTGGGTTCAATGTGACTATGGGTCAAGCGATGCAGCGGCTGCGTATGCAAGCTGCTCAAAGGTGATAACTTCCAACTTCAACAGTTCGCTGCTTTAAATTCCGCCTGAACAGGGGTGCAAGAATAGTGGACAAGTTCACAGCAGTAACAGAGGGTCAATCCCGATGACGCGATCAAGCAGTGCCCCAGCCGAACGGCGCTATAGGCGTGCGCGCCTCATGACCTTGGCGTTGGCGCTTTGTGCGCCGGCGCTGCTGGCTGGGCGCATCCAGGCAGCGCCTGTGGCGCCGTCGGAAAGCGCCGCAATCACGGTGATTTCCATGGAGAAAGACTGCTTCGGATGCAGCCGTGGCGAACGGTGGGTTTTACGTCGCGATGGCCTTGTCAGCTTCACCGTGACCGGCAAAGCACGCCACCAAACGCAGGATGAAATCAGTGTTGGAGCTGTCAGCAGCGAGGACTTTGAAGCGCTGGCGCGTCTCACTTTGGGACAGGGCTTCTTTGCGATGCAAGATGTTTACGAAGACCCGCAGACTCGCGATGGGACTTGGGTACAGATGACGGTAGAGCTCAAGGATGGCGCGTCCAAGCAGGTGTTTCGGCGGGATGCCCAGGGCCCAGCCGAGCTGAAGCTCATCGAAGCCGCCCTGCAAGACCTGCTGGGCCGGATTACCCTCAAGCGAAAGCACCCGTAGGTAAAACACGTCGACATCTTGGAGGGGCGGGATTCCCCTCTTGTCGCTACCGAGCCCCGCAGTGAAAACTTGCGGCCTGCAAAGCGCGGGTTGCGAACACGGTGTCCGCGCTTGATGCTTTCAAGAAACTAGCTCATTTCATTCGACATAAGGTCTTGGTCGTGACCGCTTGTGCGCCGGGACCGGTTCGCCGCGGATGCCGGCCCTGGACCGAGTGTCGAGATAGCCGCCCACAGGGCATAGGGAGATCATCATGGCAAGTCGGCAGCATGCTTGGAAGAAGAGTTTTTACACCGCGCTGATGCTGAGCGCCCTGGCCGCGCCAGTGTTCGCGGCCGATCCCACGCTATCGATCGTGGCCTCGGCCAATCCGGCCGAGCAGGGCTCCGTGATCGATCTGGATGTGCAGGTCTCCGACGTGAGCGACCTGTTCGGCTACCAGTTCACACTCTCTTTCAATGCGGCCGTGCTGCAAGCGATTGGCGTGACGGAAGGCAGTTTTCTGGCCAGTGGCGGCGGCACGACCTTTGCTGACGGGGGCACGATTGACAATGCTGCGGGGTCGATCTCTTTTGTGTTCAGCACGCTGATCGGTGCTGTTCCCGGTGTCAGTGGCAGCGGCAGTTTGGCGCATATCAGTTTTGCGGTCGCAGATGTTGGCAGCAGCGTGATGAGTTTTTCGGATGTTGAACTGGTGAATTCAAGTTTGGGCGCCATCAATGTGACGGCGCAGCCGCTGACGCTGCAAACGGTGGCCGTGCCCGAACCATCGAGCTATTTGTTGTTCGGCGCAGGCTTGGTCGGTTTGGCTGCGCTGCGCCGGCGTCATGCCTGGCTGACGGCCGCTTAGGTCAAGTAGCGTTTTGGCAGCATGCTCAGCGAGGGTTCACCCCAGCTGAGCTTTCGCTTGTTGCGCGCCGGCGTGCCGTCTGAACGCATTGCCCGGCCTGCTGCAAAGCCGGCTGCATGGCCATGCGAAAAAGCCCGCACGTGGCGGGCTTTGGAAGCGGAGATCGGAACCGATCAGGCTTGCTGACGCGAGCGGCGACGCGCCACGAAGCCGATTGCGGCCAGGCCGGCAAACATCAAGGCATAGGTTTGCGGTTCTGGCACGGCAGCAGTCATCGCGCCGACGGTGGCGCCATAGTAGTTCTCGTAGTTCGGGGTGTAGAAGCTGATATCGGTGTAGCTGCCCTTGAACTGCAGCAGACCGTTGCCTTCACGGCCGGTGACGGTGTTGCCGGTCTGCGTCAAGCTGCCGCCACCCCAATGACCGGAGCCCTGCGCGCCGATGCTGAAGCTGACGTCGCCAGTGAATTGGAACTGGACCGGCAAGCCGTTCTGGCCCACGCTGAACAAGACCAGGACGGGATCGATCACGGCCTTGTCGAAATGGAAGGTGTTCAAGACTTGCGCATTGCCACCGACCATCTGTAAGGTGCCGTTGGCGGCGGTCGGTGTGTTGGTCACGGCCGCATTGGTGAACGAGGCCGGCACGTCATACAGGCCGTTCCATGTGATCAATCCCGAGACATCACCGGTGTAGCTCACATTGACGTTCTGGCTGTTCTGCACGAAGGAGCCACCTGTGGTGTTGGCCCAAGTGGTCCAGCTGACGGTGTCGACAGCGAAGGCCTGCAGAGGCAGCGTGGCAGCAATGGCGGCAGTAGCGACACAGGCGAAGAGCTTTTTCATGTGGGAACCTTGTTTAGTGAGCTTGACACCCAAGTGCAGGTGGCATGGCCTCATTGTGTGGACTTGCCGCAGGTACAACATCCCCGTGCATCGGGGGGGGCTGATCGAGCAATCGTGAAGCTGGTCACACGAATTCAACTTGCTGTGCCGGTTTGCATGGCGGGTGACGGGTGCGGCCAGTCAGGGGCGCTGCAGTTGCCGTCCGGCAAGCGTCGCACCAGCGGCTTGAAGCCGCGCGGCGCCGGTACTCCGCTGGTCCGCTGATCCACTAAGCCGCTAAGCCGCTAAGCCGAACAATTGCGCTGTTAGGGATAGGCGCTAGGGTCCCGCTGAGGTCTGATCCCGGCGGTGTCAAGCTGCGGCGCTGTGCCGCTCGCCCCAACAGAGGAGATCGCCCCATGAGTTCTTCAGCGCAGATTGCCCGTGCTCGCGATTTTGTTCACGGCGCCAAGTTGCCGGCGCCAATTCGCCAGCGAGGCCTGGCCGAGCCGGCGAGCACTGCTGATGTTGCTTTGCAGGCCGGCAAAGCGCAGGCTGCGGTGGTCGGCTCCGATTTGGTGTCCTTTGCTGCGGGCGTCGACCCGCAGTTGCGCCAAGACCTGATCAATTGCTCATTGTTTGCCCAGCTTTGTGCCAAGGCCGAAGTCGGCGACCCGAATCGCATCTTTGATTGGTATCAGGTCTATTTCAATGCGCTGCAAGAGTTGGGCTGGATGGTGCAGGAGCGGGGCTTTGCCGTTTATGTCGAGAGCGGCCAAGACTTTTCTGCCCATCAGGCCATCATCAAAGTGGCCGAGTCACTGTTGATGCCGGCCGCAGGCTCGGTGGCGATGGTCTTGAGCACCTTGGAGGCCTTGCGCAGCATGGCTGCGGACAGCCCTTTTTTGACGCTGTTCAATCGCGAGAGTCAGCAGACCCAGGCCGCCCGCTTTCAGATCAGCTTGGCCGAACAAAGCGCCGATGGCGGCTTGAGCGTCGCGCTGATGGCCTTTGGCTTGGAGGCCAAAACGACTTTGACCCAGGTGCTGTTCTTCAAATCGCTGGCCAGCCAAGCCACCTTGCGACATTGCTCGGGCCGGGTATCGATCAACACCGGCCTGCTGGAGGCCTTGCGCCCCGACTTGAATGAACAGCTGAAGGAACATGCGCGCAGCTTTATCCGCAAGCTGCCATTGATCTCGGCTCCGCATCCGCTTGTGGGCTGAGTATTCATGGCTAATGCCGGAATGCGGAAGGTGCGCACCGAGTTTGCTCATCCACTGCCCTCAATGAGGCTCACAGTGGCCGCGCTACTCACACATCAAAGGACGCGTCTTCGCCCAGATCCGGCACGCGCTGAATGATCTCAGCGCCAGGGACGCCACGCGTGGTGGCGGCGCCCGCGAGCCCTACGGCGCCGCGCAGTGCATTCAATCGGTTCAGCCAGCCGCGCAGGAAAACGCCTAAGTCTGGCTTGGCGCTGACCAGACGCCGGTAATAGTCCTCACGAGTATTGCAATATTTCAGCAGCGCATGACCAGGGTCGCAGCATTGGACGGCGGCCAAGGTGGCGCCTCCAAAGCCGCCATCGACTTGGCAGCCCACCGCCTCTTGCAAGAAGTTCACTGCACGCCTCACACCCATATTGACCGCGGTGTCGAACATCACCAGGTCCAGCTTGTCCTGCAACTCGCCACAACGAGCCGCGCGCCAGTAGTTCTGCTCGTAAATGGCGGACAGTTCGCTGTCCAGCAACTCGCGCACCGAGCGCTGCGCCTGCCCATTGCTGGCGCGCCAGCTGTCATAGACTTTTTGTGTCACGCCGCGGTTGGTGGCGCCGCCCGGGTCGGCCGGGTGGTCGACAAAACCGCCCTCCCAGCGCAAGACAAAGGGCAAGGATTGTGCAAATGACATGGTGGACTCCTCCTTGAGCGATTGTGTCGGAGCGCCTCGGCGCAAACACTCCCTAGAACTCTCCATAGCCGCAATATGGCTGGCTTAGCTTGGTTTGCAAAGCACTTGACCGGGCGCAGCTTGGCGGCATGATGAAACAAATCAATTTGCCAAGATGCCGCCATGCCATGCCCGCCGACTGAGCCTATTCCGCCACCAGCGCCAACAGCGCCACGGACGCCACCAGAGCCACAGACGCCCCGCGTGCCCCATGTGCAGCGCATGCACCAGATTCTCTTGTGGCCCTTGCGCCTGATGCCTTTGGGCGATGCGCCGGGGGCGCCGCGCCGGCCCTGGGAGCGGCTGCCTCAAGGCGCCGATGCTGGCCCCTGGCATGAGCTGATTGACGAGTACACCGGTGACCCGGCCAGCTTTCACGAGCGTCACTACCAGGAGTTCGTGACCTTTTTGCCCTATGTCCAGCGCTTTCTTTATGGCGACGGGCGTTCGCCTGGTCGCCCGCAAGACGGCCGTACCGAGGCCGGTATGAAGGTGTTTCGGCGCCGCGATCTGGCGCAGCTGCGCGTCTGCCCCCGACCCGGCGCGCAAGCCCTGACACTCGATGTGGTGCATGTCGACCTGTACTTCTTTTTCGACGTCGATGTGGTGCTGTTGAATGTCGAGGTCAGCGCCACCGACCTCGAGCTGCGCCAAGCGCAGGAGCTGCTGTACCGCTTGGGTCGCGCCTACCCGTCCGGCTGGGACGCGCAAGGCCTGCCCTTGCACAGCCTGGCCAGCGCGGAATGGCTGGATGCTCAGGGTCAGGTCTTGTCGGCATCGGACGCCTTGGAGCGCGAGCATTACATATCCCATGTGCAGGAGCACCGTGCGCCCTGCATTGCCGAGCATTGGGCCTATCTGCTGCGACCGCTGGTGGTCGACCATTCGGCCGAGCCGGGTGCTTTGCGTTACCGGCAGATCGAGTATTACCGTATGCCCATGATGGCCTACCTGGCGCTGGATGAGCCGCTCGCCCTGACGCGCAGCGATATGGTGAGCCTGGGATTGGTGACGGGGCCGCCGGCCCAATCGGGCGGTGCCCAGCTGCCCTATGGCGAGCAGCACCTGCGAGACTTTGAAAGCAAGTATTGTTACGACCGCTTCTGGAGCGATGCCGGTGCTGCTCCGAATACGCGTTATTTGTGCAGCGGGCATGCGCTGGTGGTGATTGGGCGGGCCGACTCGGCTTTTTTCAGCTGCCGTGACCGGGGGGTGTTGGCGCATTTCCGGCATCAGCATTTTTTGATCTTTCTGATTGCACATTTTCAGAAGGCTTCGCTCTTGATGTTCTCTGACCGCCTGGTCGAAGCGCTACGGCGCTTGAATGTGCAAGACGCTGAGAACGTACGCCGCTTCAAGCGCGCGATCCGCTCCAGCTTTGAAGGCTTTTTGCGCTTTTCGCATCGCTACTGGTTTCACGAGGTGGCCGAACAGGCGCAGTCGCGCGCGCTTTTTCGCATGTGTGCGAATCATCTCGAGTTGCCGTTGCTGTACGCCGAGGTCAAGGAGCGCATCACCGATATGAGCGCCTATCTGGAAACCGACAGCATCCGCCGCCAGGCCAACACGGTCGTGCGCCTGACGGTGGTGACAATTTTCGGTTTGGTGGGCACGATCACCACGGGCTTTCTGGGCATGAACTTGCTGGCCGAGGCCGACGCGCCGCTGAGCCGACGCCTGCTTTACTTTGCCGGCGTGATGGCATTTACGCTGGCGCTGACGATTTACACCATGGTCAAATCCAAGCGTCTGTCGGACTTTCTGGATGCCTTGTCGGATGAGCGCTTGTCGGCCTGGAACAAGCTGCGTGCGTTTGGCGCGGTATGGCGCTCCGGGCCTGATTGAGAGACTGAGACCTCTTTGCTGCGCGACCGCCATGCGTCGTTGGCCGGATCTCGAGCTCCTGACGTACAGGGAGTACGTTCCGGTTTCTGCGCTCCGCTCGCCTAGCCTGACGGCCGCTCGCTACAAGAGTTCTCAGCCTCTCAGTTGATGAGCGAAAATCAAGCACTTGCACACTCACCTGGCCCTTGCCGATGTTTACCGATCTGATTCCCGCCAGCGCACCACCTGAGCCGCCAGTTGCCAAGGCCGATGCCAAAGAGCGGTTCATGCGCCTGCTGGAGACGGCGCTTGCCAATGGAACATTTGCCAAATTGCTGCTGAGTAAATATGTCGGCGAAGAGGCTCAGCTGGACCGCCTGATGCTGCGCGAAGTACTGCTGCGCGGCGAGCGCCAGCTGTCATTTCTGTGGCGCTACCAAACTCGCGACATCACCAAGAATTACCCGCTGACGGAAGCCATCGCGCTGTTGAACGATTTGCTGGGTGCGCAGTTTCACAGCGCGCATCTGCAAACGCAGAGCGAAGAGGTACAGCTGGTGTTCAGCCGCAAGGGCCGACCCAGCTTGCGTATGGGCAAGGCGCCGGCGGCGGCGCAGCCGGTCGCTGCTGAGTTGATGGGGCAGGCCGGCCATGACAAGGAAAAGCTGCGCTACCTGGAGCTGAGTCGGCCTTTCTGGCTGGACCTTGGCGTCACGCATATGGTGCGCGCTGTTGGGGATGAAAAGGCAGCTTTGGTGCCGGCGATGTCGCGCAAGTGGAAGCAGATCAACAAGTTCATCGAGATCTTTGCCGCTGCGCTTAAATCTTCCGGCCTGAACGACAGCCCAGATGTGCATGTGGCCGACTTTGGCTCGGGCAAGGGCTACCTGACCTTCGCCATGCATGACTGGCTGCGGGCACAGGGCAAGCGGGCTGAGGTGACCGGCGTCGAACTGCGCGACGATATGGTCAAGCTCTGCAGCGCCGCCGCGGCCAAGCATCAGATGGCCGGCCTGCGCTTCGACCAAGGCGATGTGCGCAGCTACACGCCGCTGAGACTGGACGTCATGATCGCGCTGCACGCCTGCGATATCGCGACCGACTACGCGATCCATTTCGGCCTGCGCGCCGGCGCCAAGGTCATCATGTGCTCGCCCTGCTGCCACAAGCAGGTGAGGCCGCAGATGCAAACGCCGGCGCTGTTGCGCCCGCTCTTGCAGCATGGCATTCATCTTGGCCAAGAAGCCGAGATGGTCACCGATGGTCTGCGCGCGCTCTTGCTGGAGGCTGAAGGCTATGACACGCAAGTCTTCGAGTTCGTGGCGCTGGAGCACACCAGCAAGAACAAGATGATTCTGGCTGTCAAACGCCCGCAGCCGCTGAGCGCAGTCAGGCGCCAAGAGCTGCAGGAGCAGATCGCCGAGATCAAGCGCTTTTACGGCATCCGCGAGCAGGAACTGCAAAGCTTGCTCGCGGCCTGAGGCCCGTCACTGAAAGTCAGCGCACGGTGTTTTTGTATACCTTGCCGTCCTTCATGATGACGAGGAAGTTCTTGGCCGCGTCGGCCACCAAGTCGATATTGGCGATGGGGTCGCCGTCGACCAGGATCAGGTCGGCCAGCGCGCCTTCCTGCACCACGCCGAGCTTGCCGGGGTAAGGGCTGCGCAGTCCGGACAGCGCCAACAGTTCGGCATTGCCGCTGGTGGCCATCTTCAGCACTTCAAGAGGGCTGAACCAACGCACCATCTGCGCCAGCTGTTCGCCTTGCGTGGCGGCGACTTTGGCGTCGAACAAGGTGTCGGTGCCCCAGGCGGTCTTGACCTTGAATTTCTTGGCCAGCGCATAGGCGGTGTCGGTGCCGGCCATCATCTGCTTTTGCTTGATGCGGTTCGGCGAGCCCTCGGCAAATGCGGATTTGCCGTCGTCGATGAAGGGCTGCAAGCTCCACCAAATGCCCTTTTCTGCCATCAGCTTGGCGGTGGCTTCATCCAGCATCTGACCATGATCTATGCACTTGACGCCGGCTTCGATGGCCTGACGCACTGCGCGCGGCGTGTAGGCATGCACCGTCACATAAGTCCCCCAGTTCTCGGCCGCTTCCACACCGGCGCGCAGCTCGGCGGTGGTGTACTGGGTCACATCCAGCGGATCATATGCAGACGACACGCCGCCGCCGGCCATCATCTTGATCTGCGAAGCCCCCAGCGCCAATTGCTCGCGGGCGCGTTGACGCACCACGTCGGCGCTGTCAGCAATCGCTGCCGCACCGACGCGTTCGCTGTGGCTGAAGTCACCTGGCCGCGCAGGCATGTCGTTAGGCAGTCGGAAGTCCCCGTGGCCGCCGCTCTGCGAAATAAAGGCGCCCGAGGGCCAGATGCGCGGGCCGGTTGCAAGACCCATATCGATGCCTTTTTTCAAACCCAGCGAAGGTCCGCCCAGATCGCGGATGCTGGTGAAACCTCGCATCAAGGTGTTTTGTGCTTCCTTGACCGCGGCCACATTCACGAAGCCGATGTCTGACATCAGAATCGCCGCTTGCGGCAGCGAAGCGAACATGATGTGGGTATGCGCATCAATCAAGCCCGGCATCAGTGTGCGGCCACCGCCGGCCACCCTGACGAGGTCTACGTCCGCCGGCGCGGCAATAGCAGCCGCAGAAATAGTTTTGATCTGGTTACCAAGTACCAGGACGTTAGCGGGGGGCGAAAGGGTGTCGGCGCTGCCATTGAAGATGCGCACATTCTCGAACAGCACAGCGCCGAGCTTGGGCGCGGCGGTCGGCGCAGCTGCGGCATCGGCCGGGCCGGCACTATGAGCCATTGCGGCGGGCAGGCCTTGCGCCAACAAACAGGCGGCCAACAAAGACTTGAGGATCAGGGGGCGGCGACGCAGCGACATGAAAATCCTTGGTGTGTGGTTGATGCAGCACTGATTCTGACTCATAGGCAAAGGCTTGCCCGTAGTTGTGGCCAGCACCGGCAGTTCTGGCTCTGCCTTGCCGGGTTTTGCTATTGCCGCCCGAGTGCTGCGCCTACTTCAGATTGCGAGGATGGCGGGCTGCCAGCCCTTCATTGCCGCGCTTGTAGTTGCCGGTAAGCCGCGCCATCAACTGTTGGCCATCGCTGAAGTCACCGGACTCAACTTCTGCAATGAAGTCGGCTGCGTCGACGCCGCGCAGGGTCGAGGCCAGCTTGCCATGGTGTCGAATTTCCACCTCGCGAGACTTCAATACGCGGTAGCTGAAACCTAAATCTTGTGCATTCATTCCATGCGCCTTGGCTTGCCGGCAAGAGGTTCTGAGACCGAACGTTCACTGCTGCGTTGACCAGAATAGTTCCATCAATTTGGCAAATTATGTTGCAAGAGTGTTTGCTCTGGCAGCGTGCCGTTCGCAATTGATTGGCTTGAATTGGGCGACGCCGCAAACCGGGCGAGGGCTGCTGATGTTGCCGCACATGGCCCGGCATTGCTCGCGTGGCGCAACGCACAGGGCGCCGAGCGTCAGTGCTTGCCTCTAAATTGGGCCGCTACCGGTCTTCTTGGCTTTTTGCCGGAAAGATCACGCGGCTAAAAATGAGCGTGATGAAAATCCCGAAATGGGTCGAGCCAATGATGGATTCGGCGATAAAGAGCATCTTGCCATGCGCGTTGCAGGGCAGGAAGTCGCCAAAACCGACGGTCGCGAAGATTGTGGTCGAGAAGTACAACGAATCAAGAAAGTCGCTGTTGTTATTGCAGCCCGCGCTGCTGCCATAGACATCAAAGACCTGCCAGCCGGCCGCAAAGGTCAGGATCAGCAAGATATTGCTCAGCAGAAAGAGCCAGACCGCTTGCGCGGGATGCAGGCCCATTTGCATGCGCTGGCCATAAGCGATGCTGAAAATGAAAGACAGATAGTTGATATAGGTCGCGGCAATAAACCAGTACAAGGTGCTGCCGCCGGGGTCCAGAATCCGCGCCCTGATCAGAAAAGGCCAGATGAACATGAACAGCAGCGTGTAGAGCGGAATTTTCCGCCAGTCAATGTTCTTGAATGACATCAGGTGTGGGTCTTGTTTGAGCTTGTTTGAGCGAGATTGAGTGCGTATCAATGCGCCGAGCGCGCTGGGCGCCAAAGTCGCGTCCCGCGAACAATCAGATGGAGGGCAAGCATACACAGCTTGGCCGGCTGAAAAGTGCAGGGGCGGTTGGGGCTCGATGCCAGCCGCTTGGCCCACCATTTCCGCCTACATGGCCCCTACGGGCCATAGGGCCCACAGCCTCAAGGGCTGCTTCATGCGCCCGGCCTGCTGCTCCGCCTCGCCGCCCCAGCCCCAGAAATAGTCGGCCCGCACCGCGCCCACAATGGCGCTGCCGGTGTCTTGCGCCATCGCCAATTTGCGCAAAGGCTGCTTGCTCAGCGGCTCGGTCGCGTCAAGCCAGACCGGCGTGCCGTAGGGGATGCTGCCGCGGTCCACGGCAATCGAGCGGCCTGGCGTCAAGGCCACACCTTGCGCGCCGCGTGGCCCAACTGCCGGGTCAGGCAGCGGCTCTTCGCGGAAAAAAACATAGCGCGGATTGCTCCACAGCAACTCTTTGGCTAACTGTGGATTGCGACGGAGCCAGTCGCGGATAGTGGGCCATGACGCCTCGCCGGGGCGCAGCTCGCCGCGCTCGATCAGCGCCTTGCCTATGGACTGATAAGGATGATCGTTATGGCCGGCAAAGGCCATGCGAACCCATTGGACACGCCCGCTCGAGTCGCTGATGCGCAAACGACCCGATCCCTGGATTTGCAGCACCAACAAGTCCAGTGGGTCTTCCAGAAAGGCCAGTTCATGGGGCTTCAAGCGCGCACGCAGCGTTTCATCGGATTCGATTTGCTGGCGGGTGAAGTAGGGCCTGCGCTGCGCCAAGTCGCCGGGTGCGGCGTGTACCGGCACTTGAAAGCTGGCCTGCGGGCGGCGCGTGGCTTCAAGCATAGGTTCAAAGTAGCCGGTCAACAGGCCTTGCGCCTCGCCTTGATGCGACTCGACCCGGAACGGGCGCAGATGCTGCATCAGCCAAAGGGACGTCTGCGCATCGTCGGCGGGCGCTGCGCTGCCTTTTGCTTGGGCGCAAACTTCGGCCCAGCCCTCGGCGGGGCGCGAGCAGCCGCGCAGCAGCGCCGGCCACAGCTCGCTCGCGCGATCGGCGCCCCAGCCAGGCAGTTCACTCCAATCGGCCTCGACCCAACGAGCGCGCTCGCGCAAGAGCACCGTCCGTTGGCGCTGCGGGGCGCCGTCGGCTGCGGCCGTGGGCGTGTTCAGCTCGGGTTTGGCCTCAATGCCGGGCGGTGGCCTTGGCGTGCTGCAGCCGGCAGCCAGCCCGCCTAGAATCGCTGCCACTGCGGCAAGCCGCCGCAGCATCTTGTTGTGTTGCGTAGAAATCGAGGCGGCCACGCTTATGAGTTTGCTCTTGCTGGAGGCGTTAGCGGCCTTGATCGTGGTCGTGTTCATCATCTGGTGGACCATGTTTTCTGGTCGCAAGGGCGGCGAGAGGCGCCCGCAAGATGATGCGGGCAAAGACTAGTTCGGGCCCACATCGCCGGCCTTCGGGGGCAGCAAAAAGCTGCGTGGCCGCTCGCGCACGCGCCGCCAGATGGCTGCGCTGACACGAGCCCGGTCGGCCAAGCGTATGCCCCGCGAGCGCAAAGCGACCTTCAGCGCCAGATAAAAGCTCACACTCAGGTTCAAGACGCCGGTGGCCGCGATACCCGCCACACACCACCAGAAATCAGCCATCCGGAAGATCTCCAGCCCCAGCGCGCCAACGGCTGCGGCCAATTGTCCGGTGGACAAGGTGACATGGCGCACGTCCAGCGGCAGGCCGACAAAATCAAGCAAGACCGGCACCAGACCCAGCATCATCCCCAGCGAGATATTGGCGGCGACGCCCGAAATATTGTCTCGCCACCATTTGGCCCAGCGCAGTGCTCGTGGTGCACCGAGCCGGGCGATGATGGCTGGGTTCCAGGCGATCGCGCTTTCCAGGCGGTGCAGCACAAACCAGTTTTCGAACCAGCCTGCCACCATGCTGCTGGCAAACAGCAGCACGCCGGTGAAGGCAGCATACAGCGGCGCGGGGCCCAACAGGGTCAGTGAATGCAAGACGTAATGGGCTGACTTTTCGCCAACCAGAGGCGCGCCGAATATCAGCCAGCTGAGTAACTGCACGGCCAGCACGACCGGGGCCACCACGGCCAGATTGCCCAAAATGCCCGCGAACTGCGAGCGCAAGAGGTTGGCAACCTCGTCGACAAAGCTCTCCAGATCCTCCTCTTGTTCGATGCGCTCAAGCTTTTGCGCCATCGCCGGTGCCGTCATGGCGGGCTGTTTGGTCGCAACCGTCCAGTGCAGCAGGTGGATGATCAAAAAGCTCATCGCATAGTTGGCGCCGGCCCAAAAACCGGTCCAGAACGAGCTCAGGCCAATCGCGATGACGGCGAACTTGGCGAAGGTGGTGCCCACGATGATGGCGCCACCGCCGGCCGCATGCTTGAGCATGGTGGCGTAGTCGGCACGGTCACGGGTGATGTAGTGCTCGCCGGTTTCGGCGCTGCGCTCGGCCACCTTGCGGGCCAGCAGCGAGTAGTGGCTGGAGAATAGTTGCTTGACGCTGCGCCGCTCATGCACGACGCGCACCAGGCTGGCCAACAATCTGGCCAATTCCCGTTGCGGCTGCTCGGACACCAGACAGATCAGCAAGGCCTCGATACGCTCGATGCGGGCTTGCAACTGCTCCAGAGCGAAGACGATCTCGACCGACACGCCGTGCGCTTCCAGATGCTCCGGAATGCTGGCGGCGGCGCGTTGACAGGCTTCGAGCAAAGCGCGCAGATATTGCAGTGCCTGCGTGGTTTTGTCCGTGTCGCCGGCGCGCAAAGCGTCGACCATATCGTCGCAGGCGCTGGCCAATTGCTCGAACGGTTGGTTGGCCAGCAAGTCGGCGCTCATGCGCCGACGCAATGCCGCAGACAGACCTTCAGATCGTACCGAGCTGACCAAGGTGGTCAGGCCGCTGAGCATCGGTGCTTGCCAATCCTTCGACAGAGCCGGTGTGACCAGCAAGCGGCTCAGGCGCTGCAGCAGCTCATCATCCAGTGCCAGCAACCATTGCTCATCCGCTTCGTCAGGGAATAGCAGGTCAAACAGTTCGGCCAGATCGGTGGTGTCGGCGGTATTGGGCAGCAAGTGCTGACGCATGCGGTGCAGAAACTCTCCCCACAAGGCCACATGCGGGGCAAAGCCGACATCGGCAAACAAGGCAATCGCATCGACATCGCGCCAAATTGAATGCAAGACGCCGGCAAAGCTGCGCGCATGTTCGGGGTTACGCTCCAGCACATTGAGCAAATGCTTGAGCCGCAGCACCGGCAGCAGCGTGGTGCCGGTGCTGGCTTCATCGCGGGTTACGGGATGGCGCAACCACTCAAGCAAACGTGCCAACCAAAGATTGCGACTGGCCAGCGGTGCGCGGGGCTCGGCGGCGTTGAGCAGGGCGGTCAGGTCCCAGCTCGGGGCCGCCCGAAAAAAACCAAGCATCAATGCAAGGCGCCGCTGTCGGCGAGCATGAATTCGGCGATCTCGGTGTAGAAAATTTCCGCCTCTTCGGTCACGCAAAGCAAGCGCCCATGCATGCTGCCTTGCGGCGTGGCAATCTGCGCCCAGCTGCTGTACTGGAACTTCTGCCCCGGCGCCAACAGCGGCTGGTGGCCAACCAAGGCGAGGCCGTCGACCGTTTGCTCGAAACCGCGCGCGTCGGTGATGTGCCAATGCCTGGCGATCACCTGGGCGGCGATATCGCCGGTGTTCTCCAGCGTGATTTGATAGCTGAAGGCGTGC
>CAUPEV010000053.1:0-25229 GCA_963510335.1 uncultured Roseateles sp.
GCGTCTTCCAGGCCGTCCAGGGCCAGGTGGTCGTACATCTGAGCGGCGCCGTACTTCACGCCCTTGCGCGCAAACATCAGGTGCGGCGCATTGGTCATGCTCTCCATGCCGCCGGCGATCAGGATGTCAGCGCTCTCGGCCTTCAGCGTGTCATGCGCGAACATGGTGGCGCGCATGCCGGCGCCGCACATCTTGCTCAAGGTGACGGCGCCAACCGACTGCGGCAGTCCGGCCTTCAGCACCGCTTGGCGCGCCGGGGCCTGGCCCTGACCGGCCATCAGACAATTGCCGATGAAGGCTTCTTGAATTGCGTCGCCGGGGACACCGGCACGCTCGACTGCAGCCTTGATGGCCACGGCTGCCAACTCCCAGGCTTGCAAGCCGGCGAAGTCGCCCAACAAGCCGCCGATGGGGGTGCGGGCGGCGGAAACAATGACGATGGAATCAGACATGGTGTGCTCCTAACTCAGTTATTGGACGGGAAGATCATGATGGCTTGCTGCAATCAGCGCTGCGCCATCGACATGGGGATGCTTGCTCTGACCCGCCGTGTAGGCAAAGCGTTTGTGCGGGTCGTAGGGGAAGACGTCGTGCACATGGCCGGCCTGTATGCGCAGCTTGTGGCGGCTCCAATAGTCGGCGTCGAGCAGATCGGCGTGGTGGCGCATGAACAGCTCGCGCACGCCGGGGTGGCCAAGCAAGAAGGGGCCGAAGGTCTCGGGGAAGACATCGCGCGGGCCGACCCGGTACCAAATCTCGCCGGACATTTCTTCTTCCTCATTGCGCGGCTGCGGCACATGGCGGAAGTTGCAGTCGGTCATGTACTCGATTTCGTCGTAGTCGTAGAACACGACCTTGCCGTGGCGGGTGACACCGAAGTTCTTCCACAACATATCGCCGGGGAAGATATTGGCCGCGAGCAGGTCCTTGATCGCATTGCCGTATTCCAGCACCGCATGCTCCATCTGCGCCGGTGTGGCCTCCTGCAGATAGATGTTCAGCGGCACCATGCGGCGCTCGATATAGACATGCTTCAAGACCAGGTCGTCGCCCTTGATTTCCAGCAGGCTGGGGCAAAAATGCTTCAACTCAGCCACCAGCTCATCCTCGAAGCGATGGCGAGGAAATGCAACGTTAGAGTACTCGAGCGTATCGGCCATGCGGCCGACCCGGTCATGCTGTTTGACGAGCAAATACTTGCTCTGAATCAGCTCGCGCGTGGTTTCTTTTTGCGCCGGGAAGAAGTCCTTGATCAGCTTGAAGACGAAGGGGTAGGACGGCAAGTCGAACACCAACATCACCATGCCCTTTATGCCGGGTGCGATGCGGAACTTGTCGGAGGAATGGCGCAGGTGATAGAGGAAGTCGCGGTAGAACAGATTCTTGCCATGCTTTTGCAGGCCAATGGCGCTGTAGATTTCGGCGCGCGGTTTGCGCGGCATCATCGAGCGCAGAAAAGCTACAAAAGCACTGGGCACCTCCATATCGACCATGAAGTAGGCGCGCGCAAAGCTGAACAGCATCAACAAATCGTCTTCGCCAAACAGCATCGCGTCGATATACAGCTGGCCTGGCCCCGTATTGCCTTGCCGCTCGCGGTGCAGGATGGGCAGCGCAAACGGTGTCTCGGTGAACCCGTTGATGATCTTGCCGACCAAGTAAGCACCCTTGTTGCGATAAAACAGGCTGGACAAGACCTGGATCTGAAAATTGGTGCGCCAGCGGAAGTTGCCCAACTCCTTGCGTACCGCGTTCAGCACCCAGTCAACATCGCGACCCAGGTCCTCAAACTCGGGCTCCAACTGGAAGTTGGTGACGACGCGCCGCATCGTTTCACGCAAATTCTGCTGCGTCGGGTAGTAGGCGCGGTAGGTCGGCTTGGCGGCGGGCTCTTCGTTCTCGATGTACTCGGTCGATACGGCCGGCCGCACAAAGATGAAATCGTTGTGGAAATAGCCGTGGTGCAGCACACGGGTGCAAACCGAATTGAAAAACGTCTCGGCCAGCTCGGGCTGGTGGTGATCGATCAGCAGGCCGATGTAGTGCAGCTTGACCTGCTGCCACACGTCCATGGGCAGGCTGCTGGTCTGGAAACGCTGCTCCAGCATCGCGATCGCCTCGTCGACCCGCACGTCGTAGAACTCGATACGCTCGCGCTGGGCACGCTGCTGGCCATGCCAGTCGGCGCGCTCAAAACGCCCCTTCGCGGCGGCCGAGGTAGCGCGGAAAAGGCCGTAATGCCGGTTGAAGCCGCCCAACATCGCCTGCGCAATTTCGAACGCTCGGGAGTCGGTCAGCTTTTGCGGGAACATGGACAGGCCCTTGGCTTGAGATTCAGGCTGCGATCAGTCAGCCGACTTTAGCCGCTGACTGTCATAGCGCAGCTTGACGGCGCTCAAGGCGCGTGCAAAAGCCGGGCCGACCTGCTCGGCCGAGGCCGCCGTGATGCACAGATCTTCCAGCAAGCCGTTGTGCAGGCCGTAGACCCAGCCGTGCACGACGATCTCCTGGCCGCGCGCCCAGGCGTCTTGCACGATGGTCGTGCGGCAGGCATTGCGTGCTTGTTCCAGCACATTGAGTTCGCACAAGGCGTCTACGCGCTGCACCGCATCCAGACTGTCCAACCACTCTTGATGGTCGTTACGCACATCCTGTACATGGCGCAACCAGTTATCCACCAAGCCGGTGCGGGCATCATGCAAGGCCGCCTTGACGCCACCACAGTTGGAGTGGCCGACGACGATGATGTGTTTGACCTTCAGCGCGTCGACCGCAAACTGCATCACCGACAGGCAATTGAGATCCGAGTGCACGACCACATTGGCCACATTGCGGTGCACGAACAACTCGCCCGGCAGCAGATTGACCAGCTCGTTGGCCGGCACGCGGCTGTCGGCGCAGCCTATCCACAGATATTGCGGTGTTTGCTGCTTCAGCAGGCGCTGAAAAAAACCCGGTTCACGCGCCTCGGTGTCGACGGCCCATTGCTTATTGCTGTCCAGCAGCTCTTTGAGTTCGGTAGTCATGCTTTGATTGTCGAGGCTGCTGATGACAGCGGGCTTGCGGCATTGCGATAGCAGGCCCAGACGACGCGGTCAATCAAGTGGCCGGCCTTGAAGGCACTTTGCGGCCAATGGGCTTCAAGCCGGTAGCCGGCGCTGCGAGCTACCGCTTGCGAGCCTTCGTTCCAAGCAAAGATCGGCGCAAACAGGCGACTGAGTTCGGGTCTGTTTGCCCAGGCCCAATCAGTCACCAAGCGCAGTGCCTCGGCCGTGATGCCTCGGCGCCAGTAAGTTTGGCCTATCCAGTAGCCGATCTCGGCATTGCAGCGCAGCCAACCGAGCTGACTCTCAAAACCCACGCAGCCAATGATCTGATCGTCGACCTCGATGCCCCAAACATGACCGCCGTGGCGCCAGCCCCCGCCACACCAAGCCTGGGCGTCGGCCAGCGTATAGGGACGCGGAAAGCCGTCGAAGAGATTGCGCCAAACCGCCTCGTCATCGGCATGGGCTTGCAGCGAGGCGGCGTCGCTCGGCCGCAACTCGCGCAAACGACAACGCTGGCCCTGCAGTGCCGGGATGACAAGGACGGTCTCGACCAATTACATGGTCTCCGCGAAGAGCTCCCGGCCAATCAGCATGCGGCGAATCTCGGAAGTGCCCGCCCCGATTTCATACAGCTTGGCGTCGCGCCAGAGTCGGCCCAGCGGGTATTCATTGATATAGCCATTGCCGCCGAAGATCTGCACGCCCTCACCGGCCATCCAGGTGGCTTTCTCGGCCGTCCACAGAATCACCGAGGCGCAGTCCTTGCGCACCTGGCGCACATGCTCGGCACCCAAGAGATCAAGATTCTTCGCGACTGTGTAGGCAAAAGAGCGGCCGGCCTGCAAGACCGTGTACATGTCCGCGACCTTGCCCTGGATCAGTTGGAACTCGCCGATACTTTGACCGAACTGCTTGCGGTCATGAATATAGGGAATCACGTTGTCCATCACGCTTTGCATGATGCCCAGCGGCCCGCCTGTCAAGACCGCGCGTTCATAGTCTAGGCCCGACATCAAAACCTTGGCGCCGCCATTGAGCGTACCCAGCACGTTCTCGGCCGGCACTTCCACGTTTTGGAAAACCAGCTCGCCGGTGTGGCTGCCGCGCATGCCCAGCTTGTCGAGCTTTTGAGCGACGCTGAATCCCGGCATGCCTTTTTCGATCAAAAAAGCGGTCACGCCGCGCGCACCCAGCTCCGGCTCGCTCTTCGCATAGACCACCAAGGTATCAGCGTCAGGGCCGTTGGTGATCCACATCTTGCTGCCGTTGAGCAGAAAGTAGCCGCCTTTGTCTTCTGCCCGCAGCTTCATGCTCAGCACGTCAGAGCCAGCCCCCGGCTCACTCATTGCCAGCGCACCGACATGCTCGCCGCTGATTAGCTTGGGCAGATATTTGGCTTTTTGCGCGGCATTGCCATTGCGCTTGATCTGGTTCACGCACAGATTGCTGTGCGCGCCATAGGAGAGGCCGACCGAGGCGGAGGCCCGGCTGATTTCTTCCATCGCGATCATGTGGGCCAGATAGCCCATATTCGCGCCGCCATATTCCTCGCCGACGGTGATGCCCAACACGCCCAGATCGCCCATCTTGCGCCACAGATCCATGGGGAACTGGTCGGAGTGATCGATCTCGGCCGCGCGCGGCGCGATCTCAGCCTGCGCGAAATCACGCACCGCATCGCGCAGCGCGTCGATGTCTTCACCGAGTTGGAAATTCAGGCCGGGCAAATTCATATCGTCTCCAAGATTGTTGGGCGCCGGCCATGGTAAGGCCAGATGCTTGTTTATTCGGTTGACGCTTACGTAAACGTCAACCAAGCGACCGATTCTATTTCAATGCCAGGCCAGCAGCAGACGCCGAATCAAGGGGTGCGCAACCTTCTTGTCGGCCCCGATCGCAAAGAAGTTCTCTTGCACGCCTTCGCAATCGCCAACGCGGCGCAGGTCGTAGCGGGAAATCAGCTTGTCATGCACCAACTCGGTGGCGGGGAACACGCCCATGCCGCCGCCACCAAAGGTCGCCAGCAAGGCGCTGTCCTCGAACTCCCCGGCAATGTGCGGCTGCACGCCCATGCGCTCGAACCATTGGTCAATTCGCGCCCGCACGGCCGAATGCGTGGTCGGCAGCAAGACCGGCACCTTGGTCAAGGACCGCGGGAAGTCCGTCAAGGCGGCCTCGTAAAGCGCCTCCGGTGCATACCAAGCCATGGGAGAAGCGCCCAGCGAATGGCTGTAGACCTTCAGATTCGGGTTGGCAGGCGCCGCCCTATCGGCCAGCACCACATCCAAGCGGTGCAGCGCCAGCTCGCTCAGCAGGCCTTCGAATTGGTCTTCATGGCACAGCAAGCGCAGGCCCGGCTCGTCCATTACAGGCAGGAGCAAACGGCGCACCGCCAGCTTGGGCAGGCCATTTGAGATGCCCACAGCCAAGCGCACGGTTGGCGTACTCGCCGCGTCGCGCACCAGCGCGGGCAGTTGCTCGCCAAGCTGAAAAATCTGATCGGCTTGCTGCAAAGCCACCTGCCCCGCTTCGGTCAGCACCAGGCCGCGCCCGGCCGGCTTCAAGAGCGCATAGCCCAAGGCCCGCTCCAGCTCACGCACCTGCGTGCTGACCGTCTGCACGGCCATGCCTAGCCGATCAGCCGCGCGTGACACGCCGCCCTCCTTGGCCACCACCCAGAAGTAGTAGAGATGCTTGTAGCTATAGCTGAGACTCATGCGTTGGCCCTGCCATTCATCATGTTAAACAGAAGTATTGTTGCGCCATTATCTGCTTTTTCATTTGCGAGCGGCAACCTATTCTCCGTTCACCTTCAAGCCCATAGGAGTTCCGATATGCAAGTCCATTTCGAATCCAAAGACGCCGACGCGCTGGCCCTGCGCGAGCTCGCGACCGAGCGGCTGCGCTTTGCCATGCGCCGTGTCGCCTTGAACGTACCCCTTGCCCGCGTGCAGATGAGTGATGTCAACGGCCCTCGCGGCGGCATCGACAAGCGCTGCACGCTGGAGTTGCGCACGCATGGCGCCGGCACGCTGGTGATCGTCGCCACGGCCAGAGCCTGGCGCGCCGCCTTCGAGGCCGCCTTGGCGCGCGCGGCGCATGCCTTGGTCAAAGCTTGGCAGCGCAGCCGCAGCCACCCGCGCGGCGACAAGCGGCTTCAATTCGCGCCCCTTGCCAGCGGCGAACGTTGAACCGATCACTCCATTCACATATTCAAGCGAAAGCACACATCATGGAAACCGCCACCAAAACCTATGCCAGCCCGGCCGTCATTGACGGCGTCGAACAACACAGCGGCAGCCGCGATCAATCCGCCGTCAGCAGCCCGGCTACCGCCCGCGTCTTGCGCAATACCTACGCCTTGCTCTCGATGACGCTGCTGTTCAGCGCCGCCGTCGCCGCCGCAGGCGTGGCCATGAAGCTGCCCGCGCCGGGCCTGATCTTGACGCTAGGCGCCACCTTCGGCCTGCTGTTTGCCATCCACAAGCTGCAAAACAGCGGCTGGGCCATCCCCGCCGTGTTCGCCCTGACCGGCTTCATGGGCTACAGCCTGGGCCCGGTCTTGGCCAAATCGCTGGCCTTGCCGGGCGGCGCGCAAACCATCATGCTGGCCTTGGCTGCGACCGGCGCCACCTTCCTGGCTCTGTCCTCTTATGTGCTGACCACCAAGAAGGATTTCTCCTTCATGGGCGGCTTTCTGTTCGCCGGCATGGTGATCGCGCTGCTGGCCGGCTTGGGCGCCGTCTTCTTGCAGATTCCGGCCTTGGGCCTGGCGGTGTCGGCGATGGTGGCCTTGCTGTCGGCCGGCTTGATCCTGTTTGAGACCAGCCGGATTGTGAATGGCGGCGAGACCAACTATGTGCTCGCCACCGTCGGCCTGTTCGTCTCCATCTTCAATCTGTTCACCAGCCTCTTGGCCTTATTCGGCTTTGGCGGCTCGGACGATTGAACTCGCTTCCCGCAAGCCCTCCACATCAAACAGTGAGAACACCATGAAATGCCCCCGCTGCCCTACCAGTACCCTGGCAATGAGTGAACGCCAAGGAGTCGAAATCGACTACTGCCCCGACTGCCGAGGCATCTGGCTGGACCGCGGCGAACTCGACAAATTGATCGAGTTCGCCGCCCAGGCTCAGCCCCCTGCGCCGCCGCCGAGTCAGCACCGAAGCCACGGACATAGCGACGTTGCAGACTCCGACTACCCGCAAGCCCAGAGCCGCCATGGCAATCAAGGCCATCAGGGTCACTACAGCCAGCCACAGCGTCGCCGGAAGTCTTGGCTCAGCGACTTCTTCGACTGAGCGCAGAGTCCACCTTACAAAGCAACACCCGATCGGCTGCGCGCCGATCAAGAAAGAAACCCATATGAACGGAATCGCTCTCGGCCTGGCCGTTTTGGCCACCAGCTTCTTGTACGTTGCCTACGTCGAGTTCAGGGACGAAAACCGCCGTGATGCCAGGTTGCTGGCCGGCTTTGGAGGCTCCGGCGCGCTGGCCAGCGCCAGCGTCTTCCTGCTTTGAATCAGCGCGCCAATGCACCACACCGAAACCCTCTTTTCAGAGCAAAAGCAATTCCCTCCTCCCTATGCGCAGCTACCCACGCAACAGCCCTGAAGCGGCCGCCCGTATCTTGTCTCTGGCAGCACTTGCCGACGGCAGCTTGTCCGCCGTCGAGATTGAGGCACTTGACCAGCAAGACGCCTACGCACAACTCGGCTTGCACCGGGTTCAATTGCAAGACGTGATGCGGGCGCTGTGCGTCGATTTGCTCAGCAACGCCCGCCCATCTGACGCGAGCGTGTGCCGGGTCGCTCCGCAGACCATGGCGACCCTGCTGGCCGAGATTGACGACCCGGCCTTGAGGCTGACCTTGCTGCAACTCTGCGTTACCGTGATCGAGGCCGACCAATTTGTCGACCCCGGCGAAGCGCTTGTGCTGCTGACCGTCCTTGAGCAATGGGGACTTGAAAACGCGCTCTATGCGCCGGTGCCTGGCGCGCAGCAAGCTGCAGCCCCGGAACTGCTGCATTGACGCCGAGAAAGCTCAGCTTTTGACCGCCGCACTGTCCGAGCGCCTGCGCAGCGCCGCCCTCACGCTGCCCGCCGAAGGCGTCAGTTTGCAGCAATTGGCCGCCGCCCACGGCCCGGCCGCACAGGGCACCTTGATGATTTTGCTGGCCGCCCCCTGCTTGCTGCCCGTGCCCGGCGTGGGCTCGGTGCTGGGTCTGGGCCTGTTGGCGATGGCCTTGGCCTTGTGGCGAGGCCATTCAGCCGCGTCTAGCGGGCTGCCAAGGCGAGTTGCCGCGTTCAATCTGCCCAGCCGCTGGGCGGCTCGGGTGCTGCATCTGCTGGCGCGCTTTTACGCAATATCGGGCCGCCTGACCCGCCCTCGCCTGAAGTCTCTATCCGACGGATCGAGCCAGCGCTGGCTGGCCGCCAAGGCCGGCCTGATGGCAGCGCTGATCGTGCTGCCCATCCCTTTGGGCAATCTCTTTCCCGCCCTGGCCTTGATGCTGCTGGGCTTGGGCTTGGTGGCACGCGACGGTGTCGCGATCTTGGCGGGCATGGCGATGGCGGTCATTTCGATTCTGTTCAGCATCGCGGTCGTCTGCGCGGCCTGGTTCTGGGGTCTGGAGCTGTTCGCATTGGCGCAGCAAATACCCATGTGGTTCAAGCGTCGGCTCTAGTCCAGATCAAATCCAGGCCTGCATTCAGGGCAGAAAGAACAAAAAATCATGCAGAGCTTCCTAGACCCAGCCATCCTCTTCTTCGTGTTTGGCATCGCTGCCGGTGCACTCAAGTCGAATCTCGAGATCCCCGCCCAGATTTCAAAATTTCTATCGCTCTATTTGTTGATGGCCCTGGGGCTGAAGGGCGGCTTTGCCTTGGCAGAGTCAGGCCTAACGCACGAAGTGAGCATCAGCCTAGGACTGGCATTGCTGTTGGCGGTGCTGGTGCCCGGTCTGGGCTATTTGGTCTTGCGCCGCTACCTGTCGGGTTTTGATGCAGCAGCGATTGCCGCCACCTATGGCTCAGTCAGCGCAGTCACCTTCATCACCGCCGTTCAATACCTCGACAACCACGGCATCGCCTTCGGCGGCCATATGGCTGCAGCAATGGCCTTGATGGAATCTCCGGCCATCATCATGGCCGTGCTGCTGGCCAATCTGGTGCGGCGCCGCCAAGGGGACCAAGGCGCCACGGTCGCCAACCCTGGCCCTTTGTCGAAGGTGATGCATGAAGCGCTGACCGACGGCGCGCAACTGCTCTTGATCGGCGCCATGGTGGTGGGCATCTTGAGCGGCGATGTGGGCCAAGCGGCGATGAAGCCTTTTGCCGGCGACCTGTTCAAAGGCATGTTGGCCTTCTTCCTGCTCGACATGGGACTGCTGGCCGCGCGCAATATGGCCGGGCTCAAACGCCAGCCGCCATTGCTGATTGCCTACGCCTTGGGTGCGCCGCTGGTGCATGCCGGCATTGCCTTGGGTTTGAGCTTGATCTGCGGGCTGTCGCAAGGCAATGCGGCGCTCTTGATGGTGCTGGCGGCCAGCGCCTCCTATATTGCCGTGCCAGCGGTCGTGCGCCACGCTATTCCGGAGGCCAACCCCAGCCTCTACTTCGGCATGTCCCTGGGGCTGACCTTCCCTTTCAATATCTTGCTGGGCATACCGCTGTACGTCGGCGCGGCCCAGCGCATGATTCCCGCTTGATCAGAGGAAGCGTTCCAAGAGCTTGCGCGAAGGCCGGTCGAGTGCAAAGCGGTCCTGAATCATCAGCTGCAGACCATGGCTGCTGGCGATCAACAAGCGGCCATCGGGCAAGCGGCGAATGTCTTCCTCGGTCTTCAAGATGAATACCGTTTCGCCGCGGTCGGTCTCCACCGTCCATTGGCTGGGCGTGGAAAAGGTTGAGACGGCGACGATGCGCTGAATCGTCGGCATGAAGTCGCGGCTGGCCAATTCGGCCGTCAGCAGTTCACGCTCGGCGCTGGTCAAGGCGGCCAAGCTCTCGATCCAGGCCAACTCATGGCCATCGCTGCCAACCAGGGACACGCCCTCGTCGGGCGCCGAGATGGGATGGGCACGCACGACGACAACGTCGGTATGAACGATGCCTTGCGCGTCGGTCAGCAACAATCGGCCGAAGGCGTTGCGGGACAAGGCTTGAAAAGGAAGCATGTTCAATTCACTCATTGTTGCGCCGTGTGTGCATTCAAATTGGGCGGCAGCAGGGGCAAGACTTTGTCACCATCGGCATCAACCCGCCTGACCTGTGCCTCATACAAACGCCAATAGGCGCCGCGCTTCTCCATCAAGGCGTCATGTGGACCTTCTTCGACCACCTGCCCGCGATCCATTACCACCAGACGGTCGGCCTTGCGCAGCGTCGACAAACGATGGGCGATCGCAATTGTGGTGCGGCCCTTGACCAGGTTGTCCAGCGCCTTTTGAATCTCCTTCTCGGTCTCGGTGTCGACCGAAGAGGTGGCCTCATCAAGGATCAGGATGCGCGGGTCGATCAGCAGCGCGCGCGCAATCGAGATGCGCTGACGTTCGCCGCCACTCAAGCCCTGGCCCCGCTCGCCGACCAGCGAGTCGTAGCCCTGCGGCAAGCGCAAGATGAACTCATGCGCATGGGCGGCGCGCGCAGCCGCGACGATCTCGGCCCGCGTCGCGTCGGGCTTGCCATAAGCGATGTTCTCGGCGATCGTGCCGAAGAACAGAAACGGCTCCTGCAGCACTAGACCGATATGGCGGCGGTAATCGGCCACGCCGATACGACGCAGATCCAGGCCATCGACGCGGATGCCGCCTTCGGTCACGTCATAAAAACGGCAAATCAAGTTGACCAGCGTGCTCTTGCCCGAGCCGCTGTGACCGACCAGGCCAATCATCTCGCCAGGCTTGATGTCCAGCGACAGGCCGCGAATCACGGCGCGGTTGCCGTAACGGAAGCCGATGTCCTGGATTTGCAAACCGCCCTTGCAGTTTTCCAGGGGCACCGGGTTGACCGGGTCAGGCACATTGGACTGATGGTCGAGGATGTCGAAAATGCGCTTGGCGCCGGCGGCCGCTTTTTGCGTCACCGAGACGATACGGCTCATGGAATCCATGCGTCCGTAAAAGCGCCCGATATAGGCGATGAAAGCGGTCAAGATACCGACCGTGATCTCCTGCTTGGACACCAGGTAGATACCGAAGGCCCAGACCACCAGCAGGCCGAACTCGGTCAGCAGCGAGACCGTCGGGCCGAACAAGCTCCAGGTCTTGTTCAGCTTGTCATTGATCTTGAGGTTATTGGCATTGGCTTCGCGGAAACGCTGCGCCTCGCGCTTTTCTTGGGCAAAGGCCTTGACCACGCGCACGCCGGGGATGGTGTCGGCCAGCACCGAAGTGACTTCGCCCCAGACACGGTCAATCTTCTCAAAGCCGGTGCGCAGGCGGTCGCGCACCAAATGGATCATCCACGAGATAAAGGGCAGCGGCACGAGGGTGACCAGCGCCAGCCAGGGGTTGATCGAAAACAGAATCGTCGCCGTCATCAAGAGCATCAAGACATCGGTAATGAAGTCCAAAGCATGCAGGGACAGAAAGACGCTGATGCGGTCGGTCTCGGAACCGATGCGCGACATCAAATCTCCAGTGCGCTTATTGCCAAAATATTCCAGCGACAGACTCAGCAAATGCTCAAAAGTAGCGGTGCGCAGGTCGGCGGCAATACGCTCCGAAGCCAGGGCCAAGATATAGGTCTTGGCCCAGCCGAGCAACCAGGACACCAGGGAGGCGCCGAACAAGCCGCTCAGAATCAGCGCGACCAGATAGGGGTCGATCTTGTGGCCGGCCTGGAAGGGGATCAAGACCTTGTCCATCAGCGGAATGCTCAGGTACGGCGCCACCAAGGTCGCACCGGTCGAACCCAGCATCAACAAGAAGCCGAGCAAGAGTTGACCCTGATAGGGCTTGGCAAAGCGGGCCAAGCGCAGCAGCACCCAGGTCGAGGGCGGCGTATGTAGCTCGCGTGCGCAGGCCGGGCACTCCTCGCTATCCGGCGGCAGCGGCGCTTGGCAGCTGGGGCAATATTCCGCCTCGGCAGCCTCCGAGGCCTGCGCATGCTCGTGGACGCCGCCCGACTCGATGCGCCGGGTGAACAAATCCTGCCAGCGCTGGGCTTGCAGATTCATCTCCAGCGTGAAGCGCCACAGGCCCAAACGCCGATCGGCATCCAGCAACTCCAGCGATCCGATGCCTGCGTGATCGGAAATCTGCATCTTCAAGCCAGGCGTCAGCGCCCATTCCGACCATTGCACCGTGGCCGGATCCCATGCCAATAAACGTTGTTCGGTCAGGACCAGCAAGCCGCGCGCGAAACGGGTTTGCGAGTCCAGGTCAACCTCCAGCGGGGCCAGCACGTTCTCGTGTGGCAGCAATCGCGCTTGGAGTTCGGGCCATCGGGGGTGCTGCACAGACACTTCAACTGACATGTGATGACGCAATCTATTTTTGGGTCGGCCGCCTCAAATGGGTCGCCGGCAAGGTTTAAGGCCGGATTTTCACTCATAGCCACGCGCTTACCGGCGAATTCGAGCGCATTGCGCTCGCCGCAGCGATTTAGCGTTGCGTTGCCGACACCCGTGACGGCGCAGCCGCTGCGCCAAACTGGCTTCAACTGAGCGCACAATTGCGCCAGTTTAAAAAAGCCACCCCTACGAATTCGGCCCTCAACAGGCCTCCAACCTCCTAGCCACACATGAGCAAGAAAGAAGACATCAAGCTGCTGCGCATCAATTATTTGCGCGGCCCCAATATGTGGACCTACCGTCCCGTACTGGAAGTTTGGCTGGATCTGGGCGAGCTGGAAGACTGGCCGACCAATTTGCTGGACGGCTTCACCGAGCGACTGACCAAGGCGCTGCCGGCGCTGATCGAGCATCACTGCGGCGTCGGCGAACGCGGCGGTTTTTTGCAGCGCCTGGTCGAGGGCACTTGGTGCGGCCATGTACTGGAGCACATCGTGATCGAGTTGCTGAACCTGGCCGGCATGCCGACCGGCTTTGGCCAGACGCGCTCGACCAGCCAGCGAGGCGTCTACCGCATGGTGTTCCGGGCTCGCGACGAACATGTGGCGCGCAGCGCCCTGGCCGAGGGTCACGCCTTGCTGATGGCCGCCATCAATGACGAGACCTTTGACGTCAACGCGGCGGTGGCACGCGTGCGCGACAAGCTCGACGACTGCTATCTCGGCCCCTCGACGGCCGCCATCGTCGCTGCCGCCACCGACCGGCGCATCCCGCATATCCGCCTGAACGACGGCAATCTGGTGCAGCTCGGTCATGGTGCGCGCCAGCGCCGCATCTGGACCGCCGAGACCGATATGACCAGCGCCATCGCTGAGGGCATCGCCGGCGACAAGGACCTGACCAAATCGCTGCTCAAGGCTGTCGGCGTGCCAGTGCCCGAAGGCGTGGCCGTCAAAACCGCCGAAGCGGCCTGGGACGCGGCCGAGGACCTCGGCCTGCCGGTCGTCGTGAAGCCTTCCGACGGCAATCACGGCCGCGGCGTAACGCTGGATTTGAAGACCCGCCCCGATGTGATGGCAGCCTTCGCTTTGGCCGAGCAGCATGGCAGCGAGGTGCTGGTCGAGCGCTACATCCCCGGCAATGAGCATCGCCTGCTGGTGGTGGGCGGACGGGTCGTGGCGGCCGCGCGCGGCGAGGTCGCCTATGTCACCGGCGACGGCGTGCAAACCGTCGTCCAACTGATCGACTCACAGATCAACAACGACCCACGACGCGGCTTGACCGAAGAGTTCCCGCTCAATCGCATCAATGTGCTCGAAGACTCGGTGATCGCGCTCGACTTGGAACGTCAAGGCTTGAAGGTCGATGGCGTGCCCGAAGCTGGCCGCCAAGTGATGATTCAGCGCAATGGCAATGTCTCGATTGACTGCACCGACGAGGTTCATCCCGATGTCGCCCATGCGGTGAGCCTGGCAGCACGGGTGATCGGCCTGGACATCGCCGGTGTTGACCTGGTGGCAGAGAACATCGGCCGCCCACTGGCCGAACAAGGCGGCGCGATTGTTGAAGTCAACGCCGGGCCAGGCCTGCTGATGCATCTGAAGCCGGCCGAAGGCATGCCCCAGCCGGTTGGCAAGGCCATCATCGACCATCTGTTCGCAGAAGACGCGAACGGCCGCATCCCCATCGTCGGCGTGGCAGGCTCACGCGGCACCCACACGATCGCGCGCCTGGTGGCCTGGCTCTTGCATCTGAATGGCCGTCATGTCGGCCTGGCCTGCCGTAACGGTCTATTCCTCGGTACGCGCCGGGTCGAGCGCAAGAGCAGCGTGCGCTGGGACGCCGCGCACCGTCTGTTGATGAACCGTGGTGTCGATGCGGTGGTGATAGAGAACAGCGCCGCTTCCATCCTGCGTGACGGTCTGTCCTATGACCGCTGCCAGGTCGGCCTGATCACCGATATGGGTGGTATCGAAGGTTTGGCCGAGTTCGATGTGATGAACCCCGACCAACTCTACAAGGTCTTGCGCACCCAAGTCGATGTGGTCTTGGCCGAGGGCGCGGCCGTGCTGAACGCAGCCGAGCCGCTGCTGGTGGAAATGAGCGATTTGTGCGACGGCGAAGTTGTGCTGTACGCCTTGGACGCGGGCTTGGAGGCCTTGGTCGAGCACCGCACGCAAGGCGGGCGGGCGGTCTTTTTGCAGGGCGGCGCGGCCGTGCTCGCGCATGGACAGTCGGAAACCGTCGGCGCCAATGTGGACGCTTTATTGCGCCGCTTTGCGGCCAGCAACGCGGGCAGCGAGGCGGAAATCGATGCCGCCACCGTGCTGGGCGCCGTAGCCACCGCTTGGGCCTTGAACATCTCACCCGAGTTGATCTCAGCCGGTTTGGATACTTTTGTGCCCGACTTGCCTGCCTGAACAGCGCCTGATCCAGCCGCTTGAACTTGCCGTCTGATATTGCCGCCTGAGCAGGCGCACCGACAAACCTAATAGAGCATCGAGGAAGACCAAACATGGAAGTCTCTCGCACCCGCGCCCTGCGCGGCCCGAATATGTGGAGCCGCCACACCGCCATCGAAGCCGTGGTGCATTGCACGCCGGCCGAGCAGTCGCTCGCCGACATGCCCGACTTCGAGGCCCGCTTGCGCGCGCTTTTCCCCAGCATAGGCGCCCTGCGGCCGGCCAGCGCCACCCGCACGCCGATCTCGCTCGCTCATGTGCTGGAGCAAGCCACCTTGGCCCTGCAGGCGCAAGCCGGCTGCCCGGTCACCTTCAGCCAGACCCATATCACCTCGGAAGCCGGCAGCTATCAGGTGGTGGTCGAGTACAGCGAAGAAGACGTGGGCCGACTTGCTTTCGAGGAAGCTTGCAAGCTGGTCGAAGCGGCCCGTGACGGCGGTGTGTTCGATGCCGACGCGACCTTGGCCAAGCTGCGCGAAATGGACGAAGACGTGCGCCTTGGCCCCTCGACCGGCTCCATCGTCAACGCCGCATTGGCGCGCGGCGTGCCCTATCGCCGCCTGACGCAAGGCAGCCTGGTGCAGTTCGGCTGGGGCGCCAAGCAGCGCCGCATCTGGGCGGCCGAGGTGGATGCAACCAGCGCCGTCAGCGAATCCATTGCACAAGACAAAGACTTGTCCAAGCGCCTGCTGCAATCGGCCGGCGTGCCGGTGCCGATCGGCGCGCCGGTCGACTCGGTCGATGAAGCCTGGGCCGTGGCCGAAGAGATCGGCCTGCCAGTGGTTGTCAAGCCGCTGGATGGCAACCAAGGCAAGGGTGTGACGGTCAATGTCGTCACGCGCGCTCACATGGAGATTGCCTACAAGGCCGCCGAAGACATCGGCCAGGTGATGGTTGAAAAATTTCTGCCCGGCAGCGACTACCGGCTCTTGGTGGTCGGCGACAAGCTGATCGCCGCCGCCCGCCGTGACCCGCCGCATGTGATCGGTGATGGCAGATTGACGGTCAAGCAGCTGGTCGACAAGGTCAACGCCGACCCCAAGCGCGGTGACGGCCATGCCACTTCGCTGACCAAGATCCGCTTTGACGATATCGCCGTGGCGCGCTTGGTGCAGCAAGACCTAACCCCGGAATCGGTGCCGCCCAAGGGCCAGCGCGTGATCCTGCGCAACAACGCCAACCTGTCCACCGGCGGCACCGCAACCGATGTCACCGACGATGTGCACCCTGAAGTGGCGGCGCGTGCGATCGCCGCCGCGCAAGTGGTTGGCCTACATGTCTGCGGCGTCGACGTGGTGGCCGAGAGCGTGCTGCGGCCGCTGGAAGAAATTGGCGGCGGCGTCGTCGAGGTCAATGCCGCACCTGGCTTGCGCATGCACCTGAGCCCCAGCTATGGCAAGGGCCGCAATGTCGGCGAAGCGATCATCTCCCACCTCTATGGCCATGGCCACAAGAGCGAAGATGGCCGCATCCCTGTGGTGGCCGTCACCGGAACCAATGGCAAGACCACCACCTCGCGCCTGATCGCCCATTTGTTCGCGACCTGCGGACTCAAGGTTGGCATGACCAATACCGACGGCGTCTATGTTGATGGGCGCCAGATCGACAGCGGCGATTGCTCGGGCCCCAAGAGCGCGCGCAATGTGCTGATGCACCCGGACGTTGAAGCAGCGGTGTTTGAAACCGCGCGCGGCGGCGTGCTGCGTGAAGGCCTGGGCTTCGATCGCTGCCAAGTGGCCGTCGTCACCAATCTGGGCGCAGGCGACCACCTCGGCATGAACTTCCTCAACACCGTGGAAGAACTCGCCTTGGTCAAGCGCGTGATCGTGCAAAACGTCGCAGCCTCGGGCTATGCCGTCTTGAACGCTGCGGACCCAGAGGTCGCCAAAATGGCTGCGGCCTGCCCAGGTCAGATCATCTTCTTCGCCTCCGACCGCCATCACCCCTTGATGGCCACGCACCGCGCACAAGGCAAGCGCTGTGTGTATATCGACGGCGACATGCTGGTGGCAGCACAAGGCTCATGGCGCGAGAACATTGCGCTGCGCGACATTCCGATCACCCGCAATGGCGCGATCGGCTTCCAGATCGAAAACGCGATGGCCTCGGTCGCTGCGGCTTGGGGCATTGGCTTGGATTGGGACACCGTGCGGCGCGGCTTGGCCAGCTTTGCCAACGATGCCGACAACGCACCGGGTCGCTTCAATGTAATGGACTACCGGGGCGCCACCGTGATCGCTGACTATGGTCATAACGCCGACGCGATGCGGGCATTGGTGGCGGCCGTTAGCGCCCTACCGGGCAAACGCCGCTCGGTCGTCATCAGCGGCGCCGGCGACAGGCGCGATGAAGACATCCGCGAGCAGACCGTCATTCTGGGCAGTGCCTTTGATGATGTGCTCTTGTTCGAAGATGCCTGCCAGCGCGGCCGCTCTGATGGCGAGGTGATGGCCTTGCTGCGCGAGGGCCTGAATGGGGCTGAGCGCACCACCTTCATCGATGAAATTCGCGGTGAATTCATCGCCATTGACAAGGCCTTGGTACGGCTGCAGCCGGGCGATCTCTGCTTGGTCTTGGTCGATCAGGTCGAGGAAGCTTTGGCACACTTGGCGAAGCGGATCAGCGAAGGCTGAAACGCGCGCTGAGCGCAAGAAAAAAGGCGCTGAACTCAGCGCCTTTTCTTATTCATCCAGTCAACCCAATCAGCTGCCCGCCACCACCCCGTGCGCCTGCTGATCGGCGTGATAGCTGGAGCGCACCATTGCGCCAACGGCGGCGTGGCTGAAGCCCATTTTGTAGGCCTCTTCCTCGAACATCTTGAAGGTGTCCGGGTGCACATAGCGGCGCACCGGCAAATGGTGGCCGCTCGGCGCCAGGTACTGGCCTATGGTCAACATATCGATATTGTGAGCGCGCATATCGCGCATCACTTGCAGGATTTCTTCGTCGGTTTCGCCCAGGCCCACCATGATGCCGCTCTTGGTCGGCACGCCGGGCACGGCCGCCTTGAAGTTCTTCAACAGATCCAGGCTGAACTGGTAGTCGGAGCCGGGCCTGGCTTCCTTGTACAAGCGCGGCGCGGTTTCCAGATTGTGATTCATCACGTCCGGCGGCGCGGCTTTGAGGATGTCCAGCGCGCGATCGGCACGGCCACGGAAGTCGGGTACCAGCACTTCGATCTGCGTCGTTGGACTCAACTCGCGGACTTGGCGAATGCACTCTGCGAAATGGCCAGCACCGCCGTCGCGCAAGTCATCGCGGTCGACGCTGGTGATCACGACGTACTTGAGCTTCAAGGCGGCAATCGTCTTGGCAAGATTCAGTGGCTCAGCCTCATCCAGCGGATCGGGCCGGCCATGGCCGACATCGCAAAACGGGCAGCGCCGCGTGCATTTGTCGCCCATGATCATGAAGGTGGCCGTGCCCTTGCCGAAGCATTCGCCGATGTTCGGGCAAGACGCTTCTTCGCAGACGGTGTGCAGCTTGTGCTCGCGCAAGATCTGCTTGATTTCGTAAAAACGGGTCGACGGCGAGCCGGCCTTGACGCGGATCCAGTCGGGTTTTTTCAGCGTTTCGGCCGGCACGATCTTGATCGGGATTCGGGCGGTCTTGGCCTGCGATTTTTGTTTTGCGCTGGCGTCATACGCCTCGCCCGTCTTCGCTTCGTGAGTGATGTTCTCGGTCGCCATGCCAGCCAAACTCCATGCTTGTTCAGCGCTCCAGCTGGGCTTGTAGCCGCTCCCCGAAGCGCGCGGCCACCTCGGGCCAATCCGCAAAAACCCCAAGTGTAACGAGGTCCACCGTCGCCAACCCCGCATAGCCACAAGGGTTGATGCCGGCAAAGGGCTGCAAATCCATCGCAACATTCAGCGCCACGCCGTGGTAAGTGCACTGACGACTGACCTTGATGCCGAGGGCGGCGACCTTGCCCAGGCCCGCAAAAGGGTTCAAGGGATCGACCGGGCCGGTCAAAGCGGCATGGCTTTGCGGATCATCCAGGCGCACATAAATGCCCGGCGCACCGGCGACGCGGTGGCCGGTGATGCCGTAGGCATCCAGCGTTTGGATCACTGCCGTTTCCAGCCTGAATACATACTCGCGCACAAAGTAGCCGAGCCGCTGCAGATTGAGCAGCGGATAGGCGACGACCTGACCTGGGCCGTGATAAGTGACCTGGCCGCCGCGGTTGGTCTGCACCACCGGAATGCCCCCCGCTTCAAGCACATGGTCCGCGCGGCCGGCCAGGCCTTGGGTGTAGGTAGGCGGATGCTCACACAACCACAATTCGTCGGGGGTATCGGGGCCGCGCGACTCGGTAAATGCCCGCATCGCTTCGACGGTGGCCTCGTAATCCACCAGGCCCAAGGTTTTCACAAGAATCATGCCGCTATCGTAGCGCCGGGCTGTAAGGCCTGAGTCCTGCGGGCCGACACAGATTCAGTTAAGGTCACGCCTCAATTGCCAAGGAAGCCCATGTCTACTCGTCTTCAGCCCTCGTTTGCCGTAGCCCTGATGCTGGCGGCGCTGGTCGGCAGCCCCCGCGCCCAGACTGCAGCGACGCCACTGGAACTCGCGGTCGATGCCTATGAGTCGGGAGACTTGAAAACCGCAGCGCGCAGCTTCACGGCGCTGTCGGCCAAGCGTGACCCCTTGGGCGACTACAACCTGGCGATGATGCATTTGCGCGCCGAGTTGCCTAAACCGAATCCACGCGAAGCAAAGCGCTTGCTGGAGCGCGCTGCGGCCAAGGGGCTGGTGCGTGCCGAGCTGGCACTGGGTCAGCTGTATGAGCAAGGCCTGCTGGGCAAGCCCGATTTGGCCACTTCGACGCAATGGTTTGCCCGCGCGGCCGAGCATGGCAGCATCGATGGGCAAGTGGCCTTGGCGACCGCCTACTACCTGGGTCGCGGGGCGGCGCTGGACATGAAACAAGCGGCGCACTGGTTCCGCGAAGCGGCCATAGGCGGCGATGTCGGCGCGCAATACCTGCTCGCCTCGATGTATGAAACGGGGCTTGGCTCGCCGGCCGATCTGCGCTTGGCGCGCTACTGGTATGACATTGCCGCCCGCAATGGCGACGAGGCCGCGCCGAGCAAGCTGATCGATATCGACCGGCGACTGGCGCTGGAGCCGACGACCTAAAGATGCTGGCTTAAAGGACTATTTTCACCATCGGATGCGTGCTCAGCGTCCGGTACAGCTCGTCGAGCTGCTCGCGGCTGGTCGCCGTCACGGTGATGGTCAGCCCAAGATAGTTGCCGGCCTTGCTGGGCCGGCGCTCCAGGGTCGATTCATCAAATTCGGGATCGAACTGACGCGCCACCAAGACGATAGCCTCGACAAAGCCGTCCACATGGGTGCCCATCACCTTGATCGGGAACTTGGACGGGTATTCGATCAGTGACTGCTCGGGCGGGATATCCGGCGGCATATTCATCGGGGGCAAAGTACTCATAAGGCTCTCAAATGGATTGCAATAGCTTGGCGCGTTGGTAGGCCTCGTAGAGCCGCGCATAAACCGGACCGGGCTTGCCATGCAAGGCGCCGTGGCCGACGGGCTGGTGATCCAGCGTCGTCACCGGCAGCACCTCCTTGCTGGCCGAGCTGAGGATGATTTCATCGGCGGCAAACAGATCGGCCTCGGAGATCGGGCGCAACTTGTAGCCAATGCCGACCTCCTCGCACAACTCCTTCAGTAGCTCGACCCTGACACCTTCCAGCACATGCTCGCTCTTGGGCGGGCCCAGCAGGGCACCTTCCTTGACGATCCAGACATTGGAGGCCGAAGCTTCGGTCAAAAATCCGTCACGCAAGAGAATCGTCTCGGCTGCACCTTGATCGGCCGAGATCTGGCGCGCCAGCACATTGCCAAGCAAGGAGGTGCTTTTGATGTCACCGCGCTCCCAACGGAAGTCACGTGCGGTGATGCAGGCGACACCGTGATGCCGATCTTCCGCGCTGACCAGCTTTGCCGGGCTGCTGTAGGCAAACAAAGTCGGCTTGATGTGCTTTGGCATCACATGGTTGCGCGGCGCCACGCCGCGCGTGACTTGCAGATAGACGCTTTGATCCTCCGCGGCCACCTTGGAAATCAGCTTACGCGCAATGTCCAGCCACTCGGCGCGCAGCAACGGCGGATCAATACGCAACTTGGCCAGATTGCGCTCCAAGCGGTCCATATGGCTCTCAAAACGAAACAGCAGCCGGCCATAGACCGGCAATGCTTCGTAGACACCATCGCCGAAGATAAAACCCCGGTCCATCACCGAAATCTTGGCTTCCGCCAGCGGTGTGTACTCGCCGTTCAAATAGCAAAAGACATCGGGTAATGCGTTACTCGCCGAGTGATTCATGCTGCTCTCCTGATCTGCGCTGAGCTTACGCCCGAATCAGACTGTCTGCCTATTTGATCCAAAGTCGGATCGCATCCCAGGCACGACCAAAAATCCCCGCCAGTGGCACCGCCTCTTGCACGACCAATGGCACCTCGGCCACAGCCACCCCGGCGGTCGTCGTGACCTTCAAAGTGCCCACACGCTGACCCTTGCTCAGTGGCGCGACCAAGGGGTCGGTGCGCTCGACCTTGGTCTGCAGCTTGGCGCCCTCTCCGCGCGGCACTGCCACAAAAACTGGCCCGGCTGCACCCAGCTTGGCTTCGCGCACGGCACCCTTCCACACCGGCACCGTATTGATGGCCTGCCCGCCCTCAAACAAGCGCACCGCGTCGAAAGCGGAGTAACCCCAGTTCAAGAGCTTCTGGCTCTCGCTGGCGCGCGCTTCCTTGGAGGCCGTGCCCATCACCACGCTGAGCAAACGGCGCTTGCCGTTCGGGAATTCGCGCTGTGCGCTCGCCACCAGGCAATAGCCGGCCGCCTCGGTATAGCCGGTCTTCATGCCGTCCACGCTGGGGTCGCGGCGCAGCAAGAGGTTGCGGTTGTCCTGGCGGATCTTGTTGAAGGTGAAGTCGCGCTGCGAGTAATAGGCGTAAAACTCGGGGAAGTCACGGATCAGGTTGGAGCCAATGATGGACAGATCGCGCGCGCTGCTGCGATGGCCCGGCTCGGTCATGCCAGTGACGTTCTTGAACTCGGTGTTCTTCAAGCCCCAGGCCTGCGCCTGACGGTTCATCATCGCGACGAACTGTTCAACCGTGCCGCCGACACCTTCGGCCAAAGCGACCGAAGCGTCATTGCCGGATTGAATGATCATGCCGCGCAGCAACTCATCAACCTTGGGCGTCATGGTCGTGTCGATGAACATCAGCGAAGGGTCGCCCTTGCGCTCGTCCCAGGCGCGCTTGGAGATGGTCAAGGTCTGATCCAGCGTCAAGCGCTTGTCGCGCAGCGCGCCAAACACCACATAGGCGGTCATCAGCTTGGTCAGTGAGGCCGGGTCGTTAGGGGTGTCGGCGTCACGCTCGGTCAGGACCTTGTTGGCCGTCATGTCCAGCAGCAAAAAGCTGCGAGCGGCAATCTCGGGCGGCTGGGGTGCCTGCGCATGGGCCACAGAAAACGCGCCGGCAGCGGCCAGCACAAAGGCAATCAATCGTTTCATCAGGGGGATCTCGAAAATCGGGAAAAATCAGGTCTGCAGAATCTGCCAGTTGCGCACAATGATGCTTTTCAGCAGAGGCAACTGGCCATGGAAAAAATGTCCAACGCCAGGCACGACGACGATGGGCAAGGCTTGCGGCCGCGCCCAGTCCAGCACCGAGGCGAGCGGCACGACATCATCAATCTCGCCGTGTATCACCAACGTGTCGGCTGGCACGGCCGCGGTGTCGAAGCGGCTGGTCGCCGGGCCGACCAGCAGCAGGCGTTCCGCGACCTGGCCACCAGGCAGGCGCTGGGCGGCTTGCGAGGTGATGAATGCACCGAAGGAAAAACCGGCCAGCACAAAATTCTCGCCTGGCTCTTGAACGGCAGCCAGCACGGCCAAAGCATCGTCTATCTCGCCCACGCCAGCATCCCAGCCGCCCTCTGACTTGCCAATACCCCGGAAGTTGAAACGCACGGCCCGGTAACCTAACTGGACAAATGCGCGTGCCATGGTTTGCACGACCTTGTTGTCCATGGTGCCGCCCTGGCTGGGGTTGGGGTGGCAGATCAGCGCCATGCCGCGCAACTGTCCCGCCAAGCCCGCTGCGGGCGCGTCGATCGCGCATTCAATGACACCGGCCGGGCCGGCAATCAGCCTCTTCTCGGTGAGGGAATTCATCGCCTACAGACCCACGTCATCGGGCAAGACCAAGCGTTCGACAACTTGGCCGTTTTTCAAGTGCTTATCGACGATCTCGTCGATATCGCTGTTGTCGACATAGGTGTACCAAACGGCGTCCGGGTAGACCACGGCCACCGGGCCACCCGCACAGCGATGCAGACACCCGGCCTTGTTCACCCTCACGCCGCCGACTTCGGCCAGCCCCAGGTCGCGAACCCTGGATTTACAGTGATCAAAACCCGCTTGAGCCCCATGTTGAGCGCAGCTGTTCTTGCCGCTCTCACGCTCATTCAAGCAAAAGAAGATGTGGCGTTCAAAATAACTCATGCCGCCATTGTAGGGATGACCCGCGGTTCAGAGCTTGCGCCGGGCCATTAAGTTCAGCAAACAAAGCACCGCCGCGAACGGCCAGACCCACCCGATCCATTCGGCCAAGCCATAAAGATTGATGAAGCGGCCCTGCTCCCAGGCCTGCAGGCGCTGCACCAGGTAGGGGTCGGCCGGAGTCTGGCTGACCAGCGCAATCAGCGCGCTCAAGACCAAGAGCCCGAGCCCAGCGCAGACAAGGCGCGGCAAAAATGTCGCCAGCAAACTCAGCAGCAAGCCGGCAGCAAGGCCGGGCCATGTTGCCAGCGTCAACCAAGCCCAGGCATTGTTAGGGCCAAAATTCAAACCGGTCGACAGCGCCGTGACCAAAATACCTAACAAGGCACATCCCAGCACCAACAAGGCTCGTCGCTTGCCCGGCTTGGCGACCGACAAGGCCAGCAAACAAGGCGCTAGCAAACCCAGCGCGATCGCAATCGCTTCCAGGCCTGGCGGCAAAGCCCGCGTGCTGTCGGCCCACTCATCACCCCATTGCAAAGCCCAGGGGGTGTTCTCCAGCAAATCAAGCGCCGTATCCTGCAAATGTGGCAGCCAGCGCCCCAGCCCCAAAGGCACCGAGGTCGGGAACAAAAGGCCCAGCGGCCACAAGGCCAATAGCGCCAAGGCGGCCGCACTGTGCGGCTGAAACCAGTATTCGCGCAAATCATGCCAACGCTGCAGGCCACCGAAGGCATGCAAGACCAAGCCCAGCACGACACCCGACCAGGCGCCGATGGAGTTCAAGAGCCAGTCAGCCAGCGAAGGCACGCGCGAGGGCAAGAAGAACTGCACCGTCTCCAGCAAATAGGACAGCAAGGGCGCCGGCAGCAGGCCCAGCACAATCGCCCAACGCAGCCCCAAGCCGCTGCGCAAGCCGGCTGCCAAGCCCAGCAGTCCCAAGGGCAGATAGCCAATCAGATTGACTTGCTGGTCAAATGCGCCGAAGTATTTGGGCCATGGCAGGCGCAGCAAACCCTCGACGGGCATGCCCGGCGGCATCAGCCAAGGGCCGAAGGGGTACAGGCTCGCATAGACGATCAAACTGGCATAGGCCAGCCATAACCAAGTGGCGGAGCTTTGCCGGCGCACCATGGCCTGGCCGCTTAGAAGGGCTTCACCACCACCAACACCACGATGGCCGCGAACAGCAAGACCGACATCTCGTTGAAGATGCGGAACCAGCGGTGGCTGCGCCGGTTTGCCAGCAGCTCAAAGCTAAGCAAAATGCGCTTGCAGAAATGGTGATAGCCGACCGCGCCTAGCACCAAGGCCAGCTTCAGATGCAGCCAGCCACGGTTGAAGCCGCTGAAGTTATCCAACCAAAGCCAGATGCCCAGGCCGAGCGCCGGGATCATCAGCAGGCTCATGAATTTGTACAGCTTGTGCGCCATCACGAGCAGGCGCTCGCGCTCGGCATGACTGTCGGCAGGCACCATGGCCAGATTGACGAAGATCCGCGGCATATAAAACAAGCCGGCAAACCAGCTGGCCACGAAGATGATGTGAAAGGCTTTGATCCAGAGCATGACGCATTATCAGGGTCGTGGAAAAATCCTTTTGCACACACCGCCCCACACCGGCTTAGAGGGGAACAAAGCGCAGCGGGCAAAAAAA
>CAUPEV010000054.1:0-25179 GCA_963510335.1 uncultured Roseateles sp.
ACTACTATGGGCCGATCTAAAGGGTGAACTATGACGTCCAATCTCATCGCGCACATGAGCGCCGAGTCGCCCGACGCGCTGATCATGCTGAGCTTGCAGGGTGAAGTGCTGGAGTGGAGCCGCGGGGCGCAAGCGGTCTTCGGCTACGAGCGCGAGCAAGCCTGCGGCCAGCTTTTGACGGCCTTGACCGTGCCGGCCGACCACAGCGAGGGGCAAAGCCAGCACTTCCAGACCACCCTGAATGTTGGCATGGCCACCTATGAGTCGGTGCGCCGGCGCAAAGATGCGTCGCTGCTTTACGTCGACGTGACCACCCGTCTGGTGCAGCTCGAAAGCGGTCAGAAATGCATTTTGTCGGCCGAGAAGGACGTCACCTTCATCAAGGTCATGCGTGACGCCAAGCTGATGGAGGCACGCTTTCGTGACCTGCTTGAGTCCACCCCCGATGGCATTGTGATGGCCAATCCGACCGGCCATATCGTCCTCGCCAACAGCCAGGCCGAGCGCTTGTTTGGTTATGAAGCGGGCGAGCTGCGCGGCTTGTCGGTCGACCTGCTGCTTCCAAGGCGCTATCGGCACGCTCATGTAGGCCACCGGTCCAACTACTTCCAGCAGCCGCGCAAGCGCTCGATGGGCTCGGGCCTGGATTTGGCCGGGCTGCGAAAGGACGGCACCGAGTTTCCAATCGAGATCAGCCTTAGCCCTCTGCGCACCGAAGAATCGGCTTTTGTGATGAGTGCGATTCGCGACATCAGCGAGCGCAAGCGCATCGAGCTGGCCTTGCAGGAGAAGAATCTCGAGCTTGCCAACGCCAACCAGGCCAAGGACCGCTTTCTGGCCGGCATGAGCCATGAGCTGCGCACCCCCTTGAATGCCATCATCGGCTTCACCGGCACCTTGCTGATGCGCTTGCCCGGCCCCTTGAATGATGAGCAGCAAAAGCAATTGCGTACCGTGCAGTCAAGTGGTCGGCATCTGCTGGCCTTGATCAACGACCTGCTCGACGTGTCGAAAATCGAAGCCGGCAAAGTGGAACTGGTTTTCGCAGCGGTTGACTGCCGGGCCGTGCTGGATGAGGTGGTGGCGACGCTGCGCCCGCAAGCCGAACTCAAGAAACTCGCCTTCACCGTCCAGTTGCCCGAGCAGCCGCTGGCGCTGAGCACCGATAGACGCGCACTTTGCCAGATCATCCTGAATCTGGCCGGCAACGCCATCAAGTTTACCGACCAGGGTCACGTCGACTTGACCCTGCTCGAGTGCCGGCATCTGGGGCGGGATGCAATCGAGATCCGCGTCGCTGACAGCGGCGTCGGCATCCCGCTGCAGGATCAGGACAAGCTGTTCACCGCCTTTTCGCGCGTCAACAGCGCGCGCCCGAATGCGCCGGAAGGCACCGGGCTGGGCCTGCACCTGAGCCAGAAGCTGGCCGAGTTGCTGGGCGGCAAGATCGTCTTCAGCAGTGAGCACGGGCGCGGCAGCAGCTTCTCGCTCATCTTGCCGACCGAGCGGCCCGCGACATGAGCGCGCGCATTCTGATCATCGAGGACAACGCAGCCAATCTGGAGCTGCTGCGCTATTTGCTCACCTTCAGCGGCTATGAGGTACTGCAAGCCCGCGACGGCCTCGAAGGTGTCGCCACCGCCCTGCAACAACGCCCCGACTTGATCTTGTGCGATCTGCAAATGCCGGGCCTGGATGGCTATCAAGTGCTGGCGCAGCTGCGCGGGCAGGTGGACTCGATCATTTTGGCGGTGACGGCATTTTCCATGCCTAATGATCAGCAGAACGTCATGAACGCCGGCTTCAACGGCTATTTTTCCAAGCCCATAGACCCGCAGACCTTTGTGAGTCAAATCGAGCAATACCTGCCGCCAGCGCTGCGCTGCAAGGCGCCACCGGCTGCCGAGCAGGCCGACTGAGCCCACCGAGTCTTCCACAAAAATGGCAAAAGTACTGGTTGTTGACGATCACGCACCGAACCGCGATCTGATCGTGACCTTGCTCAAGTATGCAGGCCACCAGCCGCTGGAGGCGGCTGACGGCCTCACGGCCTTGCGACTGGTACGCGAAGACCGCCCCGACTTGGTTGTCTGCGATCTCTTGATGCCCAGCATGGACGGCTTCGAATTCGTGCGTCAACTGCGCACCGAGCCCTTGATAGCCGCCACGCAGGTGGTCTTCTACACCGCCACCTATCTGGAGAAAGAGGCCCGCCAACTGGCCCTGGCCTGCGGCGTGACGCAGGTCTTGATCAAGCCGGCCGAACCGGAGGAAGTCCTGCGGGTGGTGGCACTGGCATTGAGCCAACCGAGCCAGCAGCCACAGCGGCAGGACGCGACCGAATTCGAGCGCGAGCATCTGCGCCTGATCACCAACAAACTGGCCGCCAAGGTTGACGAACTCGAAGGCGCCAACCTGCGCCTGGCCGCGCTCACCGAGCTCAATCTGCAACTGGCGTCCGAGCTTGACCCGCAGGCCCTGCTGGACAAGGTCTGCCGCGGCGCACGCGACTTGCTGGGGGCCCGCATCGCAGTACTGGCCGCCCGTTCAGCGGACGGCAAGGCGCTCGGTCAGTTGGTCACCTGGGGGCTGGATGCGGCTCAAGTCCAACGTTTGAGCAGTTTGAACATTGACGCCGGCAAGCTCGGGCAAGTGATGCTGGACGGCCGCCCGCAGCGCTTCGTCAACCCGGCCGGCGACCCCGTCAGCGCCGGCCTGGCGGACTGCTTCCCGACCGTCAATGCGGGGCTGCTGGTGCCGATTGCTTCGCCCAAGCAGATCCACGGCTGGTTGCTATTGATCGACAAGATTGGCGCGCAGGACTTCAGCCCGCACGACGAGCACCTGCTGTCGATTCACGCCGCACAAGCCGGCCGCATCTACGAAACCGGCCTGCTCTACCTGGCGATGCAGCGCAGCAGCCAGCTGCTGATCGGCGAGATAGCGGAGCGCAAGCGGGCGACCGAAGGCTTGCTTGAGAGCGAGTTGCGCTTTCGCCAACTGGCAGAAAACATCCGCGAGGTGTTCTTTCTGATGAGCCCCGAGAGCGGCGACTTTGTCTACATCAGCCTGGCCTACGAAGAAATATTCGGCAACAGCTGCGCCAGCCTTTATGCCGACCCGCAGTCCTGGAAAAGGGCCATCCACCCCGATGACCTGCCGCGGGTAAGCAGTTGGAATAGCGCCAGCGAGCGCGCCAACGCCTTCGATGTCGAATACCGTATCCTGCGACCGGACGGCAGCCAGCGCTGCATCCGTGCGCGCGGCTTCCCCATCTTTGATACGGCCGGTCAGGTGTACCGTATTGCTGGCATCGCCGAAGACATCACTGAACAGGTTGGCTTGCGCGAGGAACTGCAGGACCGCGAGGCCGGCTTGCGTCAGGCGCAATCGCTGGCCAAATTGGCACACGTCATCACCGGTCCCGACGGCAGCTTTGAAAGCTGGTCCCCCTCGCTACCCGAACTGATAGGCATCGCAGCGGCGCAGATGCCCATCAGCACGCGGGCCTGGCTGGCGCTGCTGCATCCCGGTGATCGAGAGCTGTTCCGCTCGGCCAGCATTGCGGCCGCAGCGAACAACTCGGCCACCTCGGTTGACTACCGGCTGCTGCGCAGCGATGGTGTTTGGATACACCTGCATCAGGAGATTGAGCCTTTGCCAGGTCGACCCGACACCGGTGGCCGCTTGCGCTGGTTCAGCACCATCCAGGATGTCAGCGAGCAAAGGCTGGCGGAGCAAAAAATGCGTCGTATGAGCCGCGTTTTCGAGTTCCTCTCCAGTATCAATGCGCTGATCGTGCGCGTCAGCAGCGCCGACGATCTGTTCCGCGAAGCCTGCCGGCTCGCCGTCGAGGTGGGCGCCTACCGCCTGGCCTGGATAGGCGTCATCAATGCCGACGCCTCGCATGGGGCGCTGGCCGCCTGGCATGGTGGCAGTGCCAGCCTGGTGAGCAAGATACGCCTGACTCGGCTCGCCGGGCTACCGGACAGCGACCGCCTCTGCTGCCGGGCGCTGCGCAGCCAGCAGGCGGTGATCTCCAATGACATCGAGAACGACCCCGCGATGTTGGGGCTGCGCGAGGATTTGCTGGCCTGCGGTCTGCGCTCGCAAGCCAGCTTCCCCCTCATCATCAACCAGCAGGCGATCGGCGTCTTGACGCTGAACTCGGGGCAAATTGATGCGTTTGACGAGCAGGAAGTCAAGCTTCTGCTGGAGTTGGCGGGCGACATCGCCTTCGCCCTGGACCATATCCAAAAAGGCGAGCGCCTCAACTACCTGGCTTACTTCGACACCCTGACCGGCCTGGCCAACAACAGCCTGCTGACGGAGCGCATCGAACAAGGCCTCGCCGCCGCGCAGGCCGAGCAGCAAATTCTGGCGCTGGTGGTGCTTGATATCGAACGCTTCAAAGACGTCAACCATGTGTTTGGCCGGCACGGCGGCGATGCGCTGCTGCGCCAATTGAGCGAGCGCTTGGGCGAGCAGATGGGCACAAGGGCCCAGCTGGCGCGCATAGGCGCCGATCATTTCGCGATTTTGCTGCCCGATGTGCGTGGCGTGGCCGAGCTTGGACGCCTGCTGGCCGAGCAATACCGGCTTTGGTTCGAGCCGCCCTTCATGCTTGACGGGCAGGCGCTGCAAATCTCGGCCAAGCTAGGCGTTGCGGTCTACCCGGCCGACGGCCAGGATGCCCGCACGCTGTTGCGCAATGCCGAGGCCGCTGTTCGCCTGTGCAAGACCAGCACTGAGCGTATGCTGTTCTATGACCCCCGCGCCGGCCAACTGGTGGCCGAGAAGCTGGCCTTTGAAACCCAGCTGCGGCGCGCCTTGGAGCGCGAGGAGTTTGTCCTGCATTACCAGCCCAAGGTCGATGTCGACACGCGCCATCTCTGCGGCGTCGAGGCCTTGATTCGCTGGAACAGCTCAGAGTTGGGTCTGGTGCCGCCGCTCCGATTCATCGGCTTGCTCGAGGAGACCGGGCTGATCGTACCGGTGGGGCTATGGGCCTTGCGGCGTGCGGCGCGGCATCATTGCAGCTGGAACGAGCTGGGTCTGGCGGCGCCACGCATCGCCGTCAATGTGTCGGCGGTGCAGCTGCGCGAGCCCGACTTTGTCAGCAAGGTGGCCACGATTCTGCGCCAGGCCGGCCAGCCTCACGGCCTGGACATCGAGCTCACCGAGAGCTTGATCATGGAAGATGTGGAAGCCACGATAGACAAGTTGCAGGCGCTGCGCGAGCTCAATATGCATTTGTCGATCGATGATTTCGGCACCGGCTACTCTTCGCTTGCCTATCTCTCCAAGCTGCCGGCCAATATCCTCAAGATCGACCGTGCCTTCATCAACACCATGCTCGAGGAGCCCGCCAATATGACGCTGGTGGCGACGATGATCTCAATGGCCCACTCGCTGCGTTTAAAGGTGGTGGCCGAGGGTGTCGAGACCGAGGAGCAGGCAAAGATTTTGCGCCTGCTGCGCTGCGACCAGATGCAAGGCTATTTGGTCAGCCGCCCCATCCCTTTCGAGCAAATGAGCGCCTATCTGCAGCAATCGACGCCGCCGACCGCGGCTTGAGAACGCGCTGCACAAAGGCTTGCGGCATGTGCTGGCGGCCCTAAGGCAGCTCGTTTTCCAAGCGCTGCAGCGCCTCTCGCGCCAGGGCCAGGCAACTGGTCAAGCCTGGCGACTCGACGCCGAGACAATTCACCAAGCCGGGCAAGCCATGCTGGGCCGGACCGTCGATGCGAAAGTCGGGCGCCGGCTCCTGAGGACCGTGGATCTTGGGCCGTACGCCACTATAGGCAGGCTGCAGCGCCCCGTCAGGCAGGGCCGGCCAGTACCGCCGCACATCGGCATAAAAGGCTTCAGCACGCCTGGGTTCAACGCGATAGTCCAACTGCTGCGGCCCGGCAATGCCCGACAACCATTGCGCATCGGGTCCAAAACGGGCCTGGCCGGCAAGATCCAGGCTCAGGTGCACGCCCAGCCAGGCATCTTGTGGCAGCGGATAAATCAGCCGGCTGAATGGCGCCCGGCCCGCCAAAGAGAAATAACTGCCCTTGCTGTAATGGGCGCTGGCCTGCTGAGCCCGCGGCAAACCCTCGGTGTGTTGCGTCAACTCAGGCGCCCACAAGCCCGCCGCATTGATGACGATGCCAGCCCGCAGCGTCATCTCGGCGCCATCGGCCTGCACGCGCACCAGCCAGTCATCCATGTGCCGCTGCAGTTCGGTGACGGTCGAGCACAAAGCCAAGGCGCCACCGGCCGCCTCAAAGTCGCCCAACAGCGCCAGCATCAGGCCATGACTGTCGATGATGCCGGTGGACGGCGACAGCAGTGCTGCCTCGCAGCGCAGTTCGGGCTCCAAGGCCTGCGCCTGCTTGCGGTCCAGCCAGCGCAAGTCGGTCACCCCATTGCTTTGCGCCTTGGCCGCCAAGGCCCGCAAACCAGCCACTTGTGCGGGCTCGGTCGCTACCACCAGCTTGCCGCAGCGCAGCACGGCAACTTGATGACTGGCGCAATACGCATACAGCAGCTCACGGCCCTGCACGCAAGCGCGCGCTTTGAGTGAGCCCGGCGGGTAATAAAGGCCGGCGTGAATGACCTCGCTATTGCGCGAGCTGACGCCGCTGCCTATGCGCTCGGCGCGCTCCAGCAGCAGCGTTTCCAGCCCACGCTGCGCCAGCGAGCGCGCCACCGCCAAACCCACCACACCGGCGCCAATCACCACTGCATCGACTCTATCGGCTGCTGTTTCCATGGCGCCATTGTGCTGCGCGCGCAAGCATTCAGCGTAAACACCTAGCTTAAAGTCACACCGCATGGGCACTATTTCTCGCACTGCCGCTGGCTCATCCCTAAGGCCGGATCTAGCAAGAAAAAGCTCTGCTTTTGGCGCGATTGCCGCAGGGCGAAGCATTGAAACTGCGCACCCAACAAGCCCTGCAGTCAAGGGCAAACAGCCAGCACGCCAATCGGCGGCATGGCCACGGGGAGCTCAGCAAGGCCCAGAAGAAAACGGTCCGACGTCATCACAGGGCTGCGAGGAATACCCATGTCTGCCTCCACCAAGGCCAGCAAAGAACATAACGTCGCTCACCAGCGCATCTTGATCGTCGATGACAGCCGTGCCATCCAGGCGATTATTCGCCGCACGCTCGAGTGCGAGGAATTGGGTGACTTACTCTTTCAAACCGCCCACGACGGTGCCGACGCGCTCGACAAGGTTGCCTCTTTCAAGCCTGATTTGGTGCTGTCTGATTGGCACATGCCGGGCGTCTCCGGCATAGAGATGCTGCAGACGCTCAGGCAAACCGGCCACAACAAAGTGGCCGTGGGCTTCATCACTACCGACACAGCCGCCGAATGCCGCACACAGGCGCGCAGCAACGGCGCTTTGTTTGTCTTGAACAAGCCCTTTGATGATCGCGCCCTGCGCAGCGCGGTGGCGCTGGGGCTGGGTCGCAGCACTTTCTACTCGAAAGCTGTACCGACCGAGCCTCCATCCTCTGCGCTGGCGGCCACAGCCGAGCGGGCCACGCCGGCACAGCCCGTGCAGGCGATCGAATCATTGGCCCTGACCCAACAAGCGCTGTTTGCCCATCTGGGCATGCGTGGCTTTGAGCTCACGCGTGCCGAAGGCAAAGGGCAGTTCATTCAATCAGCACCTCAGCTGATCGCACTCTATGCCAGTGCTGGGCGCAAAGGCGCTTACGCAGTAGGTCTGCTGGACCTCTCCGCATGCTGCTTGGTCGGCGGGCTTGCGGCCGGCTGCAGCCCGCAGGAAATTCAGGCCAGCCGCGAGCAAGGCAAACCCAGCGCGAAACAGATCGAACAAGCATCACGCTTCATGCGCGCGATGGCGCCACTGCTCAAAAAGCGCAGCGCCAGCGACGCGCCGACCCTGAGCGCCGCGCGCCTGAGCAGCCAGCCGCCGGACAAGCTGGCCCAGTTGATCGATGCCAATGCGGGCCGCTCCGACTTCATTCTGCGCATCAACAGCATGGGCGTCCACGGGGACACGCGCCTGAGCTTCATGCTGACCTGAATCATGGCACTGCCTAACATGTCGATCGAAGAATTCGCCAGCATCGGCGTGCTGGTCGCCAACGCCGTTTTCATCATCATCTCGGTCGCCACCTATCTGCGCATGAACGCACATGAGCAGCAACGCCAGCAGTTCATTGTTCGGGCACTCAACGACACACGCGACAGCGGCCGGGAGCTCAAGCTGGTCGCGCGCGGCCTGGCCAAGCTGATGGAACGCGCGGAGCGCAGCCGCACTTGGCAACGTGCGGGCACAGCTGCACTGGCAATGGACTCGGACCTAGAGGCCGCTTCAAGCGATCAAGACATTGCTTGCGGTGGCGACCCCGACCTGGGCCCGGAACCAGACCTGCAAGCACTGCGCGCGCTGGACTCGCTTGCCAATATGACCCCGCAGGCCTATGCCGAGTGGCAGCGCTTGCATCAAGTCGAACTCGAGCGCGTGCTGCAGCAGCGCCGCCGCCTGCAAAGCCAGCTCAGCGCTGCTTTGCAAGCCCAACAAGCCAGTGAAAGGCAAGCCGCCGCGGCGCGCCTGCGCAGCGATCAGGTCCATCGCGAGCGATCCTTGCTGGAGCAGGCACAGGCGCAATTGCAAGAGGCCAGCCACCGCAGCGAAGCCGATGACGCCACGCTACAAGGTCTGCGCCAGCAATTGCAGCAACTCGAAGCACGGCTAGAGCGCAGCTTGATCGAGAAGGGCTTTATCGAAGACCACCTATTGGTGCTCGACAAACGTGAGCGAAGCCATCGCGAGGCGAGCTAGCAGAACGCATGAGGGCTGCAGGGTTCCGTTGAGGGGCTGCAAGAAGGCCTCACAGCGGATGCCCCGAGCAAACCCGAACTAGGCTTGATGCCCAACATTCGGCGGCACAATAGCCTCCACTCTCAGCCACCAGCTTTCCCAAAAACCATGAACATGCGCCGACCCAAAGTTTTTTTGAAGACCCATGTCCTCTTACTCACTCTGGCGCTCGGGGCCCTTGGATTCGCCGGCCACGCAAAAGCCGACTTTGAGTTGACCGACAAAAAGGGCCGCCGCATTCTCCTGAAAGACAATGGCACTTGGCGTTATGTTGCGGCAAAAGACGGCGCCGCGTCGGCACCGGAAGCCAAGCCAGAGCTCAACACCGAGGACATGCTGGAGCTGCAAATGCTGCGTCGCTTTGATGCGCCGGGCGGCTGCCGCTTCGACCTCAGTCTGGCCAATCACCTCCCCCATGAAGTCAAGAACCTGGTTCCCGACTTCATCGCCTTGCGCCCCAGCGGCGCGGTCTACGGCAGCACGCTGATCAGCTTCGCTGCGGTGAAGCCGGGCGAGTCGCGCAACCGTACGATTCAGTTCGCCGGCATTGCCTGCGCCGATATCGCCAAAGTGCAAGTGACGGGTGCCGACCGTTGCGAAGTGGGAGAACTCAACAAGTTCACCGATTCCAAAGGCAAATGCCTGGCCACCATCAAGGTGCTGCCGACTGATTTGCTGAAGTTCGAGAAATGAGCGTTGCCAGGCCCTGCAAAGTAGAGCTCTGCTAAGCCTTGGGTGGCAGCGCCATCGATTGCCGCTGCGCCATCGCGAGCCGCCAGCGCAGCAAATCCGGGTGAGTGTGTTCTGACGGTTTGATGCGCAGCACACGCGCAAAATCGACCGTCACCACGGCGCTGATGTCAGCAATGCTGAAACGATCAGTGGCGATGAACTCACGCCCCAGCAAGCGCTCATTCAAGGTCGTGAAGAACTGCTGCACGCGCGCCAAACCGCGCTGTGCCAACTCAGGAATTTGCGCATAGTCCACCGGCCCGGGCAGCGCCCGGTTTGCCATCGCAGGCGCGCTATTGCGCAAGGCCTCAGCGACCGCCATCAGCCCCTCGAACTCAATACGCCAGTTCCAACTGGCAACCTCGGCCTTCTCCGCGGGCGAGCTGCCCAATAGCGGCGGCTGCGGAAAGCGCGCCTCCAGATAAGCAGCAATGGCTGCGTTATCGGTCAGCGTGAGGCCCTCATCCTCGATGCGCAGCGCAGGCACCGTGCACTGCGGATTCACTCGTCTGAAGGCTTCGCTCAATTGCTCTCCGCTGCGCAAGTCGATCTGCACGGTCTGATGAGCAATACCCTTCTCAGCCAGCAGGATGCGGGCGCGGCGAGGGCTGGGCGCGGTCGCGCAGTCATACAGAGTGATCATTTTTTGGGCCACAGGTTGGCGCTAGGCGCTAGGCGATAGGCGTTAGGCCTGATTCTCGCGATCAATGCCAAGCATGGCCTGCCGAACATGCCAGGCGCGCAAGTCTTGACGGTACTGGTCCATTGCCAGGTCATGTAAATCAAAAATGCAAGGGTCACAGCCGTTGCCACAGCAAGCGTCAAGATCCGCTTGCGCCGGCGGCAAGGGCATGGGGTCGGCTTCTGGCATAGTGCTAGTCTTCATCGGGGGCTATTTTCCACCAACTGCCGAGGGCTTACGGTGACCAGCTTTACAGCCGGATCTTTGCCGATGGCACTGGCACAAGCGCAGCATAGATAAGCATGGCAGGGTTCAAAGCCAGCCTGCGGCCTTGAACCCTGCTCCGCTTGGACTCCGGCCCTAGCGCAAGCCTAGGGGTTTAGTCGCCTTGGCCGCTACCGCTAACACCTTGCGAACCGAACACCCCACTGAGCAACTCCGGCAAACGCTCCACGCCCATCCTGAACCCGCAAGCTTGCGCGTGCCCACCGCCTCCCATGCTTTCTGCCAGCGCAATGCAATCAAAATTGCGCTGCGAGCGCAGCCCACATTTCACTGCCCCGCCCTGCCCTGCACTCCACATCAAAGCAAAGGTGCCGGACTTCGCCGACAGCAAATCGCCCACCAAGCTGTGAAACATACCCGGCGCATTGACCATCAAGCCTTCCACGCCATTGAAAGTGAGTGGCTGAGCGCCCTCTGCCAAATCAGCACACAGCTTGCGGTATTTCTCGTCCATCGCCGCGCCACGAGCCATGAAGGCAGCCACTTCATCAGGCTCAAAGTTCGCGATGTCTTGCCAGCGCGCAAAGTCCTTGGCTTCCATATCCAGCGCCGACAAGAAGGCTCCGCTTTCGGGATATTGCCAGGCCCAGATGTCCCGGTCTTCGATGTAGCGAACCAAGTCAGGCAAAGCCTGCTCCGGATGGAAAAACTCCCAGGCCAGCCGAGCGCCAGACTTGCTCATGTCGAAGTGCACTGCGCCGCAGCGGCAGTTGAAACCTGTGAGCTTTTCGGCCGCGCTCTTGTGATGATCCAGCAGCACCAATTTGGCAACACCGCCGTCTTCGATGGCAGTCAAAATCTCGGCCGGAAAAGAAAAGTCGAGCACATAGATTGCCCGGCCTGCAACGTCCGGCAAGTCTGCCAAGGTCTGAATCTGGCCATGATCCAGGCCCATGAATTCGGCCTTCCCCTGATAGAAAATCCAGGCCGCAAGTGCCGCCGCAAAACCGTCGGAACAACCTTTGCCGTGATACAAAATCAAGGGCTGAGGGTCACTCAAAGCCGGGGCAAACAACTGCAAGGGAAGAATAGTTTTCATAGTCAAATTTGAATGAGCTGCTTTCACCTGGCTTCGCGCTGTCGTACAAGGTGGGCGCAATAGGCAAAAAAAGAGGCCCAAGTCTTTGATTTACTTGGGCCTTTTTACTTTCTTGCATCCCCTGGGATGCTAAATTGGTGGAGCCGGGGGGAATTGAACCCCCGTCCGCAAGCCATCACCGGGCAGTTCTACATGCTTAGCCGTCTGATTTGAATCTCACGGTTGAATCGCGCAGTGGCACGCTATCCTTCCCGCCAGTCACTTAATCTCGTTCCACACCTTGTAACCCGATGCAGAACCAGCCAATGTGAATGACTTCTCAGCCTTCAGCCTTGCGACTTAAGCCCGGCCCATTGGCCAACCGTTGAGAAGCTCACGCGCAATTAAGCGGCGAGTGCGAACGTAGAGTCGTTTGCAGTTACTTTGTTTCCAGTGGTTTTACGAGCGAACTGGTGCTCGGCATGCCCTACTCCGGATCCGCACCCACGTCGAAACCTGGTCGGCCCCAGAACTTTGCATTTTAGGCCAATCCGAGCAGTTTCAAGATCCCGGCGGGCGAAGAAAGAACAATATCCGCATTCCAGGACTCAATTGGCTTGCCCTTGCCCAGATATCCCCACCCTGCCGCCACCGTACCCATACCAGCGGCGCGGCCGGCAATGATGTCACGCTCGTCATCGCCTACATAAATGCAGCGCTGCGGATCTATGCCGCCTCGCTTGGCAGCCTCTAGCAGCGGCGCGGGATGCGGCTTCGAGTGCGGAGTCGTGTCGCCGCCAATGACAGCAAAAGCCGCGAGATCCAAACCCAAATGCTGAGTCAAAGGCAGCGCAAATCGCTCGGCCTTGTTGGTCACAATGCCCCATGGAATGCCAGCAAGCCGGAGCTGCTCGAGCAGCTCAAGCACTTGATCAAACAGCTGAGTTTCTTGCGCCATTCGTGCCTCATAGCGATCCAAGAACTCGCTCTTGTTGGCCTCGTATTCGCTGTGAGCGGGCGTCATTTGCAGCGCCGCTTCCAACATGCCGCGCGCACCGGTGCCGACAAGCGGCCGCAAAGCCTCCAATGGCAGCGCGGCCAAACCCCGACTCAGGCGCATTTCATTGGCCGCGCCGGCCAAATCGGGGGCACTGTCAACCAAGGTGCCATCCAGGTCGAACAGCAGCGCATGAACGGCCGATGGTGAATCTTGCCATTTCACGGAATTCCCCATCGTCATAGCGGTCTGCGGCACGCCAAGAGGTAATTGACATCCGTATCCGAGCCCAGGCTGTAGCGCTGAGTCAAGGGGTTGTAGCTCAGGCCACGGCTGCTTTGCAGATCCAGGTCGGCATCGCGGCAGAACTGAGCCAACTCAGACGGACGCAAAAACCGGGCGTACTCATGCGTGCCGGCCGGCAGCATCTTCAGCACATATTCGGCGCCGAGAATGGCAAACAAAAAGGACTTGAGATTTCGGTTCAACGTGGACAGAAATACCCACCCACCGGGCTTGACCAACTCGGCACAGGCGCGCACCACCGAAGCCGGATCAGGCACATGTTCAAGCATTTCCATGCAGGTGACGACGTCAAAGCTGGCCGGACGCTCAGCCGCCAGTGCCTCAACCGCAATTTCACGGTACTCGACCCCCTCGGTGCCGGCCTCCATCGCATGCAACTGAGCGACTTTGAGTGCCTTGGTCGCCAGGTCAATACCCAGCACTTGAGCGCCACGGCGCGCCATCGAGTCGCTCAGGATGCCACCGCCGCAACCTACATCCAGCACTTGTTTGCCGGCTATGGGACTCAGGCTGCACAACCAGTCCAGCCGCAAGGGGTTGATTTGATGCAGCGGTTTGAACTCACTTTCGGTATCCCACCAGCGGTGGGCCAAGTCACCAAACTTTGCAAGTTCTTGTGGGTCGGCGTTGATCATCATTACTCACTCTTAGCGGGTTGTATTCGAGAGCAGCAAACTGGTATCCAAGCAAGCACTTGGCCCCAAATTCAGCCTTCTCAAGACCCAAACAAAAAAAGCCCCGCAAGAGCGGGGCTTTTGATTCCAGCTAGACAAGCGCCTGAGCGCTCACCAACCGATTACTTCGTGTTGCGTGTACCGACCACTTCGATCTCAACGCGGCGGTTCTTGGCACGGCCTTCGGCAGTCTTGTTGTCAGCAACAGGAGCCTTCTTGCCCTTGCCTTCGGTGTAGACGCGGTTCTTCTCAGCACCCAAGCTCACCAAATAGGCCTTGACGGCTTCCGAACGACGGACCGACAGCTTCTGGTTGTACTCTTCAGTACCGATCGAGTCGGTGTGGCCGACAGCGATGATAACTTCCAGATTCAGCGCCTTGGTCTTGCCGTACAGGTCAGCCAACACAGCCTTGCCTTCTGGCTTCAACGCATACTTGTCGAAGTCGAAGAATGCGTCAGCGGCGAAGGTCACCTTCTCGCTGGTTGGCTTTGGAGGCACAACTGCTGGCTTAGGAGCAACAGGAGCAACAACCGGAGGAGCCACTGGAGCTGGAGCAGCCTTGACGGCCGGCTTCAAAGCGCCGTCGCATTCCTGGAGCGCCGTAGCAGGTGTCCAGTTGCTATCGCGCCAGCACAGCTCGTTGGTACCGTTCTTCACAGCGGTGCCATCAGTGGCGCGCCAGTTATCGATGGTCTGCTGCGTGGTCTGCGCGAAAGCGCCGGACGCGGCAACCGCTGCGATAGCGAAAAGCGACGCCACTCGATTCAATTTCTTCATGATTCTCCTCTCAAGGATTGCCGCAGTTGCCCTGCGAATGCCTAGTACTGGAACAAAAAACCTCGGATATCCCCGCAGTACGGGTTTCTCCTAGGGACTCATCGATTGTGCCATAGGGCACCGATAACTTCGTATTGTGGCGGCGCTTGACGCCAAGGTAAGTGGCAATGTTGCGCCGCTGCTACAGCCGCAGGCCTTTAGAATGCCAGCTCCTGTCCCTAACGATGCAGGCCGCTCCCGCTGGGTGCGAGCCGAGCACAAAGCGCATGACCCAGTTCGCCAAGGAAACATTGCCCATCAGCCTCGAAGAGGAAATGCGGCGTTCATACCTCGATTACGCGATGAGCGTGATTGTTGGTCGTGCTCTACCCGACGCACGAGACGGCCTCAAGCCGGTGCACAGGCGCGTGCTTTTCGCGATGCATGTGCTCAATAACGATTGGAATCGACCCTACAAGAAATCAGCCCGTATCGTCGGCGATGTGATTGGTAAATATCACCCGCACGGCGACACCGCGGTGTATGACACCATCGTCCGAATGGCGCAGGATTTCTCGATGCGCCATATGTTGGTCGATGGCCAGGGTAATTTCGGCTCGGTCGACGGTGATAACGCCGCGGCCATGCGATATACCGAAATTCGCTTGGCGAAAATCGCGCATGAAATGCTCGGCGATATTGACAAAGAAACCGTCAATTTCGGACCAAACTATGACGGCTCGGAAAGTGAGCCACTGGTATTGCCGACGCGGCTGCCAAGTCTGCTGGTCAATGGCTCGACCGGCATTGCCGTCGGTATGGCAACGAATATTCCGCCGCACAACCTCAACGAGGTCATCGACGCCTGCTTGCATGCGCTGAAGAACCCCGATGTGACGATCGACGAGTTGATGGAGATCATCCCGGCACCGGACTTCCCGACCGCCGGCATCATCTACGGACTAAGCGGTGCCCGCGACGGCTACCGCACCGGCCGTGGCAAGGTGGTGATGCGCGCCAAGGTTCACTTCGAGGACATCGACAAGGGCTCGCGCCAGTCCATCATCGTTGACGAGATCCCCTACCAGGTCAACAAGAAGACCTTGTTGGAGCGAATCGCCGAGCTGGTGCACGAGAAGAAGATCGAAGGCATCAGCCACATCCAGGACGAGAGCGACAAGTCCGGCATGCGGGTGGTGATCGAGCTCAAGCGCGGCGAAGTGCCCGAGGTGGTGCTGAACAATCTGTACAAGCAGACGCAGCTGCAAGACACCTTCGGCATGAATATGGTCGCGCTGATCGATGGCCAGCCCAAGCTGTGCAATCTGAAAGAGCTGATCATCGTCTTCCTTGAGCATCGCCGTGAGGTGGTGACGCGCCGCACAATCTTCGAGTTGCGCAAGGCGCGCGACCGCGGCCATGTACTGGAAGGTCTGGCCGTTGCGATGGCCAATATCGACGAGTTCATCGCGACCATCAAGGCCTCGCCGACGCCACCCGTCGCCAAGGCTGCTTTGATGGCCAAGAGCTGGGATTCTTCGCTGGTACGCGAGATGTTGGCTCGCGCCGAAGGCGAGACCGAAGGCGGCCGCAATGCCTTCCGTCCGGAAGGCCTGCCGCCCGCTTACGGTCTGCAAAGCGACGGCCTGTACCGTCTTTCCGACGACCAAGCCGGCGAAATTCTGCAGATGCGTCTGCAGCGCTTGACTGGCCTGGAGCAGGACAAGATCGTTGCCGAGTACCGTGAAGTGATGTCGCAGATCGCCGATTTGCTCGACATTCTGGCCAAGCCGGCCCGCGTCACCGCCATCATCAGCGAAGAACTGACCCAAGTTCGCCTGGAGTTTGGCCAGACCAAGATTGGCGCGCGCCGCAGCTCGATTGAGCACAACCCGCAAGAACTTGGCACCGAAGACCTGATCACGCCGACCGATATGGTGGTGACGCTGTCGCACACCGGCTATATCAAGAGCCAGGCGTTAAGCGAATACCGGGCGCAAAAGCGCGGAGGCCGCGGCAAGCAGGCAACGCAAACCAAGGACGACGATTGGGTCGACCAGCTCTTCATCGCCAACACGCACGACTGGCTGCTGTGCTTCAGCAACCGTGGCCGCGTTTATTGGCTGAAGGTCTGGGAAGTACCGCAGGGTTCGCGCAATTCGCGCGGCAAGCCCATCGTCAATATGTTCCCGCTGCAGCAGGACGAGAAAATCACCGTCGTGCTGCCGCTGACGGGCGAGTTCCGCGTCTTCCCTGAAGGTCACTTCATCTTCATGGCCACGGCCCTGGGCACGGTCAAGAAGACCTCGCTGGAAGACTTCGCCAACCCGCGCAAGTCCGGCATCATCGCGATCGCGCTGGACGAAGGCGACCACCTGATAGGTGCCGCGCTGACCGATGGCAAGCATGATGTGATGCTGTTCAGCGACGGCGGCAAAGCGGTGCGCTTTGACGAAGACGATGTGCGCTCGCTGGGCCGTACGGCGCGCGGCGTGCGCGGCATGATGCTGGAGCCCGAGCAGCGCTTGATCGCGATGCTGGTGGCCGAAGATGACGGCACGCAGTCGGTGCTGACCGCCACCGAAAACGGCTATGGCAAGCGCACCAACATCCTTGAGTACACCCGCCACGGGCGCGGCACCAAGGGCATGATCGCGATCCAGCAAACCGAGCGCAATGGCCGCGTGGTGGCCGCGACGCTGGTGCGTCCGGATGACGAAATCATGCTGATCACCGACCGCGGCGTGCTGGTGCGCACACGCGTGTCGGAGATCCGTGAACTCGGTCGCGCCACTCAAGGCGTGACGCTGATTGCACTGGACGACGGCTCTAAACTATCGGGCCTGCAGCGCATCGTCGAAAACGATGCGAATGAAGGCAATCTTGACAGCAACTCCGCTGACACTGAAACCCCGGACGGCGCGACCACCGAAGACGGTGGCGCTACTGACGACGCTAACAAGGAATAAGCTTGAACAAGTCCATGAAGATTTTGGCCACAGCGGCCCTCGCAGTTTGCGTTAACGCCGGCTTCGCTCAAGCCGCCACAACGGCGCCCGCGACTGCTGCAGCAGCCGCCCCGTCGGCGGCCAAAAAGGAACTGATTGCAAAGCTGATCCAGCTGCAGCAGCCCGGCGTCGAGAACATCGCCCGCATGCTGATCCAGCAGCCGGTCGGTCAATTGATGCAAGGTGCCGGTCAGGCCTTGCAGACGCAAGTGCCAGCCGACAAGCGCGAAGCAGCAGCCAAAAGCATTGAGGCCGAGGTGCGCAAGTTTGTCGATGACGCCGTGCCCATGGTCAAGGACAAGGGCGCCAAGATGTCGGCCGGCGTCTGGGCGCCGATGCTGGACGAAAAATTCAGCGAAGACGAGCTCAAGCAAATCATCGCTTGGCTGGAGTCTCCTGCCAGCAAGAAGTACCAGCAACTCGGTGCCGAAATGCAAAACGCCCTGGGTCAAAAGCTGATGGCCGAAGTTGGGCCAGCGCTGGACACCAAGTTCAAGACCCTGCAAGCCAGCGTTGCCAAGCAGCTCGGCATCACACCAAAGCCAGCCACGCCGGCGGCATCGCCCGCCAAGAAGTAAATCCCGCGTTTGCCTTTTTCTCCATTGCCCTGATCCGATGAGCCGTCGCCCTTTCAATTTTTCCGCCGGCCCTGCCGCCTTGCCTGAAGAGGTTTTGAGCCAGGTTGCTGGTGAAATGTTGGACTGGCACGGCTCAGGCATGAGCGTGATGGAGATGAGCCACCGCGGTGCGGAGTTCACATCGATTGCGGAGACGGCTGAGGCAGATCTGCGCGGGCTTTTGCAACTGCCCGCCAACTTCCGCATCCTGTTCATGCAGGGCGGGGGTCTGGCCGAGAACGCGATCGTGCCGATGAACCTCTCGCAGCGGTCGCCGGGCGGCAAGGTCGATGTTGTCGTCAGCGGCTCCTGGTCCAAGAAGAGCGCCGAGGAAGCAAAGCGTTATGCAGATGTGAGCGTAGCGGCCAGCGGCGCCGCCTCCCAGTTCACGACCTTGCCCGCGCCCAGCAGCTGGGCCTTGCGCCCGGACGCAGCCTATGTGCACATCTGCTCCAACGAGACCATTGACGGCGTCGAGTTTCACGAGCTGCCGAATCTGCAAGCGCTGGGCAGCGATGCCCCGCTGGTGATCGACTGCTCATCGCAGCAGCTCTCCCGCAGCATTGATTGGTCGCGCGTAGGCTTGGCTTTTGGTGGCGCGCAAAAGAACATCGGCCCGGCCGGCTTGACCTTGGTCTTTGTGCGTGAAGACTTGCTGGGCCATGCCATGCGCATCTGCCCTTCTGCGTTTGACTTCAAGGTCGTGGCCGAGGCCAAGTCCATGTACAACACGCCGCCGACATTCGGCATTTACGTCGCAGGCCTGGTGTTCCAGTGGCTGAAGCGCTTCAGTTACGCCGGCAAAACCGGTGTGGCCGCCATTGAGCAGCGCAATATCGACAAGGCACAGCTGCTGTACGCAGCGCTGGACGCCTCAAATCTGTTTGAAAACCGTGTGGCGGTGGACTGCCGCTCACGCATGAATATCCCGTTCTACCTGAGCGGCAAGTTCAATACCGAAACACTCACTCAAGCCTTCCTGACCGGAGCGAAAGAGCGACAACTGCTGCAACTCAAAGGCCACAAGTCCGTGGGCGGCATGCGTGCATCGATCTATAACGCCATGCCACTCGAAGGCGTGCAAGCGCTGGTGGCGTATTTGAAGGACTTTGAGGCTCAATATGGCTGAAGTACCGGCTGAAAAATCAGCTGAAAAATCCGGCGCCATGACCGTAGCGCCGGAACTGCTGGCGCTGCGCCAGCAAATCGATTCGCTCGACGCGCAACTACTGACCCTGTTGAACCAACGCGCCCATGTGGCCGAGCAGGTCGGTGAAATCAAGCGCCGTGAAGGCTCGCCCTTCTTCCGCCCCGACCGCGTGGCCCAGGTGATCGAGAAGATCAAGACCGCCAACGCCGGCCCGCTCAAGGGCGAACATGTGGCCGCCATCTGGCGCGAGATCATGTCCGCCTGCCTGGCACTCGAATCGCCCCAGCGCGTTGCCGTGCTCGGGCCCTTAGGCACGTTTTGCGAACAGGCCGCGATCGAGTATTTCGGTGGCGCGGCCGATCTGATTTATTGCAATAGCTTTGATGAGGTCTTCCACGCGACGGCCTCCGGCAGCGCGCAGTACGGCGTGGTCGGCGTTGAGAACATGACCGAAGGCGTGGTGACGCGCTCGCTGGATTTGTTCTTGCACACGCCCACCCATGTGGTCGGCGAGGTCAGCTTGCTGATCCGCCACAACCTGATGCGCCTGGACAATTCGCAAGACGGCATCGAGGCGGTGCTGGCCCACCCACAGGCGCTGGCGCAATGCCAGAACTGGCTGGCCAAGCATTTGCCCAATGCCGAACGGCGCGCTGTTTCGAGCAATGCCGAGGGCGCCCGTCTAGCCGCCACCAACCCGGCCTGGGCGGCGATTGCCAGTGACCGAGCCTCGACCATCTTTGGCTTGCACATCGTCGCACATGCGGTACAAGACGAAGCCTATAACCGTACCCGCTTTGCCATCATCTGCTTGCCGCAGACCATGGCCACACCACCCGCTTCGGCGCATGACTGCACCAGCCTGATCGTTTCGGTGCCGAACCGGCCCGGCGCCATGCATGACCTCTTGGTGCCGCTGAAGACCCATGGCGTGTCGATGACGCGACTGGAGTCGCGCCCGGCCCGCACCGGCCAGTGGGACTACTATTTCTACATAGACTTGGATGGGCACCCCTCACAGCCCAATGTGGCGGCGGCCCTGGCCGAGTTGCGCGAGTTGAGTGCCTTTTTCAAAGTGATTGGGGCCTACCCCTTGAAGGCCTGAGACAAGGTGGCTGCAATGCTATTCAATCAGCTCGGCGTCATTGGCTGCGGTTTGATGGGCGGCTCCTTTGCCCTGGGACTGAAAAAGGCCGGTCTGGTCAAGCGTGTGGTCGGCTACAGCAAGTCACCGTCAACGACCGAGATGGCCACGCGCTGGGGTGTGATCGAGGTGGCGGCCGAATCGGCGCTGCTGGCGGTCTCGGGCTCGGACATCGTGTTGATTGCGGTGCCGGTGTCGGCCACCGAGGCGACGCTCAAAGCGATTCGCCACATGGTCAACCCGAATGTGCTGGTGATGGACGTGGGCTCGACCAAGGGCAATGTGGTCAGCGCCGCCAAACGAGCCCTGGGCAAGCACATTGATGCTTTTGTGCCCGCGCATCCGATCACCGGCAAAGAGTCCGGCGGCGTGCAAAACGCCGATGCCGCGCTTTACAGCGACTGCCAGGTCATCCTGACGCCGCTGCCGCAGACCAATGCGGAGTTGGTGCAAAAGGCCACCGATGTCTGGTCAGCGCTCGGAGCCCGGGTCCTCAAGATGACGCCGGAGAATCACGACGCCGCTTTTGCCGCCGTCAGCCATCTGCCGCATTTGCTCGCCTTTGCCTACTTCCAGTCGGTCGCCGCACAACCGGCGGGGCGCGACTATCTGAGCCTGGCCGGCCCGGGTTTTCGAGACTTCACCCGCATCGCCGCCAGCGAGCCGGCCGTCTGGCGCGACATCTTGATGGCCAACAAGGCCGAGGTCTTGATCCAGTCACAGCGCTTTCGACAGGCATTGGATGCGATTGAGGCGCTGCTGAAGGACGACGACGCGTCAGGGCTGGAGGCCCGCATTCGCTTGATTTCGGAAGCCCGCTCGCAATGGCAACTGCCATCTGCCATATCGCGTCAGCCTAAATAGACGCCGGCGCGGCTCAGGCGCAAGGCCACCTGCCTGCCCGTCCCCACAATTTATTCTCGATCACCATGTTCAAAATTCCATTCCTCGATCTGCCGCCGCTGCGCAGTGCCGGCGGCACCGTGCGCTTGCCGGGCTCCAAAAGCATCTCCAACCGCGTGCTGCTCTTAGCAGGCCTGTCCGAGGGCGTGACCGAGGTGCACGACCTGCTGGACAGCGACGACACCGCCGTCATGCTGGACTCGCTCAAGGCCCTGGGCTGCCGGCTCGAAACCTCGGACCATGGCGTGCTGCAAGTCACTGGCATCGGCGGGCAATTGAAGGTCGATGCGGCGCAGCTCTTCCTCGGGAATGCCGGCACGGCCATGCGGCCGCTGACCGCTGCACTGGCCGTACTGGCCGCGACGCAGGGCGGTGATTTCGAGCTCAGCGGCGTCGCCCGCATGCATGAGCGTCCGATCGGCGACCTGGTGGACGCCCTGCGTTTGCTCGGCTGCCAAATTGACTGCCTGGGCCAGGAAGGCTATCCGCCTTTGAAGCTCACAGGCCCGTCCAAGCTGAACCTGGCCCAGCCGGTCAAGGTGCGCGGCGATGTGTCGAGCCAGTTCCTGACCGCCCTGCTTTTGGCCCTGCCCTTGGTCGCCACAGAGCAAGACGTGGTCATCGAGGTTGTCGGCGAGCTGATCTCCAAACCCTATATCCACATCACGCTGGAACTGCTCAAGCGCTTCGGCATCCAGGTGCAGCGCCAGGATTGGCAGCGTTTCACCATCCCAGCCGGCAGCCTCTACCGCTCGCCCGGGGCTGTGCATGTCGAGGGCGATGCCTCCTCGGCCTCCTACTTTGTCGCGCTGGGCGCGCTGGCCGCCACCGAGGCGCCTCTGCGCATCGAAGGCGTCGGCAGCGCCTCGCTGCAAGGTGATGTGCGCTTCATCGAGGCGGCGCAGGCGATGGGCGCCCGCGTCGAAGCCGGGCCGAACTGGCTGGAAGTACGGCGCGGCGCCTGGCCGCTGCGCGGCATTGAATTGGATTGCAACCACATCCCGGATGCAGCGATGACACTTGCCGTGATGGCCCTGTATGCCGACGGCCCGACCACGTTGACGAATATCGCCAGCTGGCGGGTCAAGGAAACCGACCGCATTGCCGCAATGGCGGCCGAGCTGCGCAAGCTCGGCGCGACCGTCGAAGAAGGCCAGGACTGGCTGCGCGTGCGCCCGCTGCTGAGCTGGCAGGCGGCCAGCATCCACACCTATGACGACCACCGCATCGCCATGTGCTTTTCGCTGGCCGCCTTCAACGGCCTGGTTGCAGGCAAAACCAGCGCTGCCGTGCCGGTGCGGATTCTTGAGCCGCATTGCGTGGCCAAGACCTTTCCCGACTATTTCGAAACCCTGTTCGAAGTCAGCAAGGCGCGCAGCAAAGACATTCCCGTCATTTGCATAGACGGCCCGACCGCGTCCGGCAAGGGCACGCTGGCCGACGAGGTGGCCCATGCTTTGGGCTATGTGGTGCTGGACTCCGGCATGCTCTACCGCGCCAGCGGCCTGGCCGCACAGCGCGCCGGCGTCGATCTGGACGACGGCCAAGCGGTCGCGGCCATCGCCGCCCGGCTCGACCTGCATTTCCGCAAGGGCCGCGTGACGCTAGGCGAGGTCGACATCACCGAAGCGCTGCGCCTGGAAACCACCGGTCTCTTGGCCTCCAAGGTCGCCACACACACCGAGGTGCGCCACGCGCTGAACCAGTTGCAGCTCGACTACCGCCGCCTGCCCGGTCTGGTTGCCGACGGCCGCGACATGGGCACGGCCGTGTTCCCGGATGCTGCGCTGAAGGTTTTTCTCACGGCTTCGGCCGAAACGAGGGCCGAGCGGCGCTATAAGCAATTGATTTCCAAGGGGATTTCGGCTAGTATCGCGGGCTTGCGTCAAGATTTGGAGGCGCGTGACTTGCAGGACAAATCCCGCAAGGCCTCGCCCCTGGCTCCTGCCGCAGATGCGCTGGCGCTCGACAACTCGGCCCTGTCCATTGAGGAATCAAAGGATTTGGTGCTGGCTTGGTGGGCCAAAGCGGGGCCTTTTTCGGATCAGCGTTGATTCGGGCGAGGCTCAATAAAACCCGTCGACTTCGGCTTTTGAGCCTGGTGCAAAGCCAAGGTTCGCTGCAGTCGGCGATATCCACAACCTAACCCGTCCGGCGGTCAAACGTCAGACACCCACAGTCGGACCGTCAAACGCCTTGGCCGCGCCGACACAGGAAACACCATGACAAAAATCAAAAATCTCGCCGAAGTTACTTCGTTCGAAGCTGGCTCCTTTGGTGCCATGTTCGAAGAGTCGCTGCAGCGTTCCGACCTGCGCGCCGGTGAAGTGATCTCCGCCGAAGTGGTCCGTATCGAGCACAGCTTTGTGGTCGTCAATGCCGGCCTGAAGTCCGAAGCCTACGTGCCAATCGAAGAATTCAAGAACGACCAGGGCGAGCTGGAAGTTCAAATCGGTGACTTCGTTTCCGTCGCCATCGACGCAATCGAAAACGGCTACGGTGACACCATCCTGTCGCGCGACAAGGCCAAGCGTTTGGCTTCGTGGCTGTCGCTGGAAGTTGCTCTGGAATCGGGCGACTTCGTCACCGGTACCGTGTCGGGCAAGGTCAAGGGCGGCCTGACCGTTCTGGTCAACGGCATCCGCGCCTTCCTGCCAGGCTCCCTGCTGGACACACGTCCGGTCAAGGACATGAGCCCGTACGAAGGCAAGACCATGGAGTTCAAGGTCATCAAGTTGGACCGCAAGCGCAACAACGTCGTGTTGTCGCGCCGCGCTGTGGTCGAGGCTTCGATGGGCGAAGAGCGCGCCAAGCTGCTGGAAACTTTGGCCGAAGGCGCCATCGTTCAGGGCGTGGTCAAGAACATCACCGAATACGGTGCGTTCGTGGACCTGGGCGGTATCGACGGCCTGCTGCACATCACCGACATGGCATGGCGTCGTGTGCGTCACCCATCGGAAGTGGTCACTGTCGGTCAGGAACTGACCGCCAAAATCCTGAAGTTCGACGCCGAGAAGAACCGCGTTTCGCTGGGTCTGAAGCAGTTGGGCGACGACCCATGGTTCGGTGTCGCACGTCGCTACCCAACCAGCACCCGCCTGTTCGGCAAGATCACCAACATCGCTGACTACGGCGCATTCGTTGAAATCGAGCCGGGCATCGAAGGTCTGGTGCACGTGTCCGAAATGGACTGGACGAACAAGAACATTGCTCCTTCGAAGCTGGTCACCCTGGGTGATGAAGTCGAAGTCATGGTCCTGGAAATCGACGAAGACAAGCGTCGCATCTCCCTGGGCATGAAGCAGTGCAAGGCCAATCCTTGGGAAGATTTCGCTGAAACCGTCAAGCGCGGCGACCGCGTCAAGGGCCCCGTCAAGTCGATCACCGACTTCGGCGTGTTCGTTGGCCTGGCTCAAGGCATCGACGGTCTGGTGCACTTGTCCGACCTGTCATGGAACGAGACTGGCGAAGCAGCAGTGCGCAACTTCAAGAAGGGCCAAGAAGTCGAAGCCCTGGTCTTGGCCGTTGACGTCGAGCGCGAGCGCATCTCCCTGGGCATCAAGCAGCTGGACAGCGACCCGTTCACCACTTACACCACGGTCAACGACCGCGGTATGGTCGTGACTGGCAAGGTCAAGACGGTTGATGCACGTGGCGCCGAGATCGAGTTGGCCGACGAAGTGCTGGGTTATCTGCGCGCTTCGGAAATCTCCCGCGACCGCGTGGAAGATGCCCGCACCATGCTGAAGGAAGGCGACGAAGTCTCGACGCTGATCGTCAGCATCGACCGCAAGACTCGCAACATCCAGTTGTCCATCAAGGCCAAGGACAACGCCGACAATCAAGAAGCTATGCAGCGTCTGTCGGCCACGGCCGAGCGTGAAAACGCCGGCACCACCAGCCTGGGCGCTTTGCTGCGCGCCAAGCTGGACAACCAAGGCTAAATCGAAGCTCTTTGGCTGGGCCCCACTGTCTAGGTCGGGGTCGGGCCAAATTTCGAATCAAGTCAAGAAGGCCCGCCTCCGCAAGGAGCGCGGGCCTTTTTTATGAAAAC
>CAUPEV010000055.1:0-24953 GCA_963510335.1 uncultured Roseateles sp.
CTCTGCCCGGCCTGCAAGCCCGTTTGATGAGCCAGGCGCTGCGCAAGCTGACGGCCACCATCAAGAAGGCCAATTGCATGGTCATCTTCATCAACCAGATCCGCATGAAGATCGGCGTGATGTTCGGCAGCCCCGAGACCACCACAGGCGGCAACGCCTTGAAGTTCTATGCTTCGGTGCGTTTGGACATTCGCCGCATCGGTTCTATCAAGAAGGGCGATGAAGTGATCGGCAGTGAGACCAAGGTCAAGGTGGTCAAGAACAAGGTTGCGCCGCCGTTCAAGACGGCCGAGTTCGACATTCTTTACGGCGAAGGGATCAGCCGTGAAGGCGAGATCATCGATATGGGCGTGATCGCCAAGGTGGTCGAGAAGTCGGGCTCCTGGTACGCGTACAAGAGCGAGAAAATCGGGCAAGGCAAGGACAACGCGCGGGAATTCTTGCGCGAAAACCCGGACATTGCGCACGAGATCGAGAACAAGGTGCGTGAGTCATTGGGTGTGCCCTTGTTGGCAGGCAGCGTCGCAGCCTGATTCGCTATGTTGAGCTCGGCCCTTTCGGATCAGGATCAGGATCTGAGTCTGGAATTGGTGCGGCGCTTCTGGGCGCTGTATCAATCGCGCCAGTGGGCCGCTGCCCAGGCCTTGTTGCACCCACAAGCCGCTTGTCAATGGTGGGCGACGTCAGAACGTATTGACGGCTCGGCCGCGATCGTGCATGTCAATGCTGTCTACCCCGAGGGTTGGACCATTCATTTGCTGGAGCTGAATGCGCTGAATGCACGGGATGCCGGGCTTGACGCTGCTGCTTCAGCGGCGGTGAATCATCGGCGGGTTCACAGCTTGGTGCGCGTAGACCAAGCCGGGCAAGCCTTCTACGCCAATAGTTTTTTCAGCCTGGAGCAGGGCTTGATCGTCGCAATCGACGAATACTGGTCTGACCGGCAAGCCGCGCCCAGCTGGCGCAAGCCCGGCGCCATGCCCGGGCTGACGCTGATGAGCAGCGATGACCGGGTGGGGCTCTCGCTCAAGCTTGACCTGAATTGATCTGGAGGCGGGCCAATCCGGCACTGGCCGCGCCAGCGCTATGAAACCCATGTCTTTGAAAATGCGCGCCATTGCGCTGCTGTCGCAGCGTGAACACAGCCGCATGGAGTTGCGCCGCAAGCTGCTCAGAATTCAGCGGGATATGGCATCCAAGGCCGCTGAACAAGGGCTAGTCGAGCCAGACGAAGAGGCTTCAAGTACCGCAGTCGAGAACGAGATCGATACCCTGTTGGATACTTTGCAAACGCAAGGCGATTTGAGCGACGCCCGTGTTGTCGAGTCGCGCGTACATGCCCGAGCCGCTCGCTACGGCAGCTTGCGTATCAAGCAGGAGCTGGCGCAACATGGTCTGAGCCTGAGTGCGCAGGACATGGCGGAGCTGAGGTCGCAGGAGCTTGAGCGCGCCAAACTTGTGTGGCAGCGCAAATTTGGCGGTGAGCCTCCGCTGGACGCGGCCGCCAAGGCCAAGCAAGTGCGCTTCTTGATGGCGCGAGGCTACACAGGCGAGACAATTCGAAAATTGCTGCGCGCCGAAGAGGACTAAATGCCGCCGAAAGCGCCTGCGGGCTTGCTTGGCGTTGAATTTCTACCCGCCTCGACAGTTTCGCGAAAGCCTCGCACAGGTCCAGCATGCTACATTGGCGCCCTGCGTTAACCCTTGCCTGCTGGTTTTTTAGGCCGCAGGCAGTGTTTTTTGCAAAGCCGTTTTTCCAGCCATGCCCCTATCCAATCCCTCCTCTGAGCGCCGTTTGATGCATCGCCGCGCCATTGACGTGCAGGTTTTTGCACGCAATGACGGCCTGTACGACGTTGACGCCACGCTGACGGATACCAAGACCTCCGATATGGCGGTGGCCGGAGGCAAACGTCTGGCGGGTGAGCCGATTCATGCGATGCTGCTGCGCTTGGTCGTGGACGCTCAAACCAATATTCTTGCCGCCACATCGCAAACGACTTGGATGCCCTACCCCGGCGCCTGTGATCAGCATGGCGATGCCTACGCGGCCCTGGCTGGGCTCAATTTGATGCAAGGCTTCAGGCGCGGCGTCAAAGAGCGGCTCGCAGGCACCAAGGGCTGCACCCATTTGACCGAGATGTGCCAGGTCTTGCCCTCCGCTGTCATTCAGGCCTTTGCCGGCATCGTGCTGGATACGCGCGAAGGCAGCGCATCTGACCAAGCCCCGTTTCAACTTGATCGTTGCCATGCTTTGCGCAGCGATAGTTCAACCGTGAAAACGCATTACCCCCGCTGGTTCCGCAACGGTGAGGCCCTGACGGCCTCGGCCGACGCGTCGCCTGCTTCCATTCCTTCTTCCTGAACTTTCCAAAAGCGAGACCCCTATGAAGATTCACGAGTACCAGGCCAAGGAAATCCTGCGCCAATTCGGCGTGCCTGTGCCGCGTGGCATTCCTGCCTTCACGGTGCAAGAAGCGGTCGAAGCCGCACAGAAGTTGGGCGGCCCGGTCTGGGTCGTGAAGGCGCAGATCCACGCCGGTGGTCGCGGCAAGGGCGGCGGCGTCAAGCTGGGTCGCTCGCTGGAAGACGTCAAGGCATTGTCCGAGCAGATCCTGGGCATGCAACTGGTGACGCACCTGAGCGGCCCGGTGGGCCAGAAGGTTCGCCGCCTCTACATCGAAGACGGCGCCGACATCAAGAATGAGCTCTACGTCTCGCTGGTCACCGACCGCGGCACGCAGAAGGTCGCCTTCATCGCTTCAAGCGAAGGCGGCATGGACATCGAGGAAGTGGCGCACTCCACGCCCGAGAAGATCATCACCGAGATGATCGACCCGCTGGCCGGCCTGACCGAAGCGCAATCGCGCAAGATCGCCGCCGCTATCGGCCTGACCGGCGCTTCGATCGACCAAGCCGTCGATATCTTCGCCAAGCTCTACAAGTGCTTCATGGAGACCGACGCGTCACTGGTCGAGATCAACCCGCTGAACTGCGACTCCAAGGGCAATCTGATCGCCCTGGACGCCAAGTTCAATTTCGACGCCAACGCCTTGTTCCGCCACCCGGAAGTCGTCGCTTACCGCGACCTGGACGAAGAAGATCCGGCCGAAGTCGAAGCGTCCAAGTTTGACCTCGCCTACATCTCGCTGGACGGCAATATCGGCTGCCTGGTGAACGGTGCCGGTCTGGCCATGGCCACCATGGACACCTTCAAATGTGTCGGCTGCGAGCCTGACAACTTCCGCGACTTCGGCGGGGGCGCCACCGCCGATAAAGTCACCGAAGCCTTCAAGATCATGCTGAAGAACCCGGACGTCAAGGGCATCCTGGTCAATATCTTCGGCGGCATCATGAAGTGCGACACCATCGCCGAAGGCGTGATCACCGCCTGCAAGGCCGTGAACCTGTCCGTGCCGCTGGTGGTGCGCATGAAGGGCACCAACGAAGACCTGGGCAAGAAGATGCTGGCCGAATCCGGCCTGCCCATCATCGCCGCCGATTCGATGGCCGAAGCCGCGACGAAGATCGTCGCCGCCGTTGCTTAATCTGGCTTAGGCCCACAAGGATAAGAAATCATGTCGATCTACATCAATAAAGACACCAAGGTCATCACCCAGGGCATCACGGGCAAGACCGGTCAATTCCACACCCGCGGCTGCCGCGATTACGCCAACGGCAAGAACTGCTTCGTCGCCGGTGTGAACCCCAAGAAGGCCGGTGAGGACTTCGAAGGCATCCCGATTTACGCCAATGTGACCGAGGCCGCACAAGCCACCGGCGCCACCGTGTCGGTGATCTATGTGCCGCCTGCCGGCGCCGCCGCCGCGATCTGGGAAGCTGTCGAAGCCGACCTGGACTTGGCCATCTGCATCACCGAAGGCATCCCCGTCCGCGACATGCTGATGATCCGCAACCGGATGCGCGCCAAGGAAGCCGCCGGCGGCAAGCGCACCTTGCTGCTTGGCCCTAACTGCCCAGGCCTGATCACCCCTGACGAAATCAAGATCGGCATCATGCCCGGCCACATCCACCGCAAGGGTCGGATCGGCGTGGTTTCGCGCTCCGGCACGCTGACCTATGAAGCGGTGGCTCAGCTGACCGAAATCGGCCTGGGCCAGTCCAGCGCCGTCGGCATCGGTGGCGACCCGATCAATGGCCTGAAGCACATCGACGTGATGAAGGCCTTCAATGACGACCCGGACACCGACGCCGTCATCATGATCGGCGAAATCGGCGGCCCGGACGAGGCCGAAGCGGCGCGCTGGTGCAAAGACAATATGAAGAAGCCTATCGTCGGCTTTATCGCCGGTGTTACCGCACCTGCAGGCAAGCGCATGGGCCACGCCGGTGCCTTGATCTCCGGTGGCGACGACACGGCGGACGCCAAGCTCGCGATCATGGAAGCCTGCGGCTTCACGATCACGCGCAACCCGTCGGAAATGGCCAAGCTGCTGAAGGGCTTGCTGTAATTCGACGCAAACAATTGGGTGATCGGCATTGAACGCCGCCGCCCAATCTGCGCTTAGGGCAAAAAGGGGCTTCAGCCCCTTTTTTCATGCCTAAGCTCGCCCTTCCTGCGCTTCGCTATAGTCGGCGGCTAAGTAATCCAATGCGAGCCTTGCTCGCATGCATTCGTAAAGACATCCATGGACACATTTCTAAGTCCCGAGTTCTGGTTGGCGGTCGGCCAGATCATCATGATCGACATCCTGCTCGGTGGCGACAACGCGGTCGTGATCGCCCTGGCCTGCCGAAAATTGCCGGCCGCACAACGCACCAAGGGCATTATCTGGGGCACGGCCGGCGCGATTGTGTTGCGCGTGGTGTTGATCTTCTTCGCCTTGACCTTGCTGCAAGTGCCATATCTGAAGATCGTCGGCGGCCTGCTACTGGTTTGGATTGGCGTCAAACTCTTGATACCGGAGAGTGAAGATGAGCACTCCAATATCCAGGCCAGTGACAAGCTCTGGGCTGCGGTCAAGACCGTCATCATCGCGGACTTCGTGATGAGCCTGGACAATGTGATCGCGATTGCCGGTGCGGCTCAAGGCGCCGGCGGCGATCATCAAATGCCTTTGGTGATCTTCGGTTTGTTGGTGTCCATTCCCATCATCGTATGGGGCAGTCAGCTGGTCATCAAGCTGATGGACCGCTTCCCTATGGTCATCACGGTCGGTGCCATGCTGCTGGGCTGGATCGCCGGCACCATGATCATCGGCGACCCGGCCCTGAAGGATTGGGTGCCGATGCAAGCGGGCGACAAGCCTGGCTCGTTGAGCGTGGTGCCGGCTTGGCATTACGCTTGCGGTATTGCCGGAGCCTTGTTCGTGCTGGCCCTTGGCAAGCTGCTGGCCGCGCGCGGCGAGAAAGCGAACTAGCCAGGGCACGGACTACAAAGGTTTGAGGACGGGGCGCACAACACGATGAGTGGCTTTTGGCGGCGAATTTTCGGCAAGTCCAGCGCACCTGCGGCGGGCGAGTCGACGCTTGCCGCCGCCGATGGCGCCTCCATTCTGGCCCTTCAAGCAACCAAGGCGGCCGTCGGCTTGCAGGGTTATGAGCTGCAGCGTGAGCTCGGGCGTGGCGCGATGGCGGTCGTGCATCTGGCCAGGCAGCTCAGCACCGACAAGCTGGTGGCGATCAAGCGCCTGTCTTTGCAACGCGAATTCGCTGCCGAAGATCTGGCTGATGTGCGCCAGCGATTCATGCGCGAAGCCCGCGCCGCCGGCCATCTGCAGCACCCGGATATTCTGCAAGTGCTCGATGCCGGCGAGGCGGGTGAAGATGCCTGGATCGCGATGGAATTCGTGCGCGGCAAAGACCTTAGTCACTACACCCGCGTGGGCCAGCTATTGCCGGTGCGCGAGGTCGTACGCATTGGTGCAAGGCTGGCGCGAGCCTTGCATTACGCACACAGCCAAGGCGTCGTGCACCGAGACATCAAACCGGCCAACGTCATGTTGGACCTGGAGCATGACGTTTTGAAGGTGATGGATTTCGGCATTGCCCGCATTGCCGATGGCAGCCGGACGCGCACCGGGCTGGTCTTGGGCACGCCGTCTTTCATGTCCCCCGAGCAATTGGCGGGACTGAAGGTGGATGGGCGCAGTGATCTGTATTCGCTCGGAGCGATGATTTATCAATTGCTGACCGGTCATCTGCCGCATCAATCCGACTCGATGGCTCGGCTGATGTATCAAATCGCCAATCAAGCGCCGGCCGATGTGCGCCAATACCGGCCGGGCTTGCCGGAGGCGCTGGCTTTGGTTTTGGCGCTGGCCCTTGAAAAACGTCCTGAGTTGCGTTACGCGAGCGGCGCGCAGATGGCTCAGGACCTGGAGGCGGTCTTGGCTCAGCCGGGCTTGGAAGAGTCTGACATTGCCAAGCCGGGCTCAGACAGCGGCGCTGAAGCGCCAATATCTGCCGATTCTTTCGCGCAAACAGTCCGTCTGAATACGCAGGAAGCAGGGCAGAATCCGGCAGCACCTCAACCGAAGACAAAGCCATGACCCTGGAGTTTTTCAGCGCCACCGACGTCGGCCGCGCTCGCGACAATAACGAAGACTCGGTGGCTCTCGATGAGGCCGTCGGTTTGGCCGTGTTGGCCGACGGGATGGGCGGCTACAACGCCGGTGAAGTTGCCAGTCAAATGCTCACCAGCTTTATTCGTGCCGAGCTCGGCCGCTGGCTGAAGGAGTCGGGCGGCAGTGCCAATGCAGGCGATGTACGGCGCGCGATGGACATCTGTGTTGACAACGCCAACCGGGCCATTTTCAACGCCGCCAATACCAATCCGCGTTATGCGGGCATGGGCACAACGCTGGTGCTTGGCGTATTTCGTGAAGAGGGACTTTTGATGGGCCATGTGGGCGACTCGCGTGCCTATCGCTTGCGTGGCGGCCATTTGAGCCAAATCACAAGGGATCATTCCCTGCTGCAAGAGCAACTTGACGCGGGTTTGCTGACGGCCGAAGAAGCGGCTTTGTCGAACAACAAGAACTTGGTCACACGTGCGGTCGGTGTTGAAGACACCGTGATGCTGGAGTTGCATCTGCATGAGGTGCAACCTGGGGACGTCTACCTATTTTGCTCGGACGGCCTGTCCGATATGCTGGACGATGGCGCGATCTGCCAGTTGCTCTTAAACCACCCTTCCTTGTCTGAAGCGGCACAAGCTCTGATTGATGGGGCCAACGACATGGGTGGCCGGGATAATATTGCACTGGTGCTGGCGCGGGCCGAAGGCCGTGTCAAGCCTGAAGGCCGAGCTTGGTGGCCGTTTGGCCGCCGCGGGGCATGATTTAACAGATACCGGTGGCGCAGATGGTCGCCGCCAACGCAAGCTACAAGACAACAGGATTGAGGTCAAAGCATGGGCAAACTGGTGGTTTCGCTCGACGGGGTGGTGATTAAGGATGTCCAGATTACCAAGGACAAGACCACGCTTGGGCGTCGTCCCTATAACGACATCGTGATCGATAACTTGGCCGTCAGCGGCGAGCATGCTGTCTTGCAAATGGTCGGCGCCGATGTCTTTATTGAAGATCTGAATTCAACCAACGGTACTTATATCAACGGCAAGGCCATCAAGAAGCAGTTGCTGGCCAATAGTGACATCGTCGAGATCGGCAAGTACAAGATCAAGTACTTGCTGGAGGACAGCGGCGATTACGAGAAAACCATGATCCTGAAGCCCGGCGCAGCGCTGCCGGCGGCAGTTGGGCTCGGCGTGCCGTCGGGGTTTGGTACGTTGCCTGCGGCCGCCAATGCTTCGCCCGCGTCAATCAGGGTTTTGACCGGCGCGGCAGTTGGCCGTGAGGTCAGCTTGACCAAGGTGGTGACGACAGTTGGCAAGCCCGGCGTTCAAGTGGCCTCTATCACCAAGCGGCCCAGCGGCTACGTATTCGCCCATGTTGAAGGGGCCGCTCGGCCAAACGTCAATGGGGTGCCGCTGACCGGTGAATCGATCGCGCTCAAAAATGGCGACGTGATCGAGCTGGCCGGCACGCAGATGCAGTTCGTCAATAGCTGAAACTGCTTCACGCGCTTGAGAAGCGCAAGATTCCTTGAGGATCTTGCGCTGACTCTGGGAATACCCTGGTGAATTGGGACGCTCAGTGCTTGGCTTGCCATGCACAATGACAAGCAAGCACTGTCACTGCTGAGGCTTCCTCGTTGAAGTCAGCCAAGTCCCATCACCTTGCCCGAACATAGCCGTGAGCCAGCGCCCCGTTTCATCTGCCGCCACTGCGGCTAGCGTCGCATCGCCTTTCCCGTCTCGGCTTGGCTCGATTCGGGTGCGCATGCTTGTGGCCGTGGTCTTGGTAAGCCTCCTGTTGGTCTGCGCGACCGACGCCTTGCACCTGCGCTATCAGATGCAGCAGCGTGAACTGGCTTTCGAAGCGGAGCTGAAGGCATTGCCACAACTCTATGGCCAAGCCTTGGCGCGTAGCTTGGTGGATTCCGCCGAAGAGGGCGCATCGGGTGTGGACGCGGGCCCAAGCGATATGACCCGACAGTTGTTGGGCAAGGTCCAAGCCAGGCCCGGCGTCGTCGCCGTGCATCTGGATGCGGGCAATGGCAATAGCCTGAGCTTGGGAGATCCGGACGCTGCTTTGCGAGCCGACACGCGGCAGATCGATTTCAAATTGGGTCCGCCCGCCGCAGGCGACGCTTTGGTGCGGGTGCTGGCCCAATCCGAGGCCTTGCAAAACAACTTTTGGCGTGATCAATTGCCGGCGATTCTGTGGCGTGACTTGAGCTTGGTCTTGTTGCTGAGCTTGGTGCTGATTTTTGTGCTGGATCGGATGCTGCTGCGGCATTTGCAGCCGCTGCGGCGTCTGGCCAGCCATGCAGACGCCTTTGACTCCACCATGCCGCCGCAAGAACCTCTGCAGCATGGGCAGTTACAAGGACCGAACGAATTGGCCCGCATCTCGCACTCGATCACGCGGGCTCAGCAAAGCCTTTGGCTGCAACTGCAAGAAGAGCAAACCCGCGCCGAGCAGCTTAGGCTTGAGGTGCGCAGACAGCAAGCTGCGCTTGACTGTGCCGAGCAATCCTTGGCGCAAAAGAATTTGGAGTTGGGGCGCCTCAGCCGGACCGACGAGTTGACCGGCCTCGCAAACCGACGCGAATTCGATGAAGGTCTACGTCGCGAATTCAAGCGCGCCCAGCGCCAGCGAGGTCATCTGGCCTTGGCTGTGTTGGATCTGGATCACTTCAAGAACTTCAACGAACGCTATGGCGTGGCGGCCGGCGACGCGGTGCTGGCGCGTTTTGCGCAGTTGCTGTCGGTGCGATTCAAGCGCGATACCGACCTCGTAGCCCGGCTGGGTGGCGAGGAGTTTGTTGCCTTGCTGCCCGGCTTTGGCCTGGATGTCACGCAAGGACTGTTGGAGCAACTGCGTGAAGACCTGCGAGAGCTGCAACTCCCTCATGAAGGCGGTGTCAATGGCAATGTGCTGACTGTCAGCATCGGTTTGGCGGCCTTCAGCCCGGCGCATCCTTATTTGAGCCCGCAGGCGTTGATGCAGGCGGCCGACGAAGCGCTATACATTGCCAAGCACGCCGGCCGCGACCGGCTCAGCTTGGCGGCGTCTAGCGGGCATCCCTAGGAGGCTGTCGGACTAGGGGTCCGGCGGCTGCGAACCGACCGCAGCCGTCCATTCGGCACCGTCCTTTTGCCCCATAGCTGGGCTATAGGGCTGCAAATCCGGCGCCAACTGTCCTGGCTGGGGCCGATTCTCGCTTTCGCCGCCCCAAGCCCGACAGCCTCCTAGCCCCGCCATAGCGAGTCAGCTTGAGCGATCCCGCTCCAGCGCTTGCTGCATCTGATCGCTGACGCGGCGGGCTGCACGCAGCACCAAAGCTTCATCAAGCGAGGCCTGCGGCGCAATATCGCTGGCGATCTCATCGAGGTGCTCGGGGTGCAGCAGCAGCGCCCAGGCGATCGTCGAAATTGCGCTAACGCCGCGACGCTGCAGGCTTTCGGGCATGACCAGATTGGCTTGCACCTCGACGTGGTGACGTACGCTGGCGACAGCCGCCGGCGCCAAGCCCCAACTCTCGCACAGCGCTGCGCCCAAGGCATCGTGGCTAACGCCAAATGCCGTGTGCTCCAACTGCACCAATTCGAGATCACTGGCGGCCGCGCGCAGCATTGCGGGATAGTGAGCCGGTGCATGGCGATACAGCACCGCTTTGCCGCACTCCTCGAACAAACCAGCCGAATGCGCGGCCCATGGGTCAATGCCCAGCATCTGGCCCATTCGCCCCATCAAAAGGCCACGCTCTGCGGCGCGCTTCCAGACCGGCTCCAACTCGGCCGCTGGCGGGAAAGCCGCGCGCAAGCCCATCTCAAAAGTGATTGATGCGACCTCGCGCATGCCCAGATAGGTCAGGGCTTGGTGCACCGTCTGCACCCGGCCGCGCAAACCATACAGCGATGAGTTGACCGCCTTGAGCACCGCGGCAGCCAGGGCCATATCGGTTTCAACCAAGGAAGACATCGCCAGCAGATCGATGTCTTCGGCCGCCATCAACAATGACAGCTTGACCAAGACTTCGGGCTGAGTCGGAATTTCGATGTCAAGTGAACGCAATGTTGGATCGACGGGCATGACTAAAAACCTCCTGAAACTCTTGCGATCTTAGTGCTTAGCAGCGCTGTTTGATGGCGTCATAAAGCATGTCTTCTCAAAACCCCGCTGCAGCACGGGGTTAGCGCAAGAACGCATCCCAGCCGGTCTTCAGGATCAACCCGCTGACCACGACGATAAACATGCCGCGAACAAAGCCAGCCCCGCGTGCCAAGGCCATGCGGGTTCCGACCAGGCTACCGGCGACATTGGTCACCGCCATCACCGCTGCAATATGCCACCAGATATGCCCCTTGGCTGCAAACAGCGCGATGGCCGATGCATTGGTGGCCATATTCATCAGCTTGGCCGTGGCCGATGCATGCAAGAAGTCGTAACCCAAGAGGCGCACAAAGAGAAAGACGAAAAAGCTTCCCGTGCCGGGTCCAAAAAAGCCATCATAAAAACCTACGACCAAGCCGATGCCGCCGGCCACCAGGGTTTCCGCACGGCCGCTGTAGCGCGGGGCATGCTGCCGGCCTAGATCCTTGCGCGACAAGGTGTAGATCAAGACCAGCGCCAAGATCAAAGGCAAGGCGCGGCGCAAAAAACCTGGATCAACCAGCGTGACGGTCCAGGCGCCGGCGAAACTGCCTAGCAGCGCGATGCCAGCAGCCGGCAGCAGCGCTGGCCAGTTCAGCGATACGCGCCGCGCATATTGCACCGTGGCCCAGGCCGTCCCCCAAATTGACGCGCCCTTGTTGGTGCCGAAAAGCGTAGCCGGAGCTGCTTGCGGGAACACGCCGAACAAAGCCGGCACCAAGATCAATCCACCGCCACCCACTACTGCATCAATGAACCCGGCCAAAAGCGAAGCCAACGCGACTGTCAAAATTTCAAACATGCAAACGCTTGGCAATGTAGGAGAGGTGAAGACGCCATAGCGACGCCAAAAAGAAAAACAGGCACCTGAAAAACGGTTTCAGGTGCCTGTTGATTGTGACTTGGTCACTTTTTTGTGTGTACTGCTTTGCTTGAGATTGTCTCCTCAGGCCGCCCTAGCGTCCGCATGACGGACGCGTCGAGTGAGGGGAATGTAGGGCGCAAAGGACATGCCCGCACTTGGGGTTTTTACCGCCAATGTGCACCGAATTCGAATTGTGAGCGTGTGCTTACTTCTATATATTCTCGCGCTGAATATAGATCAATATGAAAAAGTTGATGCACTACTTCAGTTCGAAGTGTGTCTGCAGTTCATCCTTGATTTGTGGTGTTTTCGCAAATATGCTTTTTGGTGAGCCGCTGATGTAGCCGGTTTCGGTTTGTAAAGAGTCAAACAGACGGTTTCGGCGTGGCTATATTTAGGCTTGTCACAAAGTGTCGCGCGGAACAATTCGTTCTATGTATGCATTCAGCCACCAGAATCAGCCCGGTCTGCCAACACGTTTTTGGGGCTATCTGGGTGTTTTGCTGCTCTTGTTTTGCTTGACGGCCTGTGGCGGTGGCGGGGGCGGCGCTGCAAGTGTCGATGCGTCACCTGCCCCGGTGCCCATAGGCAGTGCCAACAGCACCCTGGGATTCAATTTGCCGCGCACCGGCTTGACTGCGGCAGAGTTGGGGGTGATCGTGCTGGAGGGCGACGCGCAATCCGAGGCGATCGCCAGCTACTACCAAAGCGCGCGTGGAGTTCCGGCTGTCAATATGGTCCGAGTCAAGTTGAACAACGTCGCTGCAACGATTTCGGTCAGCGACTTTGCCGCACTGAAGGCCGAAGTTGATGCCAAGCTGCCGGCCAGCGTGCAGGCCACCTTGTTGACTTGGAGCGCGCCGTCGCGGGTCGTCGGGCCTTGCGCGATGAGCATCACCAGCGCCATGGCCTTGGGCTTTGACAGCAAGTATTGCGGCGGCTGCTCCAGCACCGCGGAATCGAGCTATTTCGACTCGGAATCCAGACAGGCCTGGGTGGATCACAAAATTCGCCCTTCGATGATGCTGGGCGCCCCTAGCTTGGACGCCGCCAAGGCCTTGATCGACCGCGGTGTGCGCGCCGATGCCAGTCAACCCGTGGGCACGGGCTATTTGCTGCGCACCAGTGATGCGGCGCGCAGCGTTCGCTTTAGCGACTTCAGCAGTCTGCCTGCTTCATGGGCGGGCCGCCTGCAACTCAATTACAGCGACAACTCCACCGGCGCCGCGGCCGACGCGATCGAGGGCAAGGCCGATGTCTTGTTCTACTTCACCGGTTTGGCCAAAGTGCCCAAGCTCGACAGCATCGGTTTCAGGCCTGGTGCCGTCGCCGACCACCTGACTTCTTACGGTGGCCTGTTGCCGGGAGTGAGTCAAATGCCCGCCACCGACTGGTTGAATGCGGGAGCCACGGCCAGCTATGGCACGGTAGAGGAACCTTGCAACTTCACCCAGAAGTTTCCGCAAGCCTCTGTCTTGATAGAACATTACTATCGCGGCGAGACCGTCATGGAGGCCTATTGGAAGTCGGTGCAATGGCCCGGCCAGGGTCTGTTCGTCGGCGAGCCCTTGGCGCGGCCGTTTCCAGACAAGCCCAGCTTCACGATCGAGAACATGCAGTATCTGATCAGCACGCGCGCATTGCGCAGCAATGCCAGCTATAGCTTGGAATACCGCACCGACGCCAGCGGTAACTGGACCACCTTGGCGACCTTCAAGATCAGCCGGGCCGAGGCGCAAACGCTGCGTTCACCTCTGCCGCCCGCCAATGCCACCGAGCTGCGTTGGCGCGGCCCCTGCCCGAGCAATTCGGCCACCCAATGCACGCTCTGAGCGGCGGCCTTTAGCGCGGTCCCCGTCACGCACTTGGGCGGGCTGGCAAAATGAGGGTCCTTCCAGGCGCCTCTATGTCCCCCCAGTCCTCAGCCGCACTTCCCGCCATGCGTGTGCTGTCTGTCATTCCCCCGATGACGCAGCTCAACACGCCCTATCCGTCGACCGCCTATCTGACCGGTTTTCTGCGCTCGCGCGCGATCGATGCGGTGCAAGAAGATCTGGCCCTGGCGCTGATGCTGAAGCTGTTCTCGCGCGCCGGCCTGCTGTCCTTGCGCGAAGCCATTCACGCCTTGCCATCCCTCAAGCGCACGCCCTTGGTGCAGGGTTTCGACGCTGCATTCGACGCCTATTTGTCGACCATCAGCGCCACCATTGCCTTTTTGCAAGGGCGCGACCCGACGCTGGCCCACCGCATTTGCGGCCGCCAGTTTTTGCCCGAGGGGCCGCGCTTTGCCTCGCTCGATGTCTATATCGATGAAGATGGCGGCGACCCGCTGGCCTGGGCTTTTGGTGCCCTGGGTTTGCAGGACAAAGCGCGCCATCTGGCGACGCTGTATTTGAACGATTTGGCTGATGTGCTGCGCGACGCGGTTGACCCGCGCTTTGAGTTCGTCCGCTATGCCGAGTCGCTGGCGACCAGTCAGCCCACTTTTGAGCCGCTGGCCCAAGCTTTGGCGGCACCGCTGAACTTGGTCGATACGACGCTGCAGCAGCTGGCGCTGGCTGCCATCGCCCGCCATCAGCCGCGCTTGGTGTTGATCTCCATCCCCTTTCCTGGCGCTGTCTATGCGGCCTTTCGGATCGCCCAATTCATTCGGGCGAAACATCCAGAGATCGTGATTGCGCTCGGCGGCGGTTTCGTCAACACCGAGTTGCGCGAACTGACCGAGCCGCGCGTCTTCGACTATTTTGACTATGTGACGCTGGACGCCGGCGAGCGACCACTGCTGGCGCTGCTGGAGCATCTGGACGGCAAGCGGGCTAAGCAGCGCTTGGTGAGAACATTTGTGCGGGAAGAGGGGCAAGTCGTCGCCGGGCCGCCCCAAGACGACTTGCTCCCCCTCGGGGGGGCGGACGCTGCGACGCAGCGGCCTTGGGGGCCAGCATTCGTCAGGTACATCAACTTCGTCGAGCCCGATATCGCTTTCGCCGAGGTCGGCACGCCGACCTGGGATGGCCTGCCATTGGATCGCTATCTGTCCCTGCTGGACATGCTGAACCCGATGAACCGACTGTGGTCGGACGGGCGCTGGAACAAGCTGACTGTCGCGCATGGCTGCTATTGGAAGAAGTGCAGCTTCTGTGATGTTTCGCTGGACTACATCTCGCGCTACGAAGGCGCTTCGGCGGCTACGCTGGTGGACCGTATCGAGGCCATCGTCGCCGAGACCGGCCAGACGGGTTTCCATTTCGTTGATGAGGCGGCGCCGCCCAAGGCCCTGAAGGCCTTGGCGGCCGAGCTGCAGGCGCGCAACACCAGTATTTCCTGGTGGGGCAATATCCGCTTCGAGAAGACCTTCAGCCCAGCGCTATGCCAGCAGTTGGCAGACAGCGGCTGCATCGCGATATCCGGTGGCCTGGAAGTGGCGTCGGACCGGCTGTTGACGCTGATGAAGAAGGGCGTTTCGGTGGAGCAGGTGGCGCGCGTCACGCGCGGCTTCACCGATGCCGGCATTCTGGTGCACGCCTACTTGATGTATGGCTTCCCGACCCAGACCGTACAAGACACCGTGGATGCCTTGGAATATGTGCGCCAGCTGTTCGAGCAGGGTTGCATACAGAGCGGCTTCTTCCACCGCTTTGCTTGCACCGTGCATTCGCCGGTGGGACGCGATCCAGCCGAATACGGCGTGACGCTGCGGCCCTTGCCGCCGGTCTCATTCGCCAAGAATGATGTCGGCTTCATCGACCCGACCGGTGTTGACCATGACCGCCTGGGCGTCGGCCTGAAGAAGGCGATCTACAACTATATGCACGGCATCGGCCTGGAAGAAGACGTGCGGACCTGGTTCCCCTTCAAGGTACCCAAGACGACGGTGGCGCGCAATCGCATTGCGCGGGCTTTGAGCCAGCCCTAAGCCAAAGCAAAGCAGGCCGTAGCACCACGGCTCAAAGCTGAAAGCGCAGTGCTTGCTGCTCGACAAAGCCGTCGAATCCTGCGAGCAAGTCCTGATGAGCCGGCGCCGGGCCCTCCAATTGCTGCAAAGCCAGCACGCCGGCCTCCAAGGTCGAGAGTTGGTGCTCGAGATGTGCCTTGCGTATCGTATAGCGTGAGGCCGGAAGATCTTGCAAAGCCAGTCTTGGCAATTGCTGCAGCAAAGGATTCAGCAGCAGCATCTTGCGACTCTTGCGCCAGCTTGCATCGAGCAGCACCAAACGGCCACAAGTGCCTGCCGTGTCTGCAGTGTCTGCCGGGCCGCTGTGCTGGCCCGGCGGTTCGCCGGGATTCTCAGGATAGAGCAGGCAAGTGGTCTGGCCGGGCTCAGGTGCGGCCAAGGCCTGCGCCAATTGCTGCGGATCAAAAACCTCGCCCACCCAGATGCGGCAGCGCCGCAGTGACAGGGCCAGCAGTCTTGCCGTGCCCTTGGCGTGATGCTGTTCCAGCGGATGTTGGAGCAGCAGCAATTCGACCCGGTTATCGACCGGTCTGACCCATTGGCATATGCAGCCGCCCAGCGGCCTCAGGCAGTTCAGACATTGGGCGCGTCGGGAGCCAGACGGCATCATCGGTACTGTTTGTGGTCCTGCTAGCGGCCCTGCCATGGGGAGCATGCTGTTTGGTTCTTTCACGACGGCGCATATTTTTGGCGCGCATGGTACGGCCCTTGCCGCCGCCCAGCTTGCGATAGTGTTTGCCGGCCAAGACACCGGCGACCACGGCGCCCATCAACAAGGCGAGGGTGTTGAGCAAGCCCCATAGCGGCGGCTGGGCGGCCGAGAACAAGATGACGCTGAGCGACTGTTCGCTGGTGGTCTCGCTTTCCGACAATTTGAACACGCCAATCAACAGCCATGCGAACCAGGCCAAAGTCAGGCCGGCCAGGCACCAGGCCGTGGTGGGCCGTTTGCCCAGCTTGGGCGAGCGCACGGTGAAATAGCTCCAGGCCAGGGCAATGAGGAACAGCAGCAAAGCAATGGCGCCGGCTTCGCTCAGCACGGAGCCGAGGCTGCCACGGTTCCATATCGCGTAGGGAAACAAGTCTCCCGGCAAATGGATGCTGGCCAGCATCCAGGCCAAGGTCCAGCAAACGCCGTAGAGCAGCAGGCCCGAGCACAGCGAGGTCAAACTTCTTGTGTCTTTCATCACCGCCGCTCCAGGGTCGAAAATCGTATTGAGCATTTTCGAGCCCACTTCGGATCTAAGGGGTTAGCGTGATCCCGGACTTAGGGGGGCTTGACCCCATCTATATGAGGGGCCGGGTTTTCATCAATGGGGCAAGACCAGCGCGTTCAGCCTGGCTTCGATATCTTGCATCATCTGCCGATAGGCCGGCCCATCGACGCCGCCATAGCGTTTCAGAAACTCCCTCTCGCTCAGAAATTCCGGCAGATCGGCCACATCTGGCATGAAGGCGCCCTCGGCCAAGCCCCGCGCCACCAGCAGTTGCAACTTTTCCGGCGCCTGTTCGGACAAAAGCCCGAAGCGTGTGCCTGCACGGTCGGCGGCGATATCGTTGAAGCTGAAACCGCTGCCGCCGCGCGAGTCTGACAACTCCTTGTAGACGCCAATCGCGTCGGCCAGGGGCCCGCCGCCTTCGACGGCCAATGCTGCCGAGACCAGGAAGTGCAGCGCGAAGTCGTCGCGCCCATTCAGCGTCACTTGCAATGGCATGGGCCGCGGCCACGCGTGGGCCGCCGGCATGACCCGCGCCCAGCTCTCGCCGGTCGCGTACAGGGCCAGGGTCAGAATGGCGGCGCGGTTCTCGGCGGCGGCTTGGGTGCTCAGGCCGGCGCTGCGCTGCTGCGCGAGGGTGAACATCGGTGGCAGCAGTGTCGCCAGCGACACCGGCTGGCCGGGTGGCAAGGTCTGCACCCAGGCGGCCAGATGCTCTTGGTAGGCATAGGCCCGTTGTTGCTCGCCGGCCGGCCACAGCGAAGACATCACCCGCGCCATGCTGTCCTTGTGCCAGCGGTACTTGACCTGCAGCAGTTCGGCGCCGAAGCCGACCCGCTCGACCATGTCTTCGGCCCAGTGCATCTCAAGTGCGGCCGGCAGCCGCTGCAGCGCCGCTCGCAAGGCCAGATTGGCCAGCCACGCCGGCACCGGCAGGCGTCCGATGTGCAAGCGAGTGAACTCGGGCAAGCCGCTGCTGTCTTGCAACTCGGCATCGACATTGATCCAGGCGCCGAGTTTGGGCAGCGGGTAGCTGGCCAGCAACATGGCGCTACCAGGGCGCAACTGCACCCGCACCGCGGCGCGCGCGTAGAGTTTGGCGGCCTGACCCAGCATCAGGTTCAGCTCTTTCTCGCGCAAGTTCAACAGCCTCGGCGCACCCGTCTCGAGTTGGCGCGGGTCATTGCGGCGCAAAAAGTCCTTGGCTTGCTTGATGTCGGTCGGCTGCAATTCGGCCGCCACGGCCAACAGGGGCAAGCGTTGCAGGCTCAAAGCCAGGCCAAGGCCCAGTGTCAGCAAGAGGCCCAGGCACAGGCCAATCAAAATTCTACGGATCAAGACAAGTCGCATGCTTCGCAGTCTGCCAGCAATAGCAGCCCCGACAATGCCGGCCATGCCCACCGAGCCTCAATTTGATTTTTCAAGCCCGCGCACATGCCTGCGAATTTGGCCGCCGACCGAGCCCGAACTCGCGCGCCTGTTTGAGCGCCATCGTCTGCAGCGAGGGCGGGTGCTGCAAGCGCAAATTCTGGAGGTGCAGCAAGACGGCGTCGGGGCCAGTGCCCGCGTGGCGGGTGGCGGCGATCAGGTCTACGAGCTGGCGCTGCAAGGCTTGGAGGGCCGTGATGGCCGCCCTTTCTATAGCGCCCAATGCAGCTGCCGCGTGCGCAGCTTTTGCGAGCATGCGGCGGCCGTGATGCTGAAGTTGCAAATTGAAGCCGACGCGCCGCAGCGCGCCGCAGCGCTGCAGGCCTGGGTGGAAGCGCTGCGTCGCAAGGCCGGGCGGGATGAGCTCAAGACCCTGCCTCGATTGCCTGAGGCCGATGCGGCCAAGCTGATGGATCTCTTGCTCAGCGATGCCGCAGCACCGGCCCATCAAGTGGCTCAGGCCGCGCCGGCCGCTCCGCTTGCACCGCCCAAGGGCGAGCCGGCGCGCTTTCGGCCCCGTTTGACGCTGCGCACGCTGAGCCGTGGCGACGGGCTGTTGGGGCTGGCGCCGGGCGGCAAGCTGGGGCCGCGTGGCGACACGGTGACCGTCGCGCAAGTGGACTGGACTTATGCCGGCGAGTCCAAGCTGCTATGGGAGACGCCAGCGCCGCGCTCGCTCTTGAACAGCCGCCCGCCCTTGACGCAAACCCTTGGCAAGCGCCTGATTGCGCGCGATTTGCCGGCCGAGTCTGAGGCGCGGGACCAACTTTGGAGCTCGGGGCTGATACCGTTGGAGGCTGACTTGCTGCAGTGGCGGCATGCGGACAACGCCGCTGGTCTGGGGCCTTTATGGACGTTGACGCAGGAGGATTTCTTCGCGGAATTCTGGCTGAGTCGCGTGCCCGAGTTGGAGGCCAAGGGCTGGGCCATTGTTGTGCAGCCGGGCTTTGCACACCGGCCGCTCGCGCCGCATGCTTGGCGAGTCGACATCAAGCGCCTGGGCCTGCCTGCCCGCGAAGGCTCCTGGCTGTTGACGCTGGGGGTCGAAATTGAAGGCGAGCTGCTTGATCTGGCGCCGATGATTGCCGATTTGCTCAAGCGTGACGCCCGCTGGCTGGATGCCGAGGCGATCGCCGCCATCGATGAGGACGCCATTATTTTGCTGCACGCGCCGGGCGGGCGCCGCATTGAGGCGCCGGCGTCCATTTTGAAGCCCATCGTCGCGGCGATGGTCGATCTGCTGACCGACCCGCGACGCCGCGAAGGCCCCTTGCCTCTGAGTGACTGGGAGGCGACTCGCTTAATGGGCCTGGATGAGCGCTCGGGCTGGCAGATTCACGGTGACGCAGACCTGCGCTTGATGGCGCAAAAACTGCTGGCGGCCGGCGAGCCTCGCCTAGTGGCGCCACCCGCTGGCCTGGGCCTGACGCTGCGGCCCTATCAATTGAGCGGTCTGGCCTGGTTGCAATACCTGCGCGAGCAGGGCTTGGCCGGCATCTTGGCCGACGATATGGGGCTGGGCAAAACTGCGCAGGCCTTGGCCCATTTGCTGCTTGAAAAGCAAGCGGGCCGCCTGGACCGCCCGGCGCTGGCCGTGCTGCCGACCTCGCTGCTGTTCAATTGGCAGGCCGAGGCCGCTCGCGTCGCGCCGCAGCTGCGCGTTCTGTCCCTGCAGGGTTCTGAGCGAGCACAGCACTTTCCTCATTTGGCCGATTACGACTTGGTCTTGAGCACCTACCCCCTGCTATGGCGCGACGCCGCCGCATTGACGGCGCAGCCCTGGCATTTGCTGATTCTGGATGAGGCGCAGACGGTCAAGAACGCCAGCAGCCGGGCTGCGACGGCGGTGCGCAAGCTCAATGCTCGCCACCGCCTGTGCCTGACCGGCACGCCGCTGGAGAATCATCTGGGCGAGTTGTGGGCGCAGTTCGACTTCCTGATGCCGGGCTTTTTGGGCGACGCCCGCAGCTTCGCCCGGCTTTGGCGCAAGCCGATCGAAACCAATGGCGAGACACTGCGCGCAAGGCTGTTGGCCCAGCGGGTGCGGCCCTTCATCCTGCGTCGGCGCAAGGAAGATGTGGCGACCGAGCTGCCGCCGCTGACGACCGTGACGCGGCGCGTGCAGCTGTATGGTCAGCAGCGTGATCTTTATGAGAGCGTGCGAGTGGCGGCCGACAAGCAAGTGCGGCGGGTGCTGGCTCGGCGCGGTTTTGCCGGCGCGCAGATTTCGGTCTTGGATGCGCTGTTGAAGCTGCGCCAAGTGTGCTGTGATCCCTATTTGGTCAAAGGGATGGCGATGTCGGCCGAGATGGAGCGGGCCAAGCTGGAACTTTTGAGCGAGATGCTGCCGGAGCTGCTGGCCGAGGGCCGCCGCGTGCTGGTGTTTTCACAGTTTGCCGAAATGCTGGCGCTGATCGCCGCTGAGCTTGATAGCCTGGCGCTGCCTTACCTGAGCTTGACCGGCGCAACGCCAGTGGCGGCGCGCGGCGAGATCGTGCAGCGCTTTCAGCAGCAAGAGTTGCCGCTGATGCTGATCAGCCTGAAGGCCGGCGGCGTCGGCCTGAACCTGACCGCGGCCGATACCGTCATCCATGTCGACCCTTGGTGGAACCCTGCGGTTGAAGCGCAGGCGAGCGCACGCGCCCACCGTATCGGCCAAGACAAGCCGGTGTTCGTCTACAAATTGGTGGTGGCTGGCAGCATCGAAGAGCGGATGCTGGAGCTGCAAGCGCGCAAACTGGCGCTGGCGGAAGGGGTGCTGGGCAGTGACGGGCCTCAAGAGGCCAAGTTCACTGCGCAGGATCTGGAGCTATTGATGGCGCCCTTGAGCAAGTAGCGCCTTGCTGCACCGCGGTGGTGCAGATCATGCTTTTAGCGCTTGCGGTCGAAGCGGATCGCACGCGCCAAGCTGCGTCGGTCGCTGCCGAAGTTACCGGCCTCGAAAGCCTCGTGCTTGCGGCCCTTGTAGTCGGCTTGGCCGGCTTGCAGCTCGGGGCAAGGCAGGCGACGTGGCTGTGGTTCGGAAGAATGTTGTTGCGACTTCATGGCTTTTTGCCCTTGTTGCTACGGGGAGATTCCAACAATCCCGCTCCGTTTGCAGGGACAACGCGGGCCAAATGAGTGCGGTTGACAGCGCTGCACCAATTTGTTGAATCTTTTTTCGCACCATTTGATGGCATGGGCTGGCGTCGCCAGTTTGCAACGCAGTCCCTATGTCTACCGGCAGGGCGAGCCAGCATCGCTATGCTTAGCACCATGATGATTGCCACCGACGCCCATGACCGCTGTGCGCAGACCACCTTGGTGGCCTGTCTTTGCGCCGCTTGGTGCCGCACCTGCGATGCGTATCACGAGGTGATTGCTGCTTTGCGCCTGCAGCACCCTGACTTTCGCTTCATCTGGGTTGATATCGAGGATGACGAAGAATTGGTGGGCGACCTGGAGGTCGAGACCTTTCCGACGCTGCTGATCGGCGTTGGCGAGCAATTGCGCTTTATCGGCCCGGTCACGCCACATTTGGCTACCGCCCAACGGCTTTTGGCTTCGGCCGGCGAGATGCCGCCCGCCACCTCCAGCCCGGCCGCGCAAGCTTTGCTGGTGCGCTTGCAAAGCAGTTGTTAGGGCCGCCCGGCGCGGCAGTGGACAATTGCGCTTCTTTCAGCGTCGCAACGGAGCCACCCGCACCATGACCGTCCACCTCAAGACATCCGCCTCAACAGGCGCCATCGCCATCACCGTGGTCGACCGCAGCAGTTTCAAGGCGCTGGCCGCCACGCTGCCTGACGCAACTCGGCATTGGTTGTCCGCACTGGGCTTTGTTGGCGCGCCAGACAGCCATGCGCTGGTGCCCGGCCCTGACGGCAAGCTTGGCCAGGTTTTCGCCGGTATTGCCCATATCGCCGACCCTTTTGCCTTGGCCGCGCTGCCGCAGGCATTGCCCGAGGGGCGCTATTGCTTGTCGGAGCAGGGTTTGACGCTGCAGGCTGAAAGCGCCGCGCTATCCTGGGAGCTGGGCGCATATCAGTTCGACCTCTACAAGCCGCGCCGCCGCGCACCTGCCGAGCTGCTGCTGGCGCCCAGCGCCGACGCGCAGCGCGGCTTGGCATTTGCGACGGCGATGGCCGCCACCCGTGATCTGGTCAACACCCCCGCCGAACATATGGGGCCGGAGGAATTGGCCCAGGCCGCGCAAATGGTTGCCAAACAGCATGGTGCCAAGTTCAAGCAAATCGTCGGTGATGACTTGCTGAAGCAGAACTTCCCGGCCATCCACGCAGTCGGCCGGGCTTCGACCCGTGCGCCACGCCTGATCGAGCTGAACTGGGGCAAAGCGGATGCACCGCTGCTGTGCATCGTCGGTAAAGGCGTCTGTTTTGACACCGGCGGCCTCGACATCAAGGGCGCCGAGGGCATGCGCCAGATGAAAAAAGACATGGGCGGCGCCGCCAATGCCTTGGGCTTGGCCGCGCTGGTGATGGCCTTCAAGCTGCCGGTGCGTCTGCAGGTGTTGATTCCGGCGGTTGAGAATTCGATTGCCGGCAATGCCTATCGCCCCGGCGATGTGATCAAGACCCGCAAAGGCCTGCACATCGAGATCGGCAATACCGATGCCGAAGGCCGTGTGGTGCTCAGCGACGCGCTGGCCTATGCCTCGGAAGGTAAGCCCGAACTGATCATCGATCTGGCCACGCTGACCGGCGCCGCCCGTGTCGCGCTGGGCGCGCAGTTGCCGGCCTTGTTCAGCAAGCATTTCGACAGCGCCCGCGACTTGGTCGATCTCGGCATGAAAATAGAAGATCCGCTGTGGCATATGCCGCTATGGGCCCCTTACAAAGCCGGCATCGAAAGCAGCATCGGCGACATCGTCAACACCGGCCGCAATGCGCTCGGCGGCGCCATTAACGCGGCGCTCTTCCTCGAGTACTTTGTGCTTGAGAACCAGGATTGGCTGCACATCGACCTGTTCGCCTGGAACGATGTAGCACGCCCCGGCCGGCCCATTGGTGGTGAGGCACAGACCATCCGCACCTTGTTGACCTACCTGGAGCAGCGATTCGCCTGAAGAAAACAGCTTTGCTGTGACAAATTCCTCAAGCTGGGCGGCCGCGCGCCGATAGGGCTCAAGTAGAACCCGAGCAAAGGGTTTCTACTGCCCAAGTCAGCCGGCCGGCTCGGCCCACCCCAAGGAGTTTGAGATGCAAATGCCTGTCTCCCTATTCATTCTGAAGGCCGGCCTGATCGCTGGCCTGGCCGCCACGGCACCGATGTTGAGTCTGGCCGCCGAAGGTGGCGCCACCGAGGAACAAGCGGTGGCGATGGTCAAGAAGGGCGTGGCCTTCATCAAGGCCAATGGTCACGAGAAGGGCTTTGCCGAGATCTCCACCAAGGGCGGGCAATTCACCCAGCAAGACCTCTATCTGGTGGCCTATGGCCTGGACGGCACCGTGCGCGCGCATGGCGCCAATATCAAGATGGTCGGCAAAAACCTGATCGATCTGAAAGACGTGGACGGCAAGGCCTTCGTCAAAGAGCGGGTTGAGATGGCCGCCAGCAAGGGCAGTTTCTGGCAAGACTACAAGTTCACCAACCCCGAGAACAAGAAGATCGAGCCCAAACGCATGTATTGCGAGAAGCTCGAAGACATGGCGATCTGCGGCGGCATCTACAAGTAATCAGTTCGTTCCATGGGCCACAGAGCCCGCGTTACTCGCTAACAGGGAGTGGAAATGAAACTAGCTTGGAAACTGCTTGCGGCGCCCTTGTTGACTGCGCTCGTGGTCTTCAGCGCCGGCCAGATCAATGTGTTGCTCTTGAATCGGGTGGCCGACAACAATCTGGCCACCATGAACACGCAGCTGGAGGACTACCGCACCCTCAGCAACGCGCAGGAGCAACTGGCGCAGATTCATACCGGCCTGTATCGAACCGTGGCTTTGATCGGGTCGCTGGAGGAGCCCAAGATCAAGGAGCTCCGGGGCGAGCTGGCACAGCAATTGGCGGGCCTGCAAAGGGTGGCGGCGGGCATAGGCGATACCCATGCGGATGATGTAGAGCTGCGCCAGAGCGCAGCTCAATTCGCGCCCTTGATCGCCAAGTATCTGAAGCAGGCGGATGAAGCGATCGACTTGTCCTCGGTTGACCCTAACACTGGCATTGCTGCGCTACAGAGTGCCGACGCCTCGTTCAAGGCCTTGACGCAGACCATGCGGGCGATGATCACGCGGGTCGAATCGGCTTCGGCCGAGTCGGTAGCTTCCTCCAATCAACAGGCGCTGCGCAGCAAATGGCTGCTGGCTGCGCTGAGCTTGCTGATGGCCTCGACGGCGGTCTATCTGTCCTGGCTGATGCAGCGCAAGCTGACCCATGAGCTGCAGCGTGCCACCGAAATTGCCGGCGAGGTGGCGGCTGGCAATCTGGCGGTTGACGCCAGCAGCGAGCGCACAGATGAAGTCGGTGATCTGGTGCGAGCCTTGGGTCGCATGACGGCACAACTCGGCGGCTCCATGCAGGCCGTGCTGGCGGCTTCGGCGTCTATCCGCACCGCCAGCGCCGAGATCGCCAGCGGCAATATGGATCTGAGCGAACGCACCGAGCAGACCGCCTCCAGCCTGCAACAAGCGGCCTCGTCGATGGATGAGCTGACCAGCACCGTCAGGCAGTCGGCGAGCTCGGCGCTGGAGGCCAATCGGCTGGCAGCGACGGCGGCCGACGTGGCGGCGCGCGGTGGTCGGGTGGTGGCGCAGGTGGTCAGCACCATGGAGGACATCAATATCAGCTCACGCAAGATCGGCGACATCATCGGCGTC
>CAUPEV010000056.1:0-24725 GCA_963510335.1 uncultured Roseateles sp.
CTATAGGCATCGTCCCAGTTCTTGACCTCAGCGGGCAATATGCGCAAGCCCAACTGCACCCGCATATCGTCCAGCAGCGCCGGCAACAAGCCGATACGGCGCCCCTGAAAATCAAAACTATCGAAGCCCGCTTCGGGATCAAACCCGACGCTCAGAATTTGGTCCTTGTGGGCATCAACCCAGGCTCGCTGGACTTCATCAAGTGGCACCGCGCCGCTGTCCGCAGGCGCCGCCTGCGCTGCACCCTGAAGGCACAGAAAGAGGATCAGGCCGATACAAAGAAGGCGCCGCAGATCGAGCAAATCGAGTCCTCCACTTCGGTGTGCATGAGTCATTTCAGCTCCGCAACCATTGGGCAGTTGGGCAATTCGGCGTCATGCTAGCCCATATATGGCCCGCAACGAAGCAGCGCTGCGGATTCAATTCAGCCAAGTAGCGCCAGTTCACGTGCACGGCTCAGGCCATTGGCCAACAAAGGCGGCTGGCCCTGCAGCCAAGCTGCCGTGTCGCGCGTCGATTCCGCCAGCGTCCGAAAGCTCAGACCCGCAGCCACCGCCGCGACACTGCGAGCGTCCATCATCGCGTTGTCAGCATCCGGCAACCAATAGGGCAGATCCTGAAAAGCTTGAACTCCGGCGGCCACGAGCTCGGCCTCCTCGCGCCAGACCAGTTCAGACCTGCCCCCGGTCGCCGCATTGCAAGCCTGCAACAAATCGCGCATGGTTTGCCCGTCCGGACCGCTGGTGTTGAACAGTCCTCCGACACGGGCTTGCGCCAGATCCAAACAAAACACGGCGATATCGCGGGCGTCAATCAATCGAACTGCTCGCTCTGGCCGACCGGGTGCCAGCAACCGACCACCCTCGCGCATGCGTTCCAACCAATAACGCAGCCGTGGGCTGTAGTCATAGGGGCCAATGATGAAACCCGGCCGCACGATCAACGCGCGCGGGCCCATCACGCTGAGGATTTCTCGCTCGCACAGCGCCTTCAAACCTCCATAGGCCGCGCCATAGCCGCCGCCCGACTGCGAGCCGGTGCCGGCGGCCTGAGCTTCCGCCGCCGCCAACTGCTCAGCCGTCAGTTCGGCCAAACTGGATGACTCGACGGTATCAGCGTTGATTTGCGGGAAGACGGAAATCGACGTGATCAAACAATAGTGCTCAACCGCATCCGCCAGCAACTCGGCACTGCGCCGGGCCGCACTGGGCAAATAGCAACTGGCGTCGAACACCGCATCCCAACGCCGCCCGCGCAGCGCCGAGAGATCCTGCAAACGATCGCCCTTTATCTGTTCGGCTGCAGGAAACAGGTCAAGGCCGTGATTACCTCGGTTGAACAGGGTCACCTCATGTCCGGCTGCCAGCGCCAGCGCCGCCACATGCCGACCCAGAAATTGAGTACCGCCGAGTATCAGTATTTTCATCGTTAGGCGCTAGCTATTGCATTCGGATGCCGGCCATTTTCCATGCTGCGACCAGCCGTTTCGCGGTACTGGGCCGGCGTTTGCCCGGTGGTTTGCCGAAAACAGCGACTGAAATGCGCTTGATCACAAAAACCCAGACGGAGTGCCAACTCTGCCAAGCTCGGGGCTTGCTGCTGCGCCAAGGCCTGCAACGCGTCTTGCAAGCGGGCGCGCTGAATCACCCATTTGGGCGAGACACCGACACTGTCGGCGAAGCGGCGCTGCAAGGTCCGCTCGCTGCCAGCACCCAAGCCCAGCAAGGCTTGCAAGTCAGCGACCCTTGTGAGGCTGCTGTCTTGCATCACTTGCTGCACGGCCGCGTCGAGCCTAGCCACCCAGGGGTCGACGGCGGGCAGATGCGCCAGCAAAAATGATTCGGCGGCCGCGATGGCCAGGTGTTGCGAACCGGCGCCGAGTACCGCTTGTTCCATACTTAAGACATACTCGGGTTCAGCCCAGGCAAATGTTTCGCCAAGCATCACTTGGCGCCCGCTCAAGGTCTGCACCGAGTCGCTCAACCAGGGGCGCAGACCGCCGCATTTGAAGCGCAGGCCATGCACTCGGCCTCGCCCCTGCAGGCGCCTCACAAAGACGCCGCGCGCCACACCATGCAACGCACTAGCGCCGGCCTCGAACACCAGATGTGTATTCGGGAAGGGCAGCACACGCTGACTATGCTCTTGCCCAGCCGGCAGATCCCATTCGATCAACCAGTGAAAGTCCAGCCAAGGAGACAGCGCCGGGCTGACCGGATAGCGATGCAATTGAAACGGCAGCGCAGACATTCCCGCTGTCATTCCTGATGCCACATCGGCAGCCGACGCCATCAGCGCACGCTCACTCAAGCGTAAATTTTGAGCGGCGCAGAGCTCGTTTGTCGGGTTTGTACAAGCCGGCGAGCCAACAAGCGTCGATGATGCGTTCATGCCGAAGAAGAGTAAAAACAGTATCCGACGCCGCAGCTTGCTGGCAAGCATGGGCGGCCTCATCACATTGTGGAGTCAATCAATGAGTGCGACAGCCAAATCCGACAGCCCGACGGCCATGCCCGCCACCGCCCGCGGAAGTTTTGAAGTCAAAATCGCCCCGCCAGAGGCTTTGAGCAGCCCGCCCGATGGTGCTCAGCTCTTCAAACGCGGCTTGGTCAAGCAGTACAGCGGCGACATGAACGGCAACGCCATTGGCGAAATGCAATTCGCCGGCCAGCCGCAGATCGGTGAAGCCGCTTATACCGCGCTGGAGTCCTTTGTCGGCCAAGTGCATGGCCGCCAAGGCAGCTTTGCACTCGCTCACCTGGGGCTGATGAGCGGCGGCAAGCAGGACCTGCGTATCGCCATCGTACCCGGCTCGGGCCTGGGCGAGCTGGCCGGCATCAGCGGCGACCTACAGCTCCGCATCGAAGGCGGTGCGCATTTCTACGAGTTGAACTACCGCCTGAATTGAGGGCTAGCGCTAGAGCAGATTGATCGCCTTGGCCGCCTCGCGCAACTCGGCACGGAAGTCCGGGTGAGCAATGGCGATCAGCTCCTGCGCCCGCTGCTTGGCCGACTTGCCACGCAACTGGGCCACACCGAACTCGCTGACCACATAGTTGATATCGTTCTTGCTGGTGCTCATATGTGTGCCCGGTGTCAAGGTCGGCACGATGCGGCTGATGCTGTCGCCCTTGGCCGTCGCCGGCAGCACGATGAAGGCCTTGCCGCCTTTGGAGCGATTGGCGGCGCGCACAAAATCACTTTGCCCGCCGGTGCCTGAGTAAGGCGATGACCCCAAAGACTCGGAGCCACATTGACCCAGCAGGTCGATCTGCAGCGTCGCATTGATGGCGCACAGCTTGTCGTTCTGGCCGGCCAGATAGGGGTCATTGGTGAAATCGACCGGGTGCATTTCCAGGCCCGGATTGCGGTCCATGAAGCGGTAAAGCTTTTGCGAGCCGAGTGCAAAAGTCGCCACCATCTTGCCCGGCAGATAGTTCTTGCGCCGGTTGGTGACGGCGCCGCATTCGACCAGGCTGAGGATGCCGTCACCGATCATCTCGGTATGCACGCCCAGATCATGCTTGGCGCTGAGCTGCATCACCACCGCATCGGGGATGCCGCCGTAGCCGATTTGCAGCGTCGAGCCATCCTCGATCATGTCGGCCACATACTTGCCGATGGCTTCCTGCACCGGGCCGATTTTCGGCAGCCCGACCTCGGTGACCGGCTCGCTGCTCTCGATCAGCGCCGTCACCTGCGAGATGTGAATCAGGCAGTTGCCGTTCGCAAACGGCACATTTGGGTTGACTTCCAACACGATGACCCGCGCTTGCTTGAGAGCGGCCATGGTGTAGTCCGCACCCAGGCTGAGCGAGAAATAGCCATGCTGATCCATCGGAGAAGCCATGCTGAAGACCACATCGGCCGGGATCTGCTTGCGCTCGATCAGGGCAGGCATCTCAGAGAAGTAGCTGGGGATGAAATCCACCCAGCCGGCCTGACCACCGGCGCGCGAGGCGGCGCCGTAGAAAAACGCCACATGACGCACATGGCAGGCGGTCTCCGGGTCGAAGTAGCCGTACTTGCGCACCGCCAGAATCTGCCCCAGCTTGATGTCGTGGAAACGCCGGCGGGCGTCGGAAAGGGCCGTCAGCAGCGTCGGCGGCTCGCCCACACCGGTCGGGATGATGATGAAGTCACCATCGCGCAACAGCCCCAGGGCGTCCTCAGAAGTGGCCAGTTTCTTGCGGTACAAGTCTTGATGGGACATGGGATGCCTGCTGTTGATGATGAGTTGCGGGATGCTTGCCGCCCATACTAGGCCGGCCGGCTTGCTGCTGGCTTTCAAAACAGCAGTATTGCCACAAGGCCCACGTCTGCAGCAGCGACAACAGCTGACAGCCTGGGTCCGCTCACAAAGGCAATTGCACCCATTCCCCTGGCTGCAAGGGGTGACTGCTGAGCGAACAAGGGCCGATCGCGCTGCGGATCAGACGCAAGGTCGGGAAGCCCACCGCCGCCGTCATGCGCCGCACCTGGCGGTTCTTGCCTTCCTTGAGGGTGATGGCGAGCCAGCTGGTCGGAATGCTCAGGCGCTTGCGCACCGGCGGGTCTCGCGGCCAAAGCCAGGCCGGCTCATCAATTTGTTCGACCCGGCAGGGCTGGGTCACAAAGTCGCGCAGGTCCAAGGGTTGACTCAAGCGCAGCAAGGCCTGCTCATCGGGCACACCCTCGACCTGCACCGTATAGGTCTTGGCCTCTTTGTGCTTGGGATGGCTGATCTGGTGCTGCAGGCGGCCATCATCGGTCAACAGCATCAAGCCCTCGCTGTCGGCGTCGAGCCGGCCGGCTGGATAGATATCAGGGATCTGCAAATAGTCAGCCAAGGTCTCGCGGCCGTCTTGCGGCGAGAACTGGCTCATGACTTGAAAAGGTTTGTTGAAAAGAATCAGTTTCATAAATATCCGGGCAGACGCGGCAGTATCGTGCCTGCAGGCGCAAAGGCTCACATCTGCTTGAACAGATGCGTATAGCTCTCGGCCACCAGCAGCTGCTCGCTGCGGTCCTTCAGCTTGAGCTGCAAGCGCCCGCGAAAGTCGCGCGTGGCGCCCGCAATAGCGGCCACATTGACCAAGGTGCTGCGGTGAATTTGCCAAAACTGATGCGCATCGAGTTCGTCCGCCAACTCTTTGAGCGGCTTGCGAATCAGCGCTTCGGCGTCGCGCGTCACCACCCGGGTGTATTTGGTGTCGGCCTGAAAGTACAAGACCTCGTCAACGGTCAGCAGCTTCAGCGTCTGCCCGACCGAGGCATTGATCCAGCGCAGCGGCGCACGCGGCGGCGATGCACTGCCCTCGCCGCTCGACGATTGCGTTAGCCGCTGCAGCACCGCACTCAGATTCACGGGCGCTTCTTGCCGCCGTGCTTTCAAGCGGCTGATGGTCGTGAACAAACGCGGCAGCGACAGCGGCTTGAGCAGGTAGTCGACCGCGCCCGCCTCGAAGGCGTCGATCGCATATTGGTCATAGGCCGTCACAAAGACAATATGGCTACGGCCACCCTGCCCTTGCTGCGCGCCTTGCTGGCTCAGCTGGCGGGCCACATCCAGGCCGGTGGCGCCCGGCATTTGAATGTCCAGGAAGACGATATCCGGCTGATGCTGGGCAACCATGCGCAAGGCGGCGATGCCGTCCGCCGCCTCGCCCACAATGCACAGCTCGGGCCACAGCTGGCCCAGCGCATCGATCAGCTCCTGACGCAAGGTCTCTTCGTCTTCCGCCACCACGGCGCTCACGCTTTTCTTGCTCATCCACAAACTCCATCAAAACCGGCGTGGCAGTCCATCCCGCGCTCAACTCGTTCACTCACAAGCGGCCACCCATGGCCGCGCGCAACTGCGCGATCAAAGCATCCATTTGCGCCGGCGCCTGCGCGTCCCCAGCTGCATAAGCCTGCTCAACGCCCAACAGCGCCTTGAACAGGCCCTGCGGGTCGACTTGAGCCTGCTTGGCCAACAAGCGGGCAGCCATCGCGTCGCGCGCATAGCGGCTCTGCTCATCCAGCAAACGCTGCAAGGCCGCATCGGCGCGGCGCCGCCGCGACAGCATCTCGAACACCGCCACCAGCAAGCCGCCTGCCACCAAGACATTCACGGCCTCGCCCAGCAGATTCAGCCACGACTTGCTCAACCAGCGATCACTGAGCGAGCAGACGCTGCATGCCGACTGCCCCGCATTGACATCAAGCAGCAAAGGCAGCACAAGCGGCAGCAGGAAGCGCAGTATCAGCGCCGAGGCCGCCGCACCCAGCAGCGACGCCAGCATCAGGCGCTGGCTGCGCCGGGGGTGCTCGGCCTCACTGCGGTCGGCCGGCAACCAGCACAACAAGAACACCAGCGCCTGCAGCAACAATTGCCCGATGGACAGCGCCAGCGCGGTCCATCGATTCGGTGTCGGCGCAAAGTCCAGCATCGGACCCAGATTTTCGGTCCCCAAGTAGAGCGCTACCAAAACCGCGCAAGCCAACTCACGGCCGCGCACCGAGCGCCAGCTATGCCAGAGATGGCTCAGCGCCTGCGCGGCACTGCCTGGCATCGCCCAATGATGGGGCCGCTTCATGGCCTGCCCTCGGCGGGCAAAGGCAGGCGAATGCGGGCCAGCACGCCGCGCGGCTGCAAACCCTCTAGCTCCAGGCTCGCCCCTGGTCCGAAGTAGCCATGCAACCTCGCCCGCGTGTTGGCCAGGCCCACGCCGGAGCCGCCGCCGGCGCTGAAACCTGCGCCGTCATCGCGCACTTCCAGAATCACCGCATCCCCGCCGGCAGCGCGCCTGGCCTCGATCTGAATACGGCCACCTTCGGGCAGCGGACCAAGGCCGTGCTTGATGGCGTTCTCCACCAAGGTCGCCAGAATCAAAGGCGGCAAGCGCAGCGCCAGCAAACTCTGATCGGCCGAAATCTCAAAGCGCAGGCGCTCGCCCATGCGCATTTGCAAGATGTGCAAATAGTTGCGCAGCAGCTCCAACTCCTGTCCCAAGTTGCTCTCCTGAGCCCGCATGCCCGGTAGCGCCGCGTGCAAATAGGCAATCAAACTGCCCAACATATCGCGGCCGCGGTCGGGCGTGGTCGCGTAAAGACGCCGCGTCGTCGCCAGGGTGTTGAATAAAAAATGCGGCTCGATCTGGGCATTCAGCGCGGCCATCTCGGCCTCCATCTGCTGGGTTCGCAAAGCCTCGGTCTGGCGCCTGGCCAGGCTCAAACGAGCACGCTGCTCCTGGGAGCCCAGGCTCAAAACCAGCACCGCATAAGCCAGGCTGCCGAACAAGCTGTAAAGCGCCAGCCGCGTCACGAAGAAGCCCCAATGAAACTCGGATTGTGGAAACTTCCACTTCTGCCAGGCGAGGCGCAGCAGCATCGCCAGCGCCAAGCCAAACACCACCCAGCCGACCCGAATCAACCAGTCGCGCCGAAGGTCACAGCCCTGCCGCGCCCGCAGCCACACCAGGCCGGCCTCGGCGCAAGCAGCGCTCAGCAAGATGAAGCAGCCGGGCAGCAAAGCAAAACCCGAATAGCTGACGAGCGTCAGCAGCCATTGCTGCGACTGCGCCTCGCCGTCCTGATACCAAGACAGGGCCCGCGCCGAGGCCAAGAGCAGGCTGATGGCCAAGGTCGCGCCGATCACGCGCAGATTGAAAACTGAAAAGAAGGCTTGTCTCATGCACAGCAGGCCAAGGGTAACTTGGTGCGAGCCGAAAACCAGCTCGCCATTGCGCATTGTCGGCAAGCCGGGCTGCGCAGAAAAGCGCGATGCGACCAGTTCGGCCTGGCGGCGACGAAACGGGATTCAGCTCAGCCAGACCCGTGCAATACAGCAGCTCAGGCCAAGCAGTCTTCCAGATCCTGCGCCATCTCGACACCGGCACTCGAGGCGCCCAGATCGCGGCCATCCAGCAGGCGGTTGATGTCCAGCAGCAACAGCATACGTGCGCCGATAGCGCCAATGCCCAAGATGTGGCCATCATTGGCCATGCCATTCATCGCCGGCATGCTGCGCTGCTGCTCGGGCGCCAGGTCGACGACTTCATTGACGTTGTCGACCACGATGCCGACGCTGCGGTGATTGAGGTTGATGACGATGGTGACGGTGGCCGCAGTGACCTCGGCAGAAGGCATATGAAAGCACTTGCGCAAATCAATCACCGGCAAGACTTCGCCGCGCAGGTCCAGCACACCCAAGACCTCAGCACTGGCCCCGGCCAGGCGCGTCGGGGCTTGGAAGGAGCGGATTTCCTGCACACAATTCAGCGGGATGCCGTATTCCTCTTTGCCGAGATGAAACGACAGCACTTCGACGCGCACCTTGGCCGCTGCTTGGGGTGCAGCCTCCCGGCTTGTTGCTACCAGGGCTTGGGACGATTGAGTGGTCTGGCTAAGCTGCTGGCTCATGGCTGGGGCTCCGTTCGGCGGCCAGCACATGCTGGTACCGCGATGATAGGGAGGCTGCGGGCTCAGCGCCGAAGCATGCCGGCGGATAGCGCGGCGGATATCACGTTCGCCGTCGTTTCCGGAGCGGCCGCATGGCTACAAGATGGCCATCACAGCCCAAGCCTTGCATACACGCAAGTGTTCCTGGGCTCGCCCGCCGGCGTCAGGCTGTCGCGCCGCAAAATGCCTTCCAACTCAAAACCGCATCGCTCGGCCACCGCCCGGCTGCGCAGATTGACATCGTCCATACGGATCTCCACCCGGCGCGCCCGCAACTGATCGAACGCCATGCGCGTCAAGGCCATCACCGCCTCCGACACATAACCCTGACCTTGAGCGCTGGCGCGAATCCAGTAGCCAATCTCAAAGCGCCGTACCTCCCAATCCAGCCTGTGCAAGCCACAGCCGCCCAGCAAACGGCGCCCGTCGGCGGCGCGGTCATATATCTGATAGGTCAAATCGCGCCGCGCCATGAAGTCAGCGCAGAGGCGGCGTGCCACCGCTTCGCTGTCCTCAAAGCTGGGCGCTTGCTGCGCCCAGGGCATCCAGGGGCTGAGTTGACCGAGCGACTCGGCAATCGCCACGGCAAGTGCCGGCCCTATGCCGGGTCGCGGCGCAGCCAGCAACAATCGCTCGGTCTCTATGGCCTCGGGCACCTCGATCAGGATGGGGTCAGGTTTTGCGCTCATGGCATCTCACTTGCTGGGTACCAAGTCGGTGGACAAGCCAGGCGTGGCCTCGGCACCGAGTGCCGGCTCGTCTTCATCTGGGGTGGGCAGCTCGCGCACGCCGCGCAGCACTGGGTGGCGCCAGGCGATCAAGCTCAGCGCCAAGGTGCCGACGCCGGCAAACAAGAGCGCCGAGCGCAACCCCATGTGCTCACCCAGCCAACCGCCGGCCAAGGCACCCGGCCCGGCCGGGATCAGGATCAGCCAGCGCATGGTGCTGGTCATGCGGCCCAACATCGGCGCCGGCGTGACGGCCTGGCGCAGCGACAGGAAGTTGATGAAGATCAGCACCGCACCGACGCCGAAGCTGAACAACATGAAGGCGAAGGCGGCGATGCCGAAGCGGTTCGATGGCACCAGCGCCAGCAGCAACCAGCCCAAGCCCGTCACGGCAATGCCCAGCACCAGGCAAGGGCCGGGGCCGAGCCGGCGGCTGATGCGGTGGCCCAAGATGCTGGTCAAGACCGTGCCGGCGCCCAGCGCCACATAGCTCAAGCCCACCTGCTGCGCGCTCAGGCCCAGCGTGCGGGTGGCAAACAGAATCTGCACCACCTGGGCGGCGTTATTGAACAGCTGCCAGCCGCCCACCGCACAGGCCAGGCCGATCAAGAGCGCGCGTTCGCGCACAAAGCGCACGCCCGCCTTCAGGTCGCGCCAGAAGGCCGCGCCATCGCCTTTATGCAGCACTTCATCGACCTTGATGCCACGCAGAATCAGCGCCGAGATCAAGACCAGCACGGCATCCACGGCCAGCGCCATTGGCGCGCCCATCAGCTTGATCAACATACCGGCAAGACCTGGCCCCGCCACCTCGGCGCCCGATGAGGCCAAGGCGTTCTTGGCATGCGCTTCAACCAGGCGGTCACGGCTGACCACCTGCGTCAAGACAATCTGCGCGGCGCTGCCGGCCGTGGTATAGACCGTGCCCAGCACAAAGCCGACCACATACAGCCAGGTCATCGTCAGCCAGCCCATCACGGCGGCCAGCGGTACGGTCGCCACGGCGACCGCCAGCAGCGTCTCGCCCCAGACATAGACCGGCAGCTTGCGCACGCGGTCCAGCCACACGCCCGAGGGCAAGGAGAACAGCACAAAAGGCAGGATCTCCATCGTCGTCAACAGACCCATCTGGGTCGGGCTGGCATTGAGCAACACGGCGGCCGTCAAGGGCAGCGCCAGCATGGTGACCTGGCCGCCGAGCGAGCTGATCAGGATGGACGACCACAGGCGCCGGTAAACGGCGTCGCGCAAGAGATCGGTGGCGGGCAGCGTCAAGGCGCGCCGTATTCGTTCAAACCAAGAATTGAACATGGTTTGTTGCATAGGAAATTCTCCAAATATCGGGCTTCGACGCTAGGGTAAAGCGAGGGCCGGGCATTGCTGACTTGGTGATGTCTCGGTTTATCGAGATGTCATGGGGCGGCGCGAAAGTCTTGCGCGCCAAGCTGGGCTAGCCCCGTCAATGCGGAATCGCCAGCGCTGCATCAGCAGCAGCACTCACGCGAGCGCACACGCCAGCGGCACGGGGCGTGCTGCGTCGGGTGCGGTCAAGGAGTTTGGTCATGGCCTGTCGATTCGAGTTTGTTTCAGGATTTGATTTGGCTCAAATCGGTAGACATCGTAGCAGCCCGCGAGCGGCCATTACAAGTGAAAAAAGCCATGGTCGGCCTATTCAAACCGAAGCTCGCACATCTCTGGCTGGCCGGCGCTGCGCCGCAAAACACCGCGACACCGAGGTAAATCCGCAGGAGCGATAAATCGCTATGGCCACCTCATGTGGGTCGGCGCACATCACCAATTGGGCCAAAGCCATACGCTCAAAACCATAGCTCAACACGCCGGCTATCAAGGCCGTGCACAAGCCGCGACGGCGCCACGCCGGGTGGGTGCCAACATACTGAAAGCGGCCTAAATCACGCTGCCGAAACAAGCCACAATCGGCCAGCAATTGCGGGCCGCACCAGATACCAAACCAATGCCCCAGGCCGGCGACTTGCATCGCCCGGTAGCGCAACATCTGTTGCTCACGAAAGATTCGGTAGTTGATAGGCTCAAAGCCCTCTGCCGCGCCAACGCTGTCACATTGCAGTTTCAGGACGGCAGCAAAGTCCCCGGCCTGCGTCAAATCCAAGGGGCGAAAGTCGAACTCGGCGGGCAGCAGCTTGCGCTCGATAGGCTGCTGTGCCGAGTTCAAGACCAAGCACTCGGTGACATGGATCTCGAAGCCTGCGGCCGCCCAAGCCAAGAGCGGCTGATGCGGCCCGTTGGCGTCATAACCGATCGCCACATGGCCGGACTCGGCCGTGAAACGCCCCACTTCTTCATCAAATCGACGCAGCCAATGGGCCAAGGCCGCGTCGCCAGGCGGCTGCGGCAAGATCAGGCAATTGCCCCAATAAAAGCGCGGATTGCCGGGCGTACGCACGACCACACAGTCATCCCGCTCCAGCACTTGGCCGTCAAAACGAGCAAAGATCAGATCGGTTTGCCAGCTCAGCGAGAGCTGTTCGACCAGCCCCACGCGCCTAGTAGCCCACAGCGGCACCGTCACGGCGCGGATCGCTGGCCGCCACATAACCCTCAGTGCCCGGGTCTCCCAGGCGCCAGATGAACTGCCCGGCGCCGAAATCTTGATAGCTGTCGTGGATATCGCCAATCTGGTGCCCCAGCGCACGCAGGCCGTCAATGGTGGCCGCTGGCATATGCGGCTCGACATTGAGCGACAGCCCCTCATTGAAGCGCCAGCGCGGTGCGTCGCAGGCAGCTTGCGGGTTCTGGCCGAAGTCCAGCATGCGCACCAAGGTCTGCATATGGCCTTGTGGCTGCATATTGCCGCCCATCACGCCGAAACTCATCACCGGAGCCATACTTGGTTCTGGCGTGGTCGGCGCCGCCGCCGGGCCGCCCCAAGGCGGCGCAGCGCCACCTCGGGGGGCAGGAGCCGCAGGCGACGTGGGGGCGGTCAAGAACGCAGGAATGATGGTGTGGAAGGGTCGCTTGCCCGGCGCAACGACATTTGGATGACCGGCTTCGAGCGTGAAGCAGTGGCCGCGGTTTTGCAGCGATACGCCATAACCAGGCACCACCAGCCCCGAGCCAAAGCCCATGTAGTTGCTCTGGATGAAGCTGACCATCATGCCGCTCTCGTCCGCCGTCGTGAGGTAGATGGTGCCGCCCTTGACCGGGTTGCCGCATTTGAAATCCTGTGCGCGATTCATGTCCACGAGCTTGGCGCGCTGTGCCAGATAGCCTGGGTCCAGCATCTCGGCGGCCGTCACTTCCATAGAGCGTGGATCGCTGACATAACGATATACGTCGGCGAATGCCAGCTTCATCGCCTCGATCTGCATATGCTGCGCCCGGACGCCATCGATGCCCTCGGCTGCCTGCGAGGGCAAATCGAGATGCTTGAGAATGCCCAGCGCGATCAAGGCCGCAATGCCTTGTCCATTCGGCGGAATCTCGTGCAAGTCATGGCCACCATAGCTTTGTGAAATCGGCTTGACCCACTCGGGCCGGTAGTCGGCGAAGTCAGCGGCCGTCATGGCGCCGCCGGTCTCACGGGCGAACTTCTGCACCGCCTCGGCCACCTCGCCGCGATAGAAAGCTTCGCCCTTGGTCTGGGCGATCAGGCGCAGCGTGCGCGCAGCGTCCGGGAACTTGAACAACTCGCCGACCTCGGGCGCACGGCCACGCGGCATGAAGGCCTGAGCGAAACCTGGCTGCGCGGTCAATTCTGAAAGCGCGGCCGCCATCGCCCATGTGCTCTGCACGATCACCGGCACCGCATAGCCGCGCGCGGCAATCTCAATCGCCGGTGCCATCAAATCAGCAAAGGGCAGCTTGCCGAATCGCTCGCTCAAGGCCACCCAACCGGCCACCGCACCGGGCACCGTTACACCGCCCCAGCCGCGCTTAGGGGGTGTCTTGGCATCCGACCCATAGGTCTTGAAGAAATGCTCGGGCGTCCAGGCCGCGGGCGCGGTGCCGGATGCGTTCAGGCCGTGCAACTGCGTGCCGTCCCACAAGATGCAAAAGGCATCCGAACCCAGGCCGTTGCTGCACGGCTCGACCAGCGTCATGCAAGCCGCCGTGGCGATAGCTGCGTCTACGGCATTGCCGCCTTGCGCCAGCATGCGCAGACCGGCTTGCGCTGCCAAGGGATGCGAGGTCGAGACGATATTGCGCGCGAACAAAGGACTGCGCACGCTGGCATAGCTCTTGTTCCAATTGAACGAATGACTCATGTCGATGTCTCCAAATGCTGGGTCTGATTGTGAATCGACTCTCTCATGACCTGAGCAGCGATCGCCAGCCAAGCGACAAAGATCAGCGTGTTTGTAACGCTTTGCAACACCAGCACCCAAGGGTCAACCCTCACTTGGAGGCGGTCGTTGAACCCATACCTTTCGCAACCCTTGGAGATATCCTGATGAGAACTGCACTGAAGAACGCCATGATCCCCGCTCTGCTGGCTTTCACAGTTAGCGCTTCAATGGCTCAGACCGGCACCACCGCCGCGCAGGCGACGGGCGCCAAAACACCCGCCACAACGAAGCCTGCGGCCCCGCTTGCCGCTGCAAGCGCAGGCCTGGCAACTCCCGCTGCAGCGACGACAGCAACGCCAGCAGCTCCAGCAACTGTCAAGAAGGATGAGGCCCAAGCCACCAAGAGCGCCAGCAAGGCCGCTGAGATCAAGAAGACCGAAGCGACGCCAGCCAAGTCTTGAGTGAACCTTGCCGAGGCACTGATGACAGGTCGGGCGGGTGACGCTCGGCTTGTCTGGAGTCATGGCCAGCAATATCGCCCGCCACCGGACCATACCCGTGGCGGGCCGCTCTTGGCAGAAAGACTCAGCGCGGGCGTCTGTCCAAGCCAATTTTTTAATAGGTCGCTTTTTCTTTGCTTTTCGTCAAAGCGCTGTCACAAATGATCTGCACAATAGCGTTCATTCAAGGCAAGAAACCGGCTGCAGATTGGGCAGAGTTCTGGAACCCGTCACCAGTGCCAAGAAAACCGTCGCCATCATTGATGGTGTCCGGAAGTCAGAAGGGCCACAAACCTCAAGGTCGTGGCCCATTGCTTTTGAGGCGATCTTTGTGGCGATGTTTGTGACGCCACAATGCGATCCTGTTGCTCGGTGCTAACGATCTGGCGCGACTCACTTGACCGCAGAGCAGCCGCGCAGGCACACTCCTTCCCCGCAAGTCCCTCAACCCAACTCACCAAGGAGCACAGCATGACCACAATTGATATTGCCTTCTCGTCGTCGGCCGCCTTGCTCCAGCAGCAGGCTCTTGCCACTGCGTGATTGATGGATGGATGGATTGTTTGCTTTTTGATTGAGCAAAGCGGCGGCGCCTTGATGGCGGGCCAAGCGCTAATCCAAGCATCAAGCTCAAAGCTCCAATAGTCTTCGCACGAAGCCGCGCAGGAACTCACTGTTTCGCTGGCGTCCGACGTTTCGCATCCCCGCCCCGTTGCACCATTGGCCTTTATCGCGCCTCGGTCAGCGGCATGCCCAGTCTCGCCCATTTTTTTGGAGGCGAGTCGGGCTGGATACGTTCTTCGCGACACCCTCATGCTCAATTCAGCAGCTCAATCTTTCGAATCTCTTCGCTCACTCGGACTCAACTTCACGCTACTGCGGCCCGCGCTTGAAACCTTGGACTGGCGCGACGGCGCCAAGCTTTGGCGTCTGACCGAAGTCCACCGCGACTCCTACGGCCTGCAATGCGCGGACACCCCGCCGGTACAAGCCCGCGCGCTAGCTGCCCTGACTCAAACGCTGCACGCTGCAGGAGAGAACCTGTGCGTCGGTGACTGGGTGCTGGCCAGGTGCAATGCATTTGGCGAGACCTGGATTCACGCCCGCGCATCGGCACTCAATACCCTGACCCGACGCGACCCCGAAGGCCGGCGCCAAGCCTTGGTCAGCAATGTCGACCTCGCAGTACTGGTGATGGGTCTGGACCATGACTTCAAGCTCGCTCGTCTTGACCGCTATCTGGTGCTAACGCATTCCGCCGGCGTGCCGGCACTGATCGTCCTGAGCAAAGCCGATCTATGCCCGGATGTAGCGGCGCGCGTGGCCGAGGTGCGCGCGCACCTGGGCCGCAGCCATGGGTCAGTGCTGGACATCTTGGCCGTGGACGGCAACGCCGCCAGCGCCCAGGCGCAGTTGTCACCCTGGCTCGGTCTGGGCCAGACCCTGGTGCTCCTGGGCTCAAGTGGTGCCGGCAAATCGACCTTGACCAACACGCTTTGCCAAGCGCCCTTGCAGGCGGTAGGCGGTGTGCGCGCGGACGACAGTCGAGGACGTCACACCACGACCGCGCGCAGCCTCAGGCGCTGCGCAAGTGGCGCTTGCATCATCGATACACCAGGGCTGCGCAGCTTGCAGTTGGACGCCGATGAGGCGAGCGTCAAGCTCGCGTTTGATGATGTCAGCGAGCTCGCCACACAATGCCGATTCCGCAATTGCACGCACCAAGCGGAGCCTGGCTGCGCGGTGCGAGAGCTTGTCAGCCCGGCGCGCTTGAAGAGCTTTCAAAAGCTGCAGCGCGAGGCGGCGCGAGACCAGATGACTCACCAAGACAAGCGCGAGCAACTGGCCATTCGCAAGATCTGGGGGCGCATCGGCAACGCCGCCGTACGCGCCAAACGCGGTGGCTAGTTTGCGCTGACAGAGCGTGGCGGGCGCATGCGAAACTGCTCCCGCCCGCCCGCCCTGCCTCGCCCCCTTCTTGCTTGGGCACCCGAATTGCCATTGACACCAAACACCCGAAAGCCCCGCCCATGGACCGCACACCGACCGAGTTAGCCCAAGCCCAGTTATTGGCCTATAACGCCAAAGACCTTGACGCCTTTGTCGCTTGCTATAGCGAAGATGTGCGCGTTTGGCGCATGCCGGCCGCGGCGCCCAGCTTGGTCGGCCGGGCCGCGTTTCGGGACAGCTATCGCTTGGGGCCTTTTGCGCAGCCGCAGGTGCAGGCCAAAATCGCCCAGCGCATGGCAATGGGCAATATGGTCATCGACCATGAGTTGGTGCATGGCCGCGGCGATGTGCCGCAACAAGTGGCGGTCATCTACCGTTGCCGCAAGGGGCTGATTGCCGAAGTCCATTTCTTCGCCCCCGACTGAGCGCCTGTCGCCCGCGCTTTGGTAAAGAAATTAAAACCAGCGCTGATCGGGCTAAAAATACCGATCAGGCATGCGATGCTTGCGCCCTAGGGTAATTTGAGTTTTCGCCGCCGCAGGCTCTGCCCCAGCTGTAGCCCCGAATCCTTCTCTTACTCCTCCATGCATCCGCCAAATTTCCGTCTAGCCTGTCTCGCTCCGATTCTTTTTTCGAGCGCAGCGATTGCGCAAACCGCGCTCGAGCCCGCTGCGCCTGCTGCCAGCGCCAGCAAAACTTCAACCAAGTCAGAAACCAAGGCCGCTGAGCTCGAACGGATGGACCGCGTCGAAGTCAGCGGCAATGCCAGCGACGAAGCGGCACGGCGCGCCTCGAGTGCTTCCAAAATTGTCATCGGCCGCGACGAGATCGAACGTTTCGGCGACGCCACCGTCGGCGAGGTGCTCAAGCGCCTGCCCGGCGTCACCACCGGCGGGCGGCCGGGGCGCGGCGGCGATGTGCGCATGCGCGGCATGGGTAGCGGCTACACCCAAATTCTCGTCAACGGCGAACGCATGTCGCCGGGCTTCTCGCTGGATCAGCTGCCGCCTGAACAGGTCGAGCGCATCGAAGTCATGCGCTCGCCCACGGCCGAATACGGTGCCCGCGCCGTGGCCGGCACCATCAATGTGGTGTTGCGCGAGGCCTTGGCCAAGCGGCTCAATGATCTGCGCCTGGGCCTGGCTTCGGAGCGTGGGCTCTTGCGCCCTAACGCCGGATGGACACGCAGCGACAAGCTCGACGAACATGGCGGCGCCTACAACCTGAGCGTCAATTTGCAGCAGGCTGACACCATGGATGACTCGAACAGCGTCAACCTGACCCGCGACCTGCGCACTCAACAAGAAAGCGTCTTGCGCACGCAGGCGCAAACCAAAGGCCAGCGCCAAGCCGTGAACCTGAGCGCCAGGCTGCAATGGCGCTTGGCCGAGGGTGAGGCCTTCAATCTACAGCCCTTTGCCGTGGCCTCACGCAATAGCAGCGACAGCAATTCCAAGCTCACGCATTCGCCTGCGCCCACGGACGGCAGCTATTACTACGACCGCGCACAGAGCCACAGCGACAGCCGCAATGAGATGCTGCGTTTGAATACCCAATGGCAAAAGCAGCTCGATGAAGTCAGCCGCTTTGATCTGCGAGCGGGAGTCGGCCATGCGCAAAGCAAGAGCGACAGCAAGCAGTTGCAGTTCAAGGGTGAGGCCGATCAATTGGTGCGCGAACAGCTGGACCATAGCGACGGCCGTGACCGCAGCTGGAGCCTCAACGGCAAGTACTCGCATCAGTTGGAGAACGAACACAGCCTGGTCGGCGGGCTGGAGGGCGAAGGCACGCAGCGCGATCAAACCAAGACCTGTGTGCAGGATGGCCTAAGTTGCCGCAACCAGCTGGAGTTCGGTGACGAACTGTCGGCCAGCACCCAGCGCGTCGCGGCCTATGTGCAAGACGAGTGGAGCGTAGGCAAGCAATGGTCCTTCTATGCCGGCCTGCGCGGCGAGACGATCGCGACCAAAAGCGATTCAGCGGCCTACTCGGTCAGCAACCGCTCCAGCGTCTGGACACCGCTGCTGCATGGCGTTTGGAAGTTCGATGAGAAAAGCCGCGACCAACTTCGCGCCAGCCTGACGCGCAGCTATCGCTCACCCACTCTGCAGGACCTGATTGCCCAGCCCGCCATCAACTCGCAATACCCCTGCCCGGCCAATCAGCCCTGCGGGCCTAATACCGTTGACCATGCCGACCGCTCGGGCAACCCGAACCTCAAGCCCGAGTTGGCAACCGGCATCGACCTCGCCTTTGAGAGCTACTTCAGCAAGGGCGGCCTCTTCAGCGCCAGCGCCTTCGTGCGCCGCATCAGCGATTTGATGCGCAATGTCACCTCGCTGCAGAACGTTGCCTGGGCGGACGTGCCGCGCTGGGTGTCGCAGCCGCAAAACATCGGGAAGGCCACCACCTATGGCCTGGAGCTGGAAGCCAAGTTCCGCTTGGATGAGTTCTTCAGCGAGGCCTGGCCGGTGCAGGTGCGCAGCAACTTGAGCCTATTCCGCTCTTCGGTGAACGGTATCCCGGGCCCTAACAACAAACTTGATCAGCAACCGAGCGCCACCGCCAACCTCGGCGCCGACTACCGGCTGCGCAGTCTGCCATTGAGCGTCGGCGCCAGCGTCAACTGGACGCCGTCCAACACCGTGCAGCAAACGCTGATCACCGAGGCCAGCAGCAGCCGCAAGCTGGTGGCGGACGCTTTCGCCCTCTGGACGGTGAATCAGCAAACATCGCTCAGACTGTCGGCCAGCAATTTCGCGCCCTTGGACTACAGCAATGGCAGCATCACGCTGACACCTGACAGCCAAGTGACGACCCAATCGAGTGGAGCCAGCTATACGCAGTGGGCCCTGCGACTGGAGATCAAGATCTGATCAACGTCTATTGCTGCCGAGCAGTCGCGCCGGCAAATGCAAAAGCGTGCGCAACAGGTCGAACAAAGCGTCCACGCTGATGCCGATCAGTCGGAAGGGCAGGCTGACGAGCCAAACGATGGGCCAAAGCAGCAGCGCCAGCAAGGCCAGGGGCCAGCACAGAATCAGCAGGATCAGCCACAGCAGAAAATTCATGGTCGGGCTTGGCCAGGCTTCTGGAGCCAAGAATAGTGAACGCTTCGCATCATAGGCAGGCGCCAAGCTGCTGGGCGCCGGGATGAGACAGACGGTCGATATTGCCGACTCAAACCGCAATCGCGTGCGCTGTAGCGGGCAAGGTGGTCGCATCCGGCGACCCGATATAGCCCAGAGCCAAGGCCTGAGCGGCCAGGCCCAAAGCCCACAAAATCGACCAAGAGACATTTCTATGCTTTGCCGGTTCCATGCCAATACCCCCTCGAATGGGCGCGATTGTCAGCGCGGAATCAAGGCTCAATGTGGGCCGCTAACGGACTGTTACCGCAGTACACCTGGGCTGACAAATTTGCTTGGTACTGGGCCATTCTTAGAGTCGGTTTAGGATCTGGGCATGAACAGAATTTCCATGTTTCTTTGGGCCACTCAGTTGCTGTGCTTGACCCAGCACGCACAGGCAGGCAATCGCGATGCCGCCCTCACCAGCAACAGCCTGGGCATGCAAATGGTGCGCATCTCGGCGGGCGAATTCATCATGGGAAGCGAAGAGTCAGCCACCAGCTTGGCCAAGGACTACCCGCAATTGCCGGCCGAGCGCTTTCACATGCTGCACGACGAAGCGCCGGCACATCGCGTGCGTATCAGCCGTGACTTCTATATGGGCGCGCATGAAGTGACGGTAGGCCAGTTCCGCCAGTTTGTTGAAGCCAGTGGCTTCGTGCCCGAGTCGATCAAGGACGGCACCGGTGCCTATGGCTACCGGGTCGATTACGACCCCAGCAAAACCGCCCGTGGTGACGCTTTTGAAGGGCGCGACCCACGCTACTCTTGGCTCAACCCGGGTTTCGCACAGACCGATACGCACCCGGTCGTCAACATCACGTACGCAGATGCGCTGGCATTCGCCGCATGGCTGAGCCAGCGTGAAGGGCACCGTTACCGCCTGCCTACCGAGGCCGAATGGGAGTACGCGGCCCGCGCCGGAACCCGCAGCCGCTACCACTCGGGTGACGCCCCCGACAGCTTGCTCAAAGTGGCCAATGTGTTTGATGCCGACAGCGCCATCCACTGGCTCCGCTGGAAAGACATGGCCTTGACCGGCTCCGACGGCTACGCCTTCACCGCGCCAGTGGGCAGCTTCGCGCCCAATGCCTGGGGTCTGCACGATATGCACGGCAACGTCTGGGAATGGGTATCGGATTGGCATGCCGACGACTATTACGCCAAATCGCCCGGCCTGGACCCCCAAGGGCCAAGCGACGGGCATGTGCGGGTGCGGCGCGGCGGCTCCTGGCACACCTGGCCCTTCTACGCGCGCGTCAGCTACCGCAACTACAACGCCGAGAGCTCACGCTACACCCTGCTGGGTTTTCGCTTGGTGCGCGAGTCAGGCGCAGCAGACCGGCCCTAGCTTCGTTTCAAGCCGAAGTCACCATTGCCGCTGCTTCCAGCGAGTCCAGATGTGGCAAGGTATTGAAAGTCAGCAAAGCATGTCGTTTGGGATTGAAGCTGAATTCGGTCAATGCGCTATTGCGGATGCGCAGATTCAGATCGATGACGGCCTCGCTGGACGCCTGCAATAGCTGGCCTATCGCGCAGGCAATCGGCCCGCCGCTGGACACCAGCAAGACGTGGCCCTCGCACTGCTCGCGGACATGGCTCAGCGCTGCCGCAACGCCGGCCGAGAAGTCGGCATAACTGGCCATGCCCTGCGGCTGTGACTGCCCGGCCATCCAGGCCCGCAGGCCTGCGCGCAACAGGCGGAAATGCTGGCGCGCCGCTTCGGCATTCTTCGGTGGATCAAGCTCGCCGCTGTACACGCAACGGATCAATGCCTCACTGTCATATTCGTTCAAGCCGGCTCTGATTTGCGCGCTTGGCAAGTCGGGCTGCGCCAGCCCTTCAGCAATTCCAGCCAATGACTGCGCGTGACGCCTCAAACTGCCGCTCAAGACCGCGTCGAAACGCAAACCTCGCTGGCGCCAATAGGCACCCAAGGCCTCGCATTGGCGTACACCCAGCGGACTGAGCTGATCGTAATCAGCTGCGCCCAAGGAGGCCTGTCCGTGGCGGACTAAATAGAGAGTTCCCATGCGCGACATCTTCCACGCCCGCAGCGGGTTCCGCTGTCCCGCGCGTGACCGCTATGGACTAGCGCCCATCACGGGGCGCACAAAATGGGTGCCTAATCAGTCCATCACCCCAAGTTGGTGCGATAGATATGGCGCTCGCTTGGGTTTGGCTGAATGTTCAGCCCTCATCGCTCATCACGATCAGCCATTGCCCTTCTCCCAGGACATCAGGATCGGCTGCATGCAGGCGAAAGCTCAGACGCTTCCTGGGAGCGCTTGTCGCGGGCGGACGAGTGGCCAAGGTCGGGTTGAAGCGGCTTGGCGTTTGCGCCAGCACCGTCAGATCAGAGGCCTCGGCGCCTACTCGCCGGCGCAGCGCCTCGCGGTGCATCCACAAAAGCAATTCCGGCGGCAAATATCCGCGCTCGAAGTGGCCGCCGACGAAATACTCGGCCATCAAGCTGCGCGCCAAAGCGGTCCGCCAAAGACAGCGGCCATCCGCCTCTGCCACCGTCAGGCAGGCATAGCCAAAAGCGTCCAAGGCAGCGCGCGGCGAATTGAGACAAGTAGCGGTGTCGGCAAATTTTGGGCTCATAGATGACACAAGCTATGCAAGCCCCATGCCACACCCTTGGCAAAACCGCAGGGCGAATGGCTGGCCATGGAGATCGCCCTGCCACTGGCGCCAAGGTCGAATAGCGCTTCACCAGCCCAAGCATGCCAGGCAGTCAAACAAACAAGGGGGCTTCCATGCCGCACTTGGCTTTTACCCTTCTTTTCCTGCGTTCAAATGCGGCCAAGGCGCAGCCACAAGCCCTAGAGTTCAGGCACCATGACGGGAGTGGGCAAATTTGATCGGCCCGCTTTTTTCATCAGCCCTTTTTTTAGTTTCAAAGCCCCGCATCCATGGATCGATTGGCCGAGCAGGTGGTGGCATGGCATAACCGCCACCCCCTGGCAAAACGAATCACCATTTACGACGTCCACACGATTGGCGTTGTAGCTTTGCCGTTCATGCGCAACGCGCAGGCCGATGCGGCGGCACGCCAAGCCAGTGCAAAAGGCAAGGTCGAGCCGGTACTGACGGATGAAATATCGCCTGAAAGTCTGGCGGCAGCCTGGGACGATGAAGGCCTGACGATCGCCGCCCACCCCAATGCAGCCCATCTCGATGCGCTGGCCGATCAGGAGCCGTTGCCCGGCACAGGCAAGCCGAGTTGGCGCGACCGTTTGAGCCGACTTGCGTTTTGGCGCAAGAGCGCCACCAATGGCGCCAAGTCCTGGCCGGTTTTCAGCGAACGTTTCGTCAGCCATTTATCAACCCGGTATATCGCCGCCTTTGCACAGGCCCATGGCTACACCAGCCAGCCCGGCGATGCGACTTGGCCACAGCGCATCATCCCGATTGACGAGGCGCTGATGGACAGCGGCGCGGCGGGCGGTGGCGCTTGGCCGTGTGAGCTCTATCTGATGAGCGCTGCTATAGACGCTGGGCGCTCGCGCAGCCGCATTTTGCTCGGTCGAGGCCGCCAACCGGCCATCGCCGGGCGGCGTTGCTTGAGCCCAAGGCGATTGGGTTTGGTGGCCTTATTGCTCCTGGCCATATTGGGCGCGGCTGTAGGCTTGGTGCTGCCTGCCGCCAAGAAAGATTCGCCAGCAAGTGCCGGCGAGCCGGCCGCATCGGCGCCTGCCGCTTCCGCCGCGGCATCAGCCGCAAATTCAGCGGCCGATGCCGCCAGCGCTTTGGTGGCAATGCCTACGGCCCCCGCTGCCTCTAGCCCACTGCCTGCAGAGGCCGCCAGCGCCAGCCTGCCGTCGGCATCAAGTCCAAGCGAAATGGCTTCGGCGAAGATGGCAGCCGCTTCTTCCTCAGCTCCAGCCTCGGCAGCAAGTACAGAAGAGGCAGAACAGACCGAAGAACGGCCCAACTTGCGGCCAGATATCCGGCCGATCTTCGTCAAGCCGATTCCAGGCCGAAACGCGCCGCCGCTGGGCGCGCCGCCCAAAGACGAAAAAACAGATGCCGCGCCAGTGGCCTCCAAGAGCGACGACAAACCGAACGACAAAAAGGGCGGGGCAGACTCCAAGACGGAGGCGCTAGACCTGGAGCCGCCCAAGCCCAAGGCCAAGTCAGCGCTGGCACACGCCCACAAGCCCAAACTCAGCTCTGATGCGCCGACCAATGCCGCCGCCGATGCTGCTGCTCCGGCCACCACAGCCCCGGCTCAGGCAACGACGCCCTCCAATGACAAGGCGATCGCCAAGGCGGCGAGCTTGGCCAATAAGCCCGTGGTCGCCTTGGTCGGCCCGGTCAGCGCCAACAAGGCTGACGCCGAGGCCACGCTGGTGCGCATGCGCTTCATGCTGGCGCCGTCCCTAGGCGGTGCTGGCGGCACAGGGCTGCAAGCACAGGTGTTTCAAACCGCTGAAGGCTGGCGGCCTGCGATCTGGCCCTTCGCCAGCCGCGAGGAAGCGCAGCTGATCAACGCCACCCTGATCGCGCGCGGGATGCGCACGCGGGCGGTGGATTTCTAATTCGAAATCAGGACCGGTAGTCGGCGTTGATGCTGACGTAGTCGTGGCTCAGATCGCAAGTCCACACCGTGGCCGACGCCGCGCCCCGGTTCAGGCTGACGCGTACGGTGATCTCGCTCTGCTTCATCACCCGCGAGCCGTCTTCCTCTCGGTAGGCCGGGTGACGCCCGCCGGCTTGCACCACCAAAACCTCATCCAAGTGCATATCGATCAGGGTCTGATCGAGATCGTTGATGCCGGCATAGCCAACGGCCGCCAGGATGCGCCCCAAATTAGGGTCGCTGGCGAAAAAGGCGGTCTTCACCAGCGGTGAGTGCGCAATCGCGTAGGCGGCCAGTTTGCATTCAGCCTCGTTGATGCCGCCCTCGACGACGATGGTGATGAACTTGGTCGCGCCCTCGCCGTCGCGCACGATGGCTTGCGCCAGCTGCTGCGAAAGGTCAAGCAGCGCCGCGCGCAAGACCTGGGCGTCGGCCGAGTCCAGCGACTCTATGCGCGCATGCTTGGCCTGATGGGTAGCAATCAGCACGAAGGAATCGTTGGTCGAAGTGTCGCCGTCAATCGTGATGCGGTTGAATGAAGCGTCAGCAGCTTCAGTCACCAGCGCTTGCATCAGCGCAGGATCGATGTTCGCATCGGTCGCCACATAGCCCAGCATGGTGGCCATGTTCGGGCGGATCATGCCTGCGCCCTTGCTGATGCCGGTGAGGGTGACCGTTTGGCCCTGGATTTGAATCTGGCGCGAAGCGGCCTTTGGCAGCGTGTCGGTGGTCATGATGCCCAGAGCAGCCTCGCCCCAGGCGTCGGCGCGCAAAGCGGCAATCGCGCCCGGCAGGCCGGCAATGATGCGGTCAACCGGCAAGGTTTCCATGATCACGCCGGTCGAGAACGGCAAGATCTGCTCGGCACGCACGCCCATCAGCCCAGCCAGCGCTTCGCAGCTCTGCTGCGCGCGCGCGAGGCCGTCGGCGCCGGTGCCGGCGTTGGCATTGCCGGTATTGACCAGGATCGCGCGGATGGCATTGCCAGCGGCAGCCAAATGCTGGCGGCACAGCTGCACGGGTGCTGCGCAAAAGCGGTTGCTGGTGAAGACGCCTGCGACGCTAGACCCCTCACACAACTCGATCACGCTGAGGTCGCGCCGATCGGCCTTGCGTATGCCGGCCATCGTGACGCC
>CAUPEV010000057.1:0-24127 GCA_963510335.1 uncultured Roseateles sp.
ACCAGGGCCAGCACCACCAGCGATTCGCTGATGTCTTTGTCGCCGTCCCGGTCAAGCCTATCCCGCAATACCTCGGGTCGCCGTGCGCCCTCCCAATTGCGGCAGGCTGCCCGGTCTGAGGTCTTGCCCACCCGCTCACAGCGCTCGACGCGCTCCAACTCGTAGCGCCGCAAGGTGGCGAACGGGTCTTCCCAGAGCCTGGCGTCAACTTCCATTTCGGCGCTGAGAGAGCTTTGCGCCCTTTCCTTTTCGGCCGGCCGCAGTTGCTCGAACGCATGCGGCACCAGCTGCGTGCTGCCCACAAATGCCACCAGCACCGCCAGGCTGGTCCACGGTATGCCGCCACCCTTTGAGTCTGACATCGCCTTCTCCCGAGACCGTTGCCGGTCGGTGGGTGAACTGAGCGCTGATGCGCGCCCTGCAAGCCCGCCAAGGTGTCAGCTCAGGCCAGGTGAGTCAATCCCCAAAGAAGAAAACCGCCGGTATAGCCACTAGAACTGCGGGCTTGGCACCACAGTCCGGGCTTGGCGACAAGCCCAATGCTTTACTGCACCGTGCCGCTGCCCCCCGCTTGCGCCAAGTCCGAGGCAAACAACTCGCCCACATCCACCGCGTCATAGTGGTACTGGCGGCCACAGAACTCGCAACCGATCTCGACATTGCCGCGCTCAGCCAGTACCGACTCAAGCTCCTCGCGGCCCAGACCCTTGAGCATCTGGCCGACCCGCTCGGGCGAACAATTGCAAGCGAATTTGGGCGTCAAAGGCTCAAAGCGGCGCACCGACTCTTCCCAGAACAGGCGTCGCAACACGGTCTCTGCGTCCAGACCCAGCAACTCCTCGGCGGTCACGGTGGAAGCCAAGATGCTGATGCGGTTGAAAGCATCGGAGAGGCCGATGTCGTCCTCATTGCGCGCACCTTGGCCCTCAAGATTGCCCTCGCCCTGCATAGGCAAACGCTGGATCAACAAGCCGGCGGCGATCTCGTCGTTGGCGAACAAAATCATCTTGGTGTCCAACTGCTCGGACTGCAGCATGTAATGCTCCAACACCTCGGAGAGCTTTTGCAGTGGCTCGCGTTGGTCGCTGTGCAGGTGCACCACGCCTTGATAGGGTTGCTGGCCGGTCAGCCGATCCTTGGGGTCGAGCGTGATCGCGCAGCGCCCCTGACCATGCACATTCAGCATCGCTTCCAACTGCGCACCCGCAGGCACCTCGCCGACCACTTTGGCGGTCGCGCGAAAGCTCAAATCCGGTTGCACCTCGGCGACGGCCAGCTTGACCGGGCCGTCACCAAACACCTGCAGCACCAAAGCGCCATTGAATTTGATATTGGACTGCATCAAGACCGCCGCAGCGGCCATCTCACCCAGCAGCGCACGCAGCTCGGGCGGATGTGCGCCTACCGCCTCGCGGCGCTGCAAGACCTCGCGCCAGCTGTCTGTCAAACGCACCAGCATGCCGCGCACCGGCAGACCTTCGAACAAAAATTTATGCAGTTCACTCATGAGTAATTTTCTTCAAACCTTGCGCATAGCGCCGGCCGTTTTCGATGTAATGCCGGGCACTGGCCTTGAGGCCTTCAATTTGCTCTTCGGTCAATGAGCGCACGACCTTGGCGGGGCTGCCGACAATCAGCGAACCGTCCGGGAACTCTTTGCCTTCGGTCACCAAAGCACCGGCGCCGACCAGGCAATGCTTGCCGATGCGCGCGCCGTTCAAGACCACCGCACCAATGCCGATCAAGGAGTAGTCGCCGATGGTGCAGCCATGCAGCATGCATTGATGGCCAACCGTCACGCCCTGACCCAGCACCAGCGGATAACCATGATCGGCATGCAGCACCGAGCCGTCCTGGATGTTGGAGCCAGCGCCAATCGTCAGGTGTTCGCTATCGCCGCGCAGCACGGCCTTGAACCAGACCGACACCTCCGGCCAGAGCGTGACGCGGCCTATTACCTCGGCGCTCTCGGCCACCCAAGCCGAGTCGGCGACCTCGGGTACATATTCGTCCAACTGGTAGATGGCCATCAAATCCCCAAGCGCCGTGCATGGCGCAAAAGCAGCGATTTTAGGTGTTCTGATGGGGCCATCGATAATTGAGCCCATGGAAGCTCGCACCGTCGCTCTACAAGTTCTTTGTCTGCAAGATCCGGCCGAAAAAGTTGCCGCCGCTCAGTCGCTCTACGCCCAAGTGCTGGCCGGCCTGCCCCTGGATGAAGATTTGCCCATCGCGCGGCCCGAGGGCGTGCCAGGCCGGCCGGCCAAGCCGCAGCTGATGTCGGCGCTGCAAGTGCCCAAGCGTTCACCGTTCACGGCGGAGGGCCGTGCCGCTCTGCTTCATGCGATCGCACATATCGAATTCAATGCGATCAATCTGGCGCTGGACGTGGTCTGGCGCTTTGCCGGCATGCCGCGGCAGTTCTATCTGGACTGGCTCAAGGTCGCCGCCGAAGAGGCATTGCATTTCAATTTGCTGCACGAGCATTTGCAAACGCTGGGCCATGTTTACGGCGACTTCGACGCCCATGACGGCCTGTGGACCATGGCCGAACGCACGGCGGGTGATGTGCTGGCCCGCATGGCCCTGGTGCCGCGCACCTTGGAAGCGCGCGGGCTGGACGCCACACCGCCGCTGCAGGCCAAGCTGGCCCGAGCCGGCGACACGCGGGCGGTGGAGATACTCGATGTAATTCTGCGCGACGAGGTGGGCCATGTGCTGATCGGCAATCGCTGGTATCGCTATCTGTGTGAGCAGCAAGGGCTGGACCCGGTGGCGCTCTATCCGGATTTGGTGATTCGCTATGAAGCGCCGCGCCTGCGTCCGCCCTTCAACCGCGGTGCGCGCGAGGCGGCCGGCTTCAGCCAGCAAGAGCTGGACTATCTGGATGCATGGGCCCGACCCTGAGCTAGTGCTCGATAATTGAAGGCTGTGCCTAAAAAACCGCCCCCAATGTCCCGAGTTCAAGCCAATTTGCTTCTTGTTGTTATCGCTCTGATCTGGGGCTCGGCCTTTGTGGCGCAAAGCCACGGCATGCAGCATCTCGGGCCCATGGCATTCACGGGCATACGTTTTCTGATTGGCGCGCTGATGGTGGCGCCCTTGATGTGGTTTGAGTGGCGCAGCCTGGCACTCAAAGGCCGGCCGCTGCGGCAGATTGACGGCGCCAAAATTGCTGGCCTGGGCAGCTTGCTGCTGATGGGCGCGGCGATGCAGCAGATCGGCATTGTCAGCACCACGGTCACCAATGCCGGCTTTTTGACGGCACTGTATGTGCCCTTGGTGCCGGTCTTGGGCTGGTTGCTGTGGCGGCATCTGCCACATTGGTCGGTTTGGCCGGCGGCCTTGGCTTGTCTGGCCGGCGCCTTTTTGCTGTCCGGCGCGGAGCGTTTGGAGATCAGCGCCGGAGACTTGTGGGTGATCTGCTCGGCCTTGCCCTGGGCTTTTCACGTCGTGCTTGTGGGGCGTGTGGCGGATCGCATGGAGGCACCCTTTTTGGTCGCCGGCGGCCAGTTCGCCATCTGCGGCCTGCTCGCCTTGGCCTGGGCGGTCTTCAATGAGCCGCTGACTTGGGGCTCGATCGAGGCGGCCGCTTGGCCCTTGATCTATACCGGCGTGATGTCGGTCGGCGTGGCCTTCACCGCTCAAGTTGTCGCGCAGCGCTACGCGCATGCGGCAGACGCGGCCATCATCTTGTCGTCAGAGACCCTGTTTGCCGCACTGTTTGGCTACTACCTGATGGGCGACCGCCTCGGCTCCGCCGGACTGATTGGCTGCGCCCTGATCTTTGTCAGCATGTTGGCCGTGCAACTGATTCCGGCTTTGACAATGCTGCAAAACAGCATTAATTCACGTTTGACGCAAAATTAAGGGTTTTCCCTTGATCTTGTCATAGGGTTTTCACTGAGTTTCGTGACACTGAGGGCCGAGATGCATTGGAAGATGCATCGAACGGCCCAAGCCCGATGGATCATCAAGCCATCCATGACTTGGACCTCCATAGAACAAAGGTCGCTATGACCGAAAAGGGAGCCCCTGCATGTTTGCTCTGAACAATTTCCTCGCCACCTCACAACACTATTTCGTAGCGCCTATCCCCAATGAAGCCAAGGTGCCAAGCACGATTGGAACGGGCTTCGAGAACAAGGTTTTTGCCGGTGAAGCACGTGGTTTGCCGATGGAACAATTGACGATGGCTGCGCTGTTGATTGTGTCCGGACTGAACTTGGCCAATTCCATCCTGGCAGTTTGAGCGCTGCGGCGCTCGGCGCATTCAGCATTCAAGGCCAAACGTAACCGACGCCCAGCAATATGTCGTAACGCGCTCTTTGCTGCACCAGCGGGCTGTTTTTGATCGTGTCAGAGAACACATCTGCGCTGAGGATGCCGCCGATCAACCACTGCGGATTGATCCGGTAAGACGCCACCATGCTGGGCACAACAGACCAAGCGTGGCCGACGTTATAGGCCGGCCGACCGGGTGCCGCCTCTGCCGCCGAAACGCCGCCGAAATAGTAATTGGCCAGCTTGTCTTGCCGCCACATCGCGCCCAGGCCCGGCATCACCATCCAGTTTTCATGCACCAAGGGCGCCGACCAGTTGAAAAGCAGTTCCGTGCCCTTGCTGCGGCCACTGACGTCGCTGCTGAACCGCGCGGTCCAGAGACCGACATCACTGACCAGGCCAAGGCCTAAACCCGCTTCAAGCTGGCCCTTGCGCTTTTCCATCCCTTCCCATTTGGACGTATCCGCCGGATTGAGATTGCCCAGACGCAGCCTGAGGCGACCGTACAACTGCATGGAGCCTTGACGCGCAAAGGTATAGAAGGCGCGATCACCCAGGTACATAAAGTCTTTGCCGATGTAGATGCCGCCGGGGATGGGCAGCGTCGTGTTGGGTCCGTCCTTGTAGACAGAGGACCCGGTATAGGCCACGCCACCTAGCGTCCAACCACCCGGCACCGGCGAGCGCGCCGTGTCGCCCAACATGGCCTTGATGCCCAACAAATCATCGGCTTGCGCTGCCTGCATCAACAACAAGCCCAAACAAAGAGCGGGAATAGATTTACACATAGAGGTTTGGAGTTAGCGCGGATGAACCAGCCGGGAATGTAGCCGAGCCCATTCGGAGCCGTCTAAAGGTTGAACGCCGTCGTCCGTTTGATCGTGCGCAGCACCAGCATCGAGTTGGAGCGCGCCACCTCGGGCAGTTGCATCAACACATCGGTGTGGAAGCGCTCCAAATCTTCGGCATCTTTGTAGGCGAAGCGGATCACATAGTCGTTGGTGCCGGCCACATAAAAGCAGTCCAAAATATCCGGGCTGGCCAGCACCGCGCCCTCAAAGGCGGCCAGTGCCGCCGTCGTCATGCGCTCCAAATTGATGATGGTGTAGCTGATGCCTTGCTTGCCGACCGCGCGCGGGTTGACCAAGGCCACATACTGAGCAATTACGCCCGCATCTTCTAGGTGCTTGACGCGCCGCAAGCAGGCCGAGGGCGAGAGATGCACGCGCTGCGCCAGCTCCACATTGGGGAGTCGGCCATCCCGCTGCAACTCATTCAAAATGCTCCGGTCAATCGCATCCAATTTCACTTCAGAACTCATATTTCGCACATTCCACCAGAAGATGTCGAAATTATGACGGCGAATTGCAAAACATCGGGTTTACGCTGCTGCAAAGCGCTCACCTATTGCGTCGCCGCTTGACTAGACTGTTAGGCATTCGGAGCCCAGCTCCATGCACTCAGACAAGGTCAATCACATGTCCAGCAAGACTGACACCAAAGCAGACGCCAAGCTTGACGCCTATTGGATGCCGTTCACGGCCAACCGCCAGTTCAAGCAGGCACCGCGCCTGATCACCGGCGCCGACGGCATGTATTTCACCGACGACAAAGGCCGCCAGGTGCTGGACGGCATTGCCGGCCTGTGGTGCGTCAACGCTGGCCACAATCGCCCCCGCATCGTCGAGGCCATTCAAAAGCAGGCCGCAGAACTTGATTTTGCGCCACCGTTCCAGATGGCCCACCCCAAAGCCTTCGAACTGGCCGAGCGCCTGATTGAGCTGACCCCAGCCGGCCTCAACAAGGCCTTCTTCACCAACTCCGGCTCCGAGGCGGTGGAAACCGCGCTGAAGATGGCGATTGCCTACCACCGCGTGCGCGGCGAAGGTGCGCGCACCCGCTTGATCGGCCGCGAGCGCGGCTATCATGGCGTCAACTTCGGCGGCATTTCGGTCGGCGGCATGGTGGGAAACCGCAAGATGTTCGGCACCATGCTCAGCGGCGTTGACCACATCCGCCACACCCATGACCCAGCCCGCAATGCCTTCTCTCAGGGGCAGCCGGCCTACGGCGCCGAGTTTGCCAATGATCTGGAGAACCTGATCGCGCTGCATGACGCCTCGACCATTGCGGCGGTGATCGTCGAGCCCATCGCGGGTTCAACCGGGGTGCTGATTCCGCCGCAAGGCTATTTGCAGCGCCTGCGCGAAATTTGCGACAAGCACGGCATCTTGCTGATCTTCGATGAGGTCATCACGGGCTTTGGCCGCACAGGTAATCCGTTCGCTGCACAGACCTTTGGTGTCACACCGGATCTGATGACGGTCGCCAAGGGCCTGACCAATGGTTGCGTGCCCATGGGTGCGGTGTTTGCCAAGCAGTTCATTCACGATGCCTTTATGCAAGGTCCGGAGCACCTGATCGAGTTCTTCCACGGCTACACCTACTCGGCACACCCGCTCGCCTGCGCGGCTGCCTTGGGCACCTTGGACACCTATGCCGAAGATGGCCTGCTGACCCGGGCGAGCGAGATGCAGGGCTATTTTGCCGAGGCGTTGCATTCCTTGAAGGGCGAGCCCAATGTGATCGACATTCGCAATATGGGCCTGGTCGGCGGCTGCGAGTTGGCGCCGTTGCCGGGCGAGCCGGGCAAGCGCGGTTTCTCGGTCTTTCTGGATTGCTGGGAAAAAGGTGTGCTGGTGCGCACCACCGGCGACACCGTCGCCCTGAGCCCGCCGCTGATCATCGAGAAGCAGCATATCGACCACATCATTGACACCGTGCGCGGTGCCTTGAAGCGCGCGGCTTGAGCCGGCCATTCACACCAAGGACTGCCTAGCGCATACCTATGAGCCTACTCAGCATAGACCGAGACCTCGCACGCGACAGCTATTACACGGCCACCGCGCCTCGGCTTGAGACCTATCCCTCGCTCAAAGACGCCTTAACGGCAGACGTCGCCATCGTCGGAGGTGGCTTGGCCGGCTTGTCGGCAGCGATCGAGCTGGCGAGCAGCGGCTTGAGCGTGGTGGTGCTGGAAGCCGGCCAAGTGGGCGGCGGCGCTTCGGGGCGCAACGGCGGGCAAGCGCTGGCAGGCTTGGCTTGCGATCAAGCCTCGATAGAGGCCCAGCTGGGCCTGGATGAAGCCAAGCGCATCTGGGCCATGAGTCTTGAGGCCGTCCAAATGATTCGCCAACGCAGCGAGCAGTTCGGCATCGATTGCGAATGGCAAAGCGGCTACCTGAGCTTGGCCACTAACGACCGCAAGGCAAAGGAGTTGAAAGCCGGCGTCGAGGCCATGGCAGAAAACTACGGCTTTGCCCAGCGCTGGATTGACGCCAAAGAGTTGCCGGACTGGATAGCCAGCCCGCGCTTTGCCGCCGGCTGTTTCGATGCCGAGTCCGGCCATCTGCACCCGCTCAAGTATTGCCTGGGCCTGTGCCAAGCGGCGCGGGCTTTGGGCGTGCGGATCTACGAGCACAGTGCGGTGACCGCGCTTGAGCATGGCCCGCAAGTGCGCCTGAGCACCGCCAACGGCGTGGTGCGCGCGTCGCAAGTGCTGCTGGCGGGCAATGTCTATCTGCAAGAAATCGCGCCCGACTTGGCCCCCACATTGAGCCAGCGCATCATGCCGGTCGGCACCTATATCGCCTGCACCGAGCCTTTGGATGCACAGCGCCTGAAGGCCTTGATCCCCTCGCGCGCGGCCGTCTGCGACACCAATTTCGCGCTCGACTACTTTCGCCCGACCGCAGATCAACGCCTGCTGTACGGCGGCCGCGTCAGCTACAGCACCGCCTCGCCGCGCGACCTTGAACTCAGCATGCGCCAGCGCATCTTGGCGACATTTCCGCAGCTGCAAGCTGTGGCGATCGACTATGTCTGGGGCGGTTTTGTCGACATTTCGATGAACCGCGCACCCGACTTTGGCCGTCTGGGACCGAACGCTAACGTCTATTACCTGCAGGGCTTCTCGGGCCATGGCCTGGCCTTGACCGGCTTGGCCGGCCGCGTCGTGGCCGAGGCCATGCGAGGAGATGCGGGGCGCTTTGACTGCTTCTTAAAACTGCGCCACCGTGCCTTTCCAGGTGGCAAACTGATGCGCATGCCCGCACTCGTGCTGGGCATGGCTTACTACCGATTGAAGGATATGTTTTGAGTCCCCCGAACACAAAACCCAAGGCAAAACCCCTCGTGCTGGTGCCGGCCTGCAATCTGCCGCTGAATGGCCACCCCTTTCATATCGCAGGCAAGAAATACCTCGATGCCGTGCGCCTGGCCGGCTGCTTGCCGCTGATCGTGCCCTCCACGGCGCTGGATGATCTGGACCAACTGCTGGATTTGGCCGACGGCATCTTCTTGACCGGCTCGCCGTCGAACGTGCATCCCGACCATTTCGGCGAGGCGGTGCACAACCCCGCCCTGCCGCTGGACCCCGAGCGCGACGCGCTGACCTTGCCCTTGAGTCAGCGTGCCGTCGCCGCCGGTATGCCCTTGTTTGCGATCTGTCGCGGCTTTCAAGAAACCAATGTTGCTTTGGGCGGCAGCTTGCATCAGGCGGTGCAGGAGCAAGCTGGCCTTCACGACCATCGCGCGCCCGAAGGCCAGCCCAATGAAGTCGCTTATGCCGATACGCACCCGGTCCAGGTGCTGCCTGGGGGACAACTCGAGGCGCTGCTAGGCCACTCGCACATTCAAGTCAACTCACTCCACGGTCAAGGTGTGAAGACCTTGGCGCCGGGTCTGCGCATCGAAGCGGTGGCGCCGGACGGCTTGGTGGAAGCCTTCAGCGTGGTGGCAGACAGCAGCCAATTCGCGCTCTGCGTGCAATGGCACCCGGAATGGCAGGCGGCCCAGAACCCGCACTCGATGGCATTGCTGCAAGCCTTCGGCCAAGCCTGCCGAGACTATAGGGACCAGATCCATCCTCTCCGCCACGATTCCTTGCGCGACCCGGAGACCTAGCGCCCAGTTTCAACGCCTTTTTCATCTTCATTCCCCGCACTCTGCGGAACCCAAGAAAAGACGGAGAAACACAATGGTCGATAGGAAAAACTTCACCTTCAGCGAGCTGGAAAACTGGTTCCGCGAGCAGCGCGTCACCGAAATCGAATGCCTGGTGCCGGACCTGACCGGCGTGGCGCGCGGCAAGATCTTGCCACGCCAAAAGTTCACCGAGGACCGCGGCATGCGTCTGCCCGAGGCCGTCGTGGCAATGGGCGTGACGGGCGAGTTCCCCGAGGAAGGCCCCTACTACGACGTCATCAGCCCGAACGACCGCGATATGCATTTGCGCGCCGACCCGACCACCGCGCGTCTGGTGCCCTGGGCGATAGACCCGACCGCGCAGATCATCCATGACTGCTATGACAGGCATGGTGTGTTGGTGCCGTTTGCGCCGCGCTCGGTGCTGCGCCGCGTTTGTGATCTGTTCGAGGCCGAAGGCTGGGACCCGGTCGTGGCGCCCGAACTGGAGTTCTATCTGGTCGCCCGCAACACCGACCCGAACCAGCCGCTCAAGCCGCCGGTGGGCCGCTCGGGCCGCGCCGAGACTTCGCGTCAGGCCTATTCGATCGACGCCGTCAACGAGTTCGATCCGCTGTTCGAAGATGTCTATGACTACTGCGAAAAGATGGAACTCAATGTCGACACCTTGATCCATGAGGTCGGCGCCGGCCAGATGGAGATCAACTTCTTCCACGCCCATCCGCTGGGCCTGGCCGACGAGGTGTTTTTCTTCAAGCGCACGGTGCGCGAGGCGGCGCTGCGCCACGATATGTTCGCCACCTTCATGGCCAAGCCTATCGCCGGCGAGCCCGGCAGCGCCATGCATGTGCATCAAAGCGTGATCAACAAGGCCACAGGACGCAACCTCTTCAGCAATGAGGACGGAAGCCCCAGCCAGGAGTTCTTCTGGTACATCGGCGGCCTGCAGAAATACATCCCTGCAGCAATGGCCCTGTTTGCCCCCTATGTCAACAGCTACCGCCGCCTGGCCCGCTTCACCGCCGCACCGATCAATATCCAATGGGGCACCGACAACCGCACCGTCGGCATCCGCTCGCCGCTGGCCGACCCGAGCGCGCGTCGCATCGAGAACCGCGTGATCGGCGCCGATGCAAATCCTTATGTCGCTTTGGCCGCCACCCTGGCCTGCGGCTATCTAGGCATCAAAAACAAGATAGCACCCGCGCCCGAGTGCATGGGTGACGCCTATCTTGGCGACTTCCAGCTGCCCCGCAGCCTTGGCGAAGCGCTCAACCTCTTGCGTGAAGAGAAGGAGTTAGCGGCCATTCTGGGTGAGTCTTTTGTGACCGTCTACTCCGAGGTCAAGGAGATCGAATACGCGGAATACATGAAGGTGATCTCGCCCTGGGAGCGCGAGCATTTGCTGCTGCACGTCTAAAACAAGGGAAGCACCATGAGCAAGTCAAACCGCACAACGCAAGAGTGGCAGGCCGCCGACGCCCGCCACTTCCTCCACCCCTTCACCGACTTCAAAGGACTGGCCCAAAAAGGCTCACGCATCATCAGCAAGGCCGACAACATCTACCTCTGGGACAGCGAGGGCCACAAAATCCTCGACGGCATGAGTGGTCTGTGGTGCGTCAATGTTGGCTATGGGCAGCAAAGCCGGATCGAGGCAGCCGCCAATCAGATGGCCGAGCTGCCTTTTTATAACGCCTTCTTCCAGACCGCCACCATGCCGGCGATCGAGCTGGCCGAGGTCTTGGCCGAGATCAGCCCGCCCGGCTTTGAGCATGTTTTTTTCACCGGCTCGGGCTCGGAAGGTAACGACACGATTGTGCGCATGGTGCGCCGATATTGGGATCTGTTGGGAAGCCCCGAGCGCCAGATCATCATCGGCCGCATCAACGGTTACCACGGCTCCACCATGGCGGGCGCCTCCTTGGGCGGTATGAGCGGCATGCACGCACAGGGCGGCCTGCCCATCCCCAATATCACCCACATCGAACAGCCGCATTGGTTCGAGCTGGGACAGGACATGAGCCGCGAGGCCTTCGGGCTGAAGGCGGCCGGGTGGCTGGAGGAGAAAATTCTGGCCTTGGGTGCCAACAAGGTTGCGGCCTTCATTGGCGAGCCGGTGCAAGGGGCCGGCGGCGTGATCGTGCCTCCCTCGACCTACTGGCCCGAGATTCAGCGCATCTGCGACAAATACGGCATTCTCTTGGTCAGCGACGAGGTGATCTGCGGCTTCGGACGCACCGGCAACTGGTTCGGCTGCGAAACTTTTGGCTTCAAGCCCGACCTGATGACCTTCGCCAAGGGCGTCAGCTCCGGCTACATCCCGCTCGGCGGTGTGCTGGTGGGCGAGCGCGTAGCCAAGGTCTTGATCGACGAAGGCGGCGAGTTCAACCATGGCTTCACCTATTCAGGCCACCCGACCGCCTGCGCGGTGGCGCTTGCCAACTTGAAGCTCTTGCGGGAGCAGCATGTGGTCGAGCATGTGCAGGGCGATATTGGCCCCTACCTGGCGCAGCGCTTTGCCGAGTTGAATGAACACCCCCTGGTCGGCGAAACCCAGAGCTGCGGCATGATGGCCGCCCTCCAATTGGTCAAAGGCAAGAGCGCAGAGAAGCCGACAGGCACGGCTTTTGCTAGCGACTTGGAGGTGGGCATGATCTGCCGCAAGTACTGTTTCGCTAACGGCCTCATCATGCGGGCGGTGGGTGACCGCATGATTGTCGCGCCGCCCTTGGTGATGACACGCACGCAAATCGACGAAATGATGGGCTTGATCCGGCGCTGCCTGGACCAGACCCTGGCCGAGTTGAGCGAGCGGGATTTGCTCTGAACAGGGTGCGAAGATGGAGCGCGGCGATGGTGTCGCGCCCGCCACATCTGCGGGTTTAGGCGTATGGGCATTGGCCCTCCATTCCTTAGACTGGCATAGAACGGCTATTCGATTTTCATTTGATCTTGCAGGGGATTTCTTCCATGAAACTGAGCACGCTTCGCACCGTCACGTCTCTCTTGGCCGCCTCTATGGGCCTCATGTTTGGGCAAGCCGCGCAGGCGCAGGAGGAAGAAAAAATCCTCAACGTCTACAACTGGTCCGACTACATCGCCGAAGACACGATCAAGAACTTCGAGAAAGAAACTGGCATCAAGGTGCGTTATGACAATTTCGACAACAACGAAATCGTCCACGCCAAGCTGGTCGCCGGCAAGACTGGCTATGACGTCGTCGTGCCGTCCAGCTACTGGGCCAAATTGCAGGCCGATGGCGGCCTGCTGCGCAAGCTCGACAAGTCGCAAATCCCTAACTACAAGAATCTAGACCCCGATGTGCTGGCGCAGCTGGCCAAGCTGGACCCGGGCAATGAGTTCTTCGTCAACTGGCTGTGGGGCTTCACCACCATAGGCATCAATGTCGACAAGGTCAAAGCGGCGCTGGGCAGCACGCCTATGCCCGACAACGCCTGGGACCTGCTGTTCAAACCCGAGTACGTTTCCAAGCTCAAGAGCTGCGGCGTCAGCATGCTGGATTCGGCCACCGAAGTGGTGCCCGCCGCCTTGCACTATCTGGGCAAGCCGCCCTATACCAAGCAGGTGGCAGACTTTGCGCAGGTGCCCGGCCTGTTGAAATCGATACGCACCTATGTGACCCTGTTCAGCAGCTCCGGCTATATCAACGACTTGGCCAACGGCTCGATCTGCCTGGCCCTGGGCTTCTCCGGCGACATCAATATCGCCCGCCAGCGCGCCATTGACGGCAAAACCGGCCAGAACATCCAGGCGCTGATCCCCAAGACCGGCGGCATCATCTTCATGGACGTGATGGTGATCCCGGCCGACGCGCCGCGCCCTGGCAATGCACACAAGTTCATCAACTACATCCTGCGCCCCGAGGTGCATGCGGGCTTGAGCAACAAGGTCTTCTACGCCAACCCGAACAAGGAATCGAAGAAGTTCGTCAAGCCCGAAGTCGCCAACAACCCCAGCGTCTTCTTGAGCGACGCTGACCTCAAAAAGATGGCCGCCCCGGATGCGATCAATAACGACATCCGCCGCCAGATGACACGCATTTACACCTCGTTCAAAACGGGGCTGTGAACATGGCGAACGCAGCAGAGGTGGCAGCAGCACAAACCATGTCAACGAGCAGCTATCTGCAGATTGACAATGTTGTGAAGGACTTTGGCGGCGGCGCGGTCGCCGTGGACCGGGTCTCTATCGATATCGCCAAGGGCGAAATCTTTGCGCTGCTGGGCTCCTCGGGCTGCGGCAAGACGACGCTGCTGCGCATGTTGGCGGGCTTCGAGACGCCCACCAGCGGCCGCATCATCTTGAACGGCCAAGACTTGGCCGGCCTGCCGCCCTATGCGCGGCCGATCAATATGATGTTCCAGAGCTATGCGCTATTCCCCCACCTGAGCGTCTGGGACAACATCGCCTTCGGTTTGAGGCGCGATGGTTTGCCCAAGGACGAGACCGCCGCCCGCGTCGAGGCCATGCTCAAACTGGTGCAGCTGGGCAAGTTTGCCAAGCGCAAACCGCATCAGCTCTCGGGTGGCCAGCAGCAACGCGTGGCACTCGCGCGCAGCCTAGCCAAGAAGCCACAGCTCTTGCTTTTGGATGAGCCGCTGGGCGCCCTGGACAAAAAACTGCGTGAGCAAACGCAGATCGAGTTGGTGAACATCATCGAAAGCGTCGGCGTCACCTGCGTGATGGTCACCCATGACCAGGAAGAAGCGATGACCATGGCCACCCGCATTGCGGTGATGAGCGAGGGCCGCATCATGCAAATCGGCGCACCGGCCGAAGTCTACGAAACACCGTCGACTCGCTTTGTGGCGGACTTCATCGGCAACGTCAATATGATGGAAGGCACGCTCAGTGTTGATGAGCCTGACCATGTCGTGATCGACTGCGCTGATTGCAAACACTATGTCGGCCACGGCATCACCGGCACCGCCGGCATGGCGGTCGGCGTGGCGCTGCGGCCCGAGAAAATCCGTCTGAGCTCAGAAAAACCCGAGGGCGAGTTCAATCAGGTGCTGGCCAAGGTGCGCGAGCTGTCCTACTTTGGTGCGTTCACCGTTTATCACCTGCAGCTGCCCAGCGGCCAGATGCTCAAAGTCAGTGAAAGTAACTTGGCACGTTATCGGGCTGAACCTTTGACCTGGGACCAGCAAGTCTGGGCTTCCTGGTCACCGACGGCACAAGTCGTGCTGATTCATTGAGGCCGGGCCGCCATCATGCAGCGCCCAACTTTTTTGAGTCGATTCTTGAGCCGAATTGTGAGCGGCCGCAGCGCGGTCATCGCCCTGCCCTATGGCTGGCTGCTGATCTTCTTTGCTTTGCCGTTTCTGATCGTTTTGAAGATCAGCGTCTCCGAAATGGAGACGGTGCACTTCAAGGATCTGCTCACCTACGCCGACGGCGTCTGGCGGCTGGCCATCAAAACCAGCAACTATGTCTTCATCACCGAAGATGATCTCTATGTCAAAGCCTATCTGGCCAGCCTGAAATACGCGGCCATCACCACTGTCGGCTGCCTCTTCATCGGCTACCCCTTTGCCTATTTCATGGCCAGGGCCAAAAGCTCGGTGCAGCCGGCCTTGTTGATGCTGGTGATGCTGCCTTTTTGGACCAGCTTTTTGCTGCGGGTCTATGCCTGGAAGGGCTTGCTGGGCGAGCATGGCTGGGTGTCGGAGGCCATCATTGGTCTCGGCCTGGACAATCTGCTGCTGGCTGCCGGCATGATCCCGGCCGCGGGCAAGCTGATGAACTCGCCTTTCTCCCTGGTCATCGGCATGGTCTACACCTATCTGCCCTTCATGATCTTGCCGCTCTATGCCAATCTGGCCAAGATGGACCTGCGCTTGTTGGAAGCCGCCAGCGACCTGGGCGCCACGCCTTGGCAAGCGTTCTGGCGTATCACCGTGCCGCTGTACAAGGCCGGCATCATTGCCGGCGCGATGCTGGTCTTCATCCCTTGCGTGGGTGAGTTCGTGATCCCCGAGTTGCTGGGCGGCCCACAGACCTTGATGATTGGCCGCGTGCTGTGGGACGAGTTCTTCAGCAATAACGACTGGCCTATGGCTTCGGCCGTGGCCGTCGTGATGGTGCTTTTGATCATCGTGCCGCTGGCCTTGTTCAACAAATACCAAGCCGAGAGCCAAGCTGGCGGGGGCGCCAAGTCATGAACGCCCAAACTGCGAATAGCCGCGTCACGCGCGCCCTGCTCGGCCCCAAGGCGACCATCTGGTTTGGCCGCATCTGGCTGATGCTGGGTTTTGCTTTCCTCTTTCTGCCCATCCTGGCGCTGATCGTCTACTCTTTCAACGACTCCAAGCTGCCCTCGGTCTGGGGCGGCTTCACGCTGAAGTGGTACCGTGAGCTGAGCAGCGACACCGAGATGCTGACCGGCCTCAGGCTCTCGATGGAGATCGCGTTTGCGACCGCCTGCGCCTCGGTGCTGCTGGGTACTTTCGCCGCCTTCGCCCTGGTCAAGTACAAGCGCTTCAGCGGCCGCACCCTGTTCGCCGGCATGGTCAACGCGCCGCTGGTGATGCCCGAGGTGATCGTCGGCCTGTCGCTGCTCTTGATGCTGGTGACGCTGCAGCGCGCGATGGAGGCCAGCCTGGGCTGGAGCTTGCCCAAGGGCGTGCTGACCATCTGGTTCGGCCATTTGCTGCTCGGCATGGCTTATGCGACGGTGGTGATTCAGGCGCGCTTGTCCGAACTCAATCCGCAGTTGGAAGAAGCCGCGATGGACCTCGGCGCCAAGCCCTTGCAGGTGTTTTTGCTGGTGACGCTGCCCATGATCACGCAGGCTATGTTCTCGGCCTGGCTGCTGACCTTCACGCTGTCGCTGGACGATGTGGTGCTGTCGGCCTTCTTGAGTGGCCCAGGTTCGACCACGTTGCCGCTGGTCATCTTCAACCGCGCCCGTTTGGGCGTGAGCCCCAGCATCAATGCGGTGGCCACCGTCATCATCGTGGTGGTGGCCATAGGTGTGGTCCTGGCCAGTTACTTGATCGCACGCGCCGAGCGTCGGCGCAGCGCCGAGATGGCGGCAGCCCAGCGCGCTGGATGAATTCGATAGATACAAACCGGAGAACCTGATGAAATTTCCAATATTCGCAGCCTTGACTCTGGCAATTGCAAGCGCCTATCCCGGCGTGGCGATGGCGCAGTCCAACGAAGAATTGCTGAAAGAGCTGCGCGCGCTGCGCGACCGCGTCAACCAACTGGAGGACCGACTCAAAGCCAGCGAAGCCAAGCCCGCAGCGCCGGCTGCGGCTGCAGCGGGCCAATGGGGCATGACCCCGCAGCAGGCGCAGGACTTCAATCGCATCGCCGTCAAGACCGAGGCGCTGGAAGACAGTATGGAAGCCTTCGGTTTGAAGAACCTGAAGATCAGCGGCTATATGGACCCCAGCTATATCTACAACCGCAACCAGAACCGGGCCGGCTTCCAGTTCCTGAACAATGTCGAAAACGGCGGTTACCACTATGACAACTCCTATATCGGCACGGTCGCACTTGACCTGCTCAAGGAGACCGAAGGTGGCACGCGCTGGCACCTGACCTTGTCGCCCAACCGCGGCACCGATGCGGTGATTGGCAATGGCAGCGTGATTCAGGAGGCCAGCGTATCGATTCCCTTGGGCGACCTGCAAACACGCATGATTGCCGGCCATATCCCTGACTGGTCCGGCTATGAATACCTGCCGCCGACACAGAACAAGCTCATCACCCACAACTTGTTATTCGACTTCACCTTGCCTACCGCCTATACCGGTGCCGGCGTCGAGCTGACACGCGGCAAGTGGATTACCAAGGCGGTGCTGGCCAATCTGAACGCCTCGATGCTGCCCTCGGGCGAGAAGTCGCCGGTAGTTGCCTACCGCGTCGACTACTCAAAGGGCGAGTTTGACGGCTTCGGCTTTGCCGGCGTGCATGGCAAGGCGGCCAATGGCGTCGGCGGCACCAGCAGCACCATGCTGAATCTGTTTGAAATCGATGGCTACTACATTCGCGGCGACTGGACCTTGCAGGGGCAAGTCAGCTACGGCGGCCAAAAGCGCGCGGCCATCACCGCCAACCCGGACAACGGCGACTTGCGCAACTCCGAATGGATGGGCGTGTCTGGCCTGGTGGCCTATAAATTCAGCCCTCGCTTCGAGACCATCGCCCGCCTCGACTATCTGAAGAACGACAAGAACGGCGGCGGCCTGCTGGGCTTTGGCTCAGACCCTAGAAACGGCATCGGCCCTTCAATGACTGGGCGCGACGCCGACACCGGCGACCTGCTGCTGGGCGACACCGAACGCGGCGCCAATCGCACGGCCTTGGCGCTGGGTGTCAACTACCTGTACGACCTCAACACCACCTTCAAGCTCGAGTACCGCTACGACCGCGCCGACCGCACGGTGTTCGAGGTCGTCAAGGACGGCCGCTTCTCCAAGAGCAACAACCTGCTTGGCGCTTCGGTGGTCGTGAAGTTCTAAGGCAGACAAAGGCTAAGCATGAGCAAGCAAGCAATCAACTGGCATGAACGCGCCGCTGTTTTGAAGATAGATGGCCGGCCTTTGATTGCCGGCCGCCGAGTCGAGGGCTTGAGCGGCGAGCAGTTCGACTGCATCTCGCCCATCAACGGCAAGAGCTTGGGGCTGGTGAGCCGCTGTCAAGCGGCCGATGTCGACGCTGCTGTCGCCTCGGCGCGCGCGGCCTTCGATGATGGCCGCTGGGCGAGGCGTGCGCCTGCAGCGCGCAAGCGTGTGCTGCTCAAGTTCGCCGATCTGATCATGGCCGCCAAGGAGGAGTTGGCGCTGCTGGAAACGCTGGACATGGGCAAGCCTATCCAGTATTCGCTCAGCGTCGACGTGCCAGCGGCAGCGCGCTGCATCGCCTGGTATGCGGAAGCGGTCGACAAGATCTATGACGAGATTGCACCGACCGGCCCGAACGCCTTGGCCTTGATACAGCGTGAGCCCATGGGCGTGATCGGCGCCATCGTGCCCTGGAACTATCCGATGATCATGTCGGCCTGGAAGCTCGGGCCCGCCTTGGCCGCCGGCAACTCGGTGGTGCTCAAGCCTAGTGAAAAGTCCCCACTGACTGCGCTGCGCTTGGCCGAATTGGCGCTGGAGGCCGGTCTGCCGGAGGGCGTTTTCAATGTGGTTCCCGGTTTCGGCCATGAGGCGGGCGAGGCCTTGGCCTTGCATATGGACGTGGACGCGATCGGCTTCACCGGCTCAACCCGGGTCGGCCGCAAGATGCTGGAATACGCCGGGCGCTCGAACTTGAAGCGTGTCTATAACGAGCTGGGCGGCAAGTCGGCCTTTCTGGTCTTCCCGGACTTTGACGAGCTCAAGCGCTGCGCGCAAACCGTCGCCGGCAGCATGTTCTTCAACCAGGGCGAGTCCTGCAATGCGCCTTCAAGGGTTTTGGTGCAAGAAGACATTGCCGATGAATTCATCGCCCTGGTGGCGGCCGAAGCGCCGAAGTACCAAGCTGGCGACCCGCTTGCTGCCGGCACCGTGATGGGCGCCTTGGTGGACGAGGGGCAACTGCGCACGGTGATGGGCTATATCGAATCGGGCGTGACAGAAGGCGCCCGCGTGGTCACCGGAGCCAAGCAGTCGCGCACGGACAGCGGCGGCTTCTTCGTCGAACCCACCGTGTTCGAAGCAAGGCCGCAGATGAAGATCGCCCGCGAGGAGATCTTCGGCCCGGTGATGAGCGTGCTGCGCTTCAAAGACGAGGCCGAGGCCGTGGCATTGGCCAATGACAGCCCTTATGGCTTGCAGGCCAGCGTCTGGAGTAGCCATATCGACCGGGCGCACCGGGTGGCGCGCGCCTTGCGGGCCGGCACCGTGCATGTCAACCAATATGACGAAGACGATATGACGGTGCCTTTTGGTGGCTACAAGCAAAGTGGCAATGGCCGCGACAAATCGCTGCACGCATTTGACAAGTACACCGAGCTGAAGACCACCTGGCTGCGCATCAACTAGCAAGGGACTTGGCTTCGCGTGCCAAGCCTCTAAGATAGCGCGACATTGTCACGCCCAGCTCGCCATGCCGCTCTTGCTCCCTCGCCTCAGAATCGGACCACGCTTGGCCCTGGTGTTCTCGATTCTGCTGGTCTTGCTACTGCTGGTGGCGGGCATGGCGATCACCCGCTTTGCTAACTTTTCAAACGCCCTGACCACCTTGGTCGCCGAACAGGCACAGACCGCCGAGCTGATCAATGACATCAGCGCCGGCGCCGAAGACGCCGCGCGCAAGCTCTTGGTCTTGATCAGCGGCAAGCGGGTTCAGCGGGTACAGGCCTATGAAGCCATAGACTCCGCCAATCAGCGGCTCAACCATGCGCTGACTCAACTCGAAAAACGGCTGCCCGCCGGGCCGCGCCATGAAGCTTTTGAGCTGATGCGCAGTCGCCTGGAGCAATACCGGGCGCACTACGGCTTCAATGCCGATCTGCTGGAGGCCGACGATTTTGAAGAAGCACGGCGCATGATGGGCGCCGAAACGGAAGTCAGCCTGAGCAACTTGGTCGAATCCATCCGCGATCTCTCCAGTGCCGAACAGGTAGCATCGTTTGCAGAAGCCACCAGACTGCGGGAGCAAATTGCGCGTGACCGCAAGGCCGTCTTGTTGGCCTGCGTGACCGCCTTAGGTCTGGGTCTAGGCCTGGCGGCTGCCGTCACGCGCAGCATCACCGGCCCTTTGTCAAAAACCGAAGCAGGTGCCGGTCTGATCGCATCGGGTGACTATGCGCACCGCATCGATGTGCAAGGGCAGGACGAAGTCAGCCGGGTCAGCAGTGCCGTCAACACCCTGGCGCAGGCGGTCGGTGACCGAGAACAGCAATTGCAGCACCAGGCCAATATCGATCTGCTGACCGGCTTGGCGCAGCGTGCCCATTTTCTAAAGCTGGGTGACGAGCGCTTGGTGCAATGGCTGCAGACCGAGAGTTCGGCGGTGCTGCTGTGCATGGATGTGGACAGGCTCAAGGCCATCAACAACATCCTCGGTTTCGAGGCCGGTGACGCGGTGCTGATGGGCGCGGCCGGCAAACTGCAGGCCTTGTTGGACAAGCAGACTTGCTTGGGCCGTTTGGCCGGCGGCACCTTTGTGGCACTGCTGCCCTTGGCAGGATCTAGCGACGCCACGGAGGCCCAGGCAATCGCGCAAGAAGTGCTGCAGGCCGTTCAACACATCGTCTGCTGGCAAGGCCAGACCTTGGATGTGTCGATTTCGATCGGCATGGCCTTGTTCCCCGTGCATGCTCAGTCTTGCGAAGCCTTGCTGCGCCTGGCCGAGCAGGCGATGTTCGAGAGCAAGCGCCTGCGCTCGCATGCCACGCTGTATGTGCCCACGCTGGAAGCCGCGCGCAAGCAGCAGCTGAGCTTGTTGTCGGACCTGCAAGAGGCCGTGGTGCAAAACCAATTGCGGCAGTTCTTGCAGCCCAAGGTGTCGGCGCTGGACGGCAGCTTGCACGGTGTGGAGGCCCTGGTACGCTGGCAGCACCCGAGCCGAGGCTGGCTGCCGCCGAATGATTTTGTGCCATTTGCCGAACAAACCGGCCGTATCCGCCAGATCACCCAGTGGATGCTTGAGCGTGCCGTGCGCACGCTAAGCGCTTGGCATGCACAGGGTTTGACCCTCAGCATTGCAGTCAATGTCTCGACCCTGGATCTGCAGGACCCCAGTCTGGTGGGCCGAGTGGCGGCACTGCTGCAAGATGCTGAGCTGCCCCCTCATCTGCTGAATCTTGAGTTGACCGAATCGGGCCTGATGGCGGCTGGGCCCGAACCGATACAGATGCTGCACGCACTGTTTGAGTTGGGCGTGAAGTTGTCGATCGACGATTTCGGCACCGGCCAGTCATCGCTGGCCTATTTGCAGCTGCTGCCCGTGCATGAGCTCAAAATTGACCGCAGCTTTGTCGACGGCGTCAACTTAGACGCACGCCGCCAAGAACTGCTGGGCTCCATCGTCAAGCTCGGTCACAGCCTGCGCCTGACGGTCACCGCCGAGGGCGTCGAAACGCAAGCCGAGATGGCGGTGCTGCGCGCTGCCGGCTGCGATCTGGTGCAAGGCTATTTGGTCGCCAAGCCCATGGACACGCCGGCTTTTGAACAATGGCGGGGGCAATACAGGCCCGCCTGAAGCTTCAACGCAGGGGCGCAGTCACACCAATAGGGCGCTGACGTACTGAGGGGCTAATTCAGCCGCAACAACACATCGCGCCCTAGTTTGGCCTGATTGCCGGCATAGTCCTGAGCCGAAATGCGCAGCACATAGTCTCCTGCCGGCAAATGACTGGTTTGGAACACGCCGCCGCTGCTGCCGCCGTCACGCACCTGATTGCTCAGCAAGTAGCGGAACCGGGTGACGGCGCTGCCATGCACGGTGACCCCACTGCGGGCCGCGTAAATAGTCTTGACCGCCGTGTCATCCAGCGGCAACTGCTTGAAATCAAGATTGAAGCGAACCTGCTCAAAGCCCGGTGCCGGGCTGCCGTCGCTGTGCAGTATTTGATAGCCCAGCGACTGCAGGCCCAGGCGCCTATGGCTTTGGTTGTCATCCACTTGATCCCAGGCATCGACCACCAGTTGCAGGCCCGACGCCAGGCGCGGCAGCAACAAACGCCCGCCTCGTTTGTCTTGCAGTCGCTTGCGGCCATCGGCCAGGAAAAACTCCACCGCGTCAATGCGCGGCTCGGCATGATCGGCAAAACCCATCAGCCCCAGTTGCAGAGGGTTGCGCTTATAGCCGTTCAAACCCAGCTCGACATGCACATGCGCCATGGCATTGATATTGCCCAGCACATCACCCGCCACAAAACGCGTACCGCGCCGCACCCGTATGCGTTCTGCATTGCCCGTTTCCTCGCGCGTGAGCAGGAAACGTTCGGGGTCGAGCAGCTTGCCGCGCGCATTGCGTCCAACGCGCACATGGATATAGCTGAGTGTGTCCAAGGAGATACCTTCGCTGCTCTGCCCCATCGCCCATGTCGCGATCGGGCTGCTGACCTTGGCGTCAGCCATGGCCAAAACCTCAACACCGGCCGCCCCGCCAACATCCAGGCCTTCGTGCAGATGGTCGCGGCTGTCGCCGCCATGCCTGCCGCGCACCTCGCCGGGTGTACCCACCACCTCATGCGGCTGCTGCTGAGGCTTCAAGGGCCAGCGCCCGCCGGTATCGGGCAACGCCAAATCGGGCGCCGGTCCAATCTCAGCGCTTTGCACAGACTCCCCTTGCGAGGCCGCGACCGGGCGCAACAAATGCAGGCGATAGCCGGCAGCGTCGCTGAGGTGCAATGCGCCGGAGGCAGAAACAGCCATGCCGGCCGGCCGCGCAAACTGCGCGCTAGGCCCACCACTGAGCCTGTGCACTTCGCCGCCGGGCGACACTTGCAAGACCGCGCCACGACGCATAACGCCTAAATAGAGCACACCGTCATGGGCCAGCGCGATGCTGATGGGGCGGCGCAGCAACTCGGACTCAAGCTCTTGCTTGCCGCGCACAAAAGTGCTGACCTGCCCCTCCGGCGTGACCCGTCTGACCGCGTCGTTACGCGTATCGGCCACCCACAGAATGCCTGCACTGTCCAAAGCCAGCGCTGTTGGGTTGTCAAACCGAGCCGCGCTGCCTCGACCGTCTCTGTCACCGGGGAACTTGCCGCCGGCCAAGGTGCTGACCAGCCCTTGCGGGCTGATTCTGCGAATGCGGTCGTTATAGGTATCGGCCACATAAACCACACCCAGGGCGTCCACGGCAACACCGATGGGGCCATTGAACTGAGCCTGCGCCGCGGCACCGTCGCGGTAGCCGGCGCGGCCGCTTCCCGCCAAAGTCGTGACCTGACCTTGCGGGCTGATTTTGCGGATCGCATGATTGCCCGTGTCGGCAACATAGATGTTTCCCGCAGCGTCCATCGCCAAGCCCGAAGGCGTGTGAAAAGACGCCCGCGCACCCAAACCGTCTTTGAAGCCCTCCTCGCCGCCTGCCAGGCTGGCCACCTGCCCGGCCGGGCTGACGCTGCGGATCCGGTTGCTGGCGCCGCCATCGGCCACATAGAGCGTGCCATCGGGCCCAAGTGCCAGCCCATAGGGGTCGGCGAAGCGGGCCTGCGATATCGGCCCGTCCTGCACGCCTGCATGGCCGTCACCGGCAATCAGACTGATGTGGGCGGCCGCACCAAACAAGGTGGCGCTGGGCGGCGCCAAGCGAGCCAAGGCGGGCGCTGAGGTGGCGCTTGCAGCGGCGGCCGCTGATGAAGCCACGGAAGAGGCCGACTCTGGCTTGCGCTGCGGCCAGCCATCAAAAGCAGGCAGCGCGACAGCCAGGGCCACAGCGATAAGCGCAGTGCTGGCCACAGCCAGCAAGCCCAGTCGAATCGGAGTCAATCGAATCATGCGAATGGTGGCATAGCAGCGGAGTCAAGGAGTCCAAGTCTGGTTTTCGTGCGGCACAAGCCGAGCTATTTGCAGCCTGTCGCAAATGCCTCGCCCGCAAGCCAAAGCCTCAATATTGTGCAGGCATTGTCAGCGCAACAGCATTTGAACAGGCCACAGGACACCCCATGCTCGAACTACGAAACGTCAGCAAAACCTTCGGCAAGAACATTCGGGCGGTCGATCAGGTATCCATGCGGTTGACACAAGGCGTGCTGGGCTTGATCGGCCACAACGGCGCCGGCAAAACAACGCTGATGCAGATGATTGCCACGCTGACAAAGCCGAGCAGCGGCGCGATCTTGTTCCAGGGCCAAGACACAGCCAAAAAGCCTGAACATCTGCGCCGCCGACTGGGTTATTTGCCGCAGGATTTTGGTGTCTACCCCAATCTC
>CAUPEV010000058.1:0-23935 GCA_963510335.1 uncultured Roseateles sp.
CTTGAACATCGTGGGGGCGATGGCAAGGCACTGAAGGCGAGGTGATGGGTGGGCCGAAGTGCGCTGTACTCGGGCACGGACATTGCTTTGTAATTTAAGGTGACAAGCTAGTGAAAACCCTAGTCTCTGGGTCTGTCCTTGGGGTTTTGATACCAGTAAAATACCAGCATGAAGATGAGCCTGTTACTGCTTGGTAACCCAAGTCGGTGGCTGGCACCTCTTCGGGAAATCCCCATGATCGAGTGCCTTTCGAACTCGTTTATGATCCGGGGCGCTGAAGAATTGGCTACTTGTTGCAAGCTACAAGTAAGGTCTGTGTCTTTGGCGTGGCCCGCGGCTCAAGGCTGGCGGGCATTGTTTTTTTGAAGTGGCAATTGCTGTTTGGGTTTGTTGCTGCGAGCTTTGCTGTCAAAGCTGGGTTCGTCGAAGCGGGCAAGCAGATGAGCGCCTCAGGTTCGAGACGGGTACTGCGCAGGGCGGAACATTGCTCTCGCGTCTTGATGGAAGAATTTCGCAGTCTTATGAAGGAGCGCGCATGAACTTTGCGCAGGAAAAGGAAGGTCCGTCACGTTTCATGGGCATCGGTATCGTGGTTTTGATCCACGTCCTGTTCGTGTGGCTGATTGCCAGTGGTTTGGCCCGTAAGGCGGTAGAAGCTGTCACGGGTCCGATTGAGACTAAGGTGATTGAAGAGAAGGTCAAGCCGCCAGAAGAGATCAAAAAGATCGAACTGCCGCCACCCGATCTGAAGGCGCCGCCGCCACCATTCATTCCGCCGCCTGAGTTTCAGGTGACGGCACCCGCGCCACCTGCGCCTGCGATCGCGTCGACACAAGTGGCGCCTCCGCAAGCTCAAGTGCGTGCAGCACCTCCGCCAGCGGCTCCGGCACCTCCTGCGCCTGCACCTGTGCGTACCGGTCCGGTCAAGGCTGGTATGGTCTGCACCAAGATGGGCAAGCCAGAAGTGCCGTCGGTTAACTGGAGCGGAGATGCCTTGTTCAGGGTCGTTGCAACAGTCAAGTCGGGGCGCGTGTCAGGCATCGAGGTGCAAAGTCTGCGCAGCGGCGTCGATCGCAAAGCTCAACGAGCCTTGATCGCCGCGATCGAAGAGACTCTGCGTGACACCTATGAATGCCCTGGTGACCACGTGTTCGAACAAGAGTTCCAATTCAAGATCGAATAAGAACTCGCTAAGTCCTCATCTATGGGGCTGGAATATCCTCTGGCCTTGTTTTCTCTTTTTTGTTTCGATTTCATCCGCAGGAGCTGACTCCATGATTTCTCGTATTTCCGGCCTGTTTGCCGCCATCGCTTTTGCCACGGCAATCGCTGTTTCCCCTGTCCACGCTCAAGAAGCCAAGCCTGCTGATGCAGCTTCGGCTGTGGTTGAGGGCGCTGCTCCTGCGGCAGAAGCCGCAGCTCCAGTTGCCGCCGCAGCTGCCAAGTCCACTGACAATCCATATGGCCTGAAGGCCATGATCGAGCACGGCGATGCCGTGTCCAAGGGTGTGTTGGCCCTGCTGCTGATCATGTCCATGGGTAGCTGGTACATCCTGATTACCAAGCTGTGGGATACGTCCAAGCTGGCGAAAGAGGCGAAAGAAATTCGCGCCACTTTCTTCAAGAAGGCTTCCTTGTCTGATGGCATCAAGGGCCTGGGCGAAGGTAGCGCCTTCCGTTTCATTGCCGCCAACGCGGTTGAGGCTTCCGAGCATCACGAAGGCGCGTTGACCGAGAACATCGACCGCAATACATGGGTGACGATGAATATCGATCGCTCGGTGTACGACGTGCAATCGCGCGTTCAGACTGGCCTGGGCTTCTTGGCTACCGTGGGTTCGACATCGCCGTTCATCGGCTTGTTCGGCACGGTGTGGGGTATTTTGCAGGCTCTGACCGCCATTGGCGTTGCGGGTCAAGCATCGATCGACAAGGTTGCCGGTCCAGTGGGTGAAGCGCTGATCATGACCGCCATCGGTCTGGGCGTTGCTGTGCCAGCCGTGTTGGGTTACAACTGGCTGGTCAACCGCAACAAGCAAGTGATGGGCGAAGTGAAGGCATTTGCTGGCGACCTGCACGGCGTGCTGATGGGCAACCGTCAAGTCACCAAGCGTTAATTCTCGCGTTCAAATCAACCTAACGCGGAGAAGACAACATGGGCATGAATGTCGGATCCTCTTCCGGCGAAGACGAAGTGGTTTCGACCATCAACACCACACCCCTCGTGGACGTGATGTTGGTGCTCTTGATCATCTTCCTCATCACCATTCCGGCGGTCGTCAGTGCGGTCAAGGTCAAGCTGCCCGCTGAGACCAATATTGCACGGGTGACCAAGCCAGAGAACATTGATATCTCGGTGACCAAGGATGGCGACATCTACTGGAACACCACTTTGGTGACTGACACCGAAGAGTTGGTCAAGCGTCTGGGCAAGGTTTCTGTGTTGAACCCTCAACCTGAACTGCATGTGCGCGGCGACAGCGGCGCGCGTTACGAGTCGGTGGGTCGTGTGGTGTACTCTGCCCAGCGCGCCGGCATCATGAAAGTCAGCTTTGTCACGCAGCCACCTGAGCGTGGCGGCTGATTGAAGGGATAAGACATGGGTATGAATGTAGGTAGTTCGTCCGGCAGCGACGAACCCGAAGTGATGATGGACGTCAACACGACGCCCTTGATCGACGTGATGCTGGTGCTGATTGTGATGTTGATCATCACCATCCCGATCCAGTTGCACTCTGTGAATCTGGACATGCCGCCACCGAGCACTCAGCAGCCGCTGAAGGATCCGGTAGTTCATGAGGTCTTCATTGACTTCGACGGCACGGTGAGCTGGGATGGTGTCGCTTTGGCCAATCACGCTTCGGTTGAAGCGAAGTTGGCGGAAGTAGCAGCCGAACCGGACCAGTCCGAAGTGCACATCAAGCCTAATAAGCTGGCCGAGTACGGCAGCGTTGCGGCCGTGATGGCAGCAGCACAGCGCTTGGGCGTCAAAAAGATGGGCATGGTCGGTAACGAACAATACGTCAAGTGACGCGGCTCGAGGCATGAGCATCGAGAAGTGATTGTCAAACGCGCTGCCTGCAAGGGCTGCGCGTTTTTTTTCGCTTTGAAGCCTGCGGTCTCGGCAGAGCCTGTTTTGCCAAGAGGGAGCTGTGAATCAAAGGCTCGGCCTCGTTCACGCAGTGCCAATGTTGCTCACCAAAAGTGAATTGCAGCGCGCACGAATCGAATAATTTTTCGCAGAAAGTAGCTAACAATGAAGTTCAAGACCCTGTCCCTGGTTGCTATTGGTGCCATGGCGTTTGTGATGGGCTCAGCCCCCGATGGCCAATTGGGCTTGGCACCTGCACATGCGCAGTCTGAAGGTGTGCGTCCGCAGGTGGGCAAGAGCCTGAAAGATGCCAGCGCCTTGATCAAGTCCGGCAAATATCGGGAAGCCCTCGGCAAAGTTGCCGAAGCCGAAGCTGTCGGTGGCCGCAATGCGACCGAGAACTACAACATCGAAGCGATGCGCGTGGCGGCGGCCTCCGGTGCAGGCGATGCCGAAGCAATGGTCAAGGGCTTTGAAGCCTTGAAGGCCAGCGGCCGTTTGGCTCAGCCCGATCAACTGCGCATGATGGAGTCGATCTCCGGCACTTATCTGCGCAACAAGGACAATGCCCGTGCCTTGACTTGGGCGCAGCGCTACTTCAAGGAAGGCGGCAATAGCGCCACGATGAAGCAGGTCTTGACCACCGCCCAGTTCAATTCGGGCGATATGGCTGCCATCATCAAGGAGACCGAGGCTGAGATCAACGCCGACGAAAAGGCGGGTCGTACGCCTTCGAAAGATAAGCTCAATCTCTTGCTGAATGCTGCGATGCGTCAGAAGGATGCCAATGCCGAGCAACTGGCCATTGGCAAGTTGCTGACCTACTATCCGAGCAAGGATCTGTGGGCGCAGGTCTTGGGTGGCTTGCAGCAGAAAAAAGGCTTCTCTGACCGCTTTACGCTTGATGTCTATCGCCTGAAGTTGGCGACTGGCAATATGCGCGACGCCAATGACTATATGGAGTTTGCGCAACTGGCAGCGCAAGCCGGCTATCCTGAAGAGGGTAAGTCCGTGGTTGAGAAGGGTCTGGCTGCTAACGTCTTGGGTCAAGGCACAGAGGGTGCGCGTCACAAGCGCTTGCTGGACTTGATGAACAAGCGCATTGCCGAGGCTAAGGCTGGTCAGGTCGAAGCCGAGCGTTCGGCCAATGAAGCCAAGGACGGCAACGCCATGATCTCCTTGGGCTTGGCCTATGCCTTCCGCGGCGACGCCGCCAAGGGCGTCAAGATGATCGAAGCAGGCATTGAAAAGGACGCGCTGAAGCGCCCTGAAGATGCCAAGCTGTATCTGGGCATGGCGCAGGCTATGGCAGGCGACTCCAACAAGGCGATTGCGACTTGGCGCGGCGTCAAGGGTAGCGACGGCTCGACCGATTTGGCCCGCCTTTGGATCGTCCAAACGCGCAGTGCAAAGCGCTAAGCTGATTTAGCCGAAAGAAGCAAAACGGGCCCGCTGGGCCCGTTTTTTATTGCGTCTGTTGCTTGATGATTACTTTGGTGCCAACCGGATGGCGCCGTCAAGCCGGATTACTTCACCGTTGAGCATTTCATTGGTGATGATCTGATGGACCAGCTTGGCATAGTCGGCGGGCGTTCCCAGGCGCGAAGGGAAGGGCACACCTGCTGCCAGCGCATCTTGCACTTCTTGCGGCATGCCGAACAACATCGGCGTGCCGAAGATGCCGGGTGCGATGGTCATATTGCGGATGCCGTTGCGGGCCAGGTCACGTGCGATAGGCAGGGTCATGCCGACCACGCCTCCCTTGGAGGCTGCGTATGCGGCTTGGCCGATTTGTCCATCAAAGGCCGCCACGGATGCAGTGGAGATCAAGACCCCGCGCTCACCGGTAGGCTCGGGCGCATTCTTGCTCATCGCCTCGGCCGCTAGTCGGATCATATTGAATGAGCCGATCAGGTTGACCGTTACAACTTTGCTGAAAGCTGCGAGTGAATGCGCACCGTCTTTGCCAACGGTCTTTGCGGCTGGGGCGATGCCGGCGCAATTGACCAAGCCAAACAGCGTGCCCAGTTCTAGCGCCTTGGCCACCACCGCCTGGCCATCTGCTTCTTGGCTGACATCGGCGCGTACGAATGCTCCGCCCAGTTCAACCGCCAAGGCCTCGCCGCGCTCGACCTGCAAATCAGCAATGACCACGCGCGCGCCATGTGCGGTCAACATGCGTGCGGTGCCCTCGCCCAAGCCTGAGGCGCCGCCAGTGACGATGAATACCTTGCCTGCGATTTCCATTTTTTGTCCTTCAGTTGACGATGAGTTTCGTGTTGACGCTTACGTTTTCGTTGACGTTTACGTAAACGTTAATTGTCACGCAAAAATAAAGCCGCGATCAAGCGGCTTCATCTGTGTACAGCTTGGAATCAGGCCAGCGCAGCCAATGCGCGCTGGGTGATTTCGTCGACCGTGCCAATGCCGGCGATGCAGCGGTACTTGGGAGCATTGGCATCGCCCGTTTTTGCCGATTCAGCGGCCCACTGCGAGTAGTACTCCACCAAGGGGCGCGTTTGGGCTTGATAGACCTCCAGACGCTTGCGGACGGTCTCTTCCTTGTCGTCGTCACGCTGCACCAAGGCTTCGCCGGTGACATCGTCCAGGCCTTCGAGCTTGGGCGGGTTGAATTTGACGTGATAGGTCCGGCCCGATGCGGTGTGGACGCGGCGCCCACTCATGCGCTCGATGATGGCGCTGTCGGGTACGTCGATCTCAAGCACCAAGTCTAGCTTCACGCCGGCGGACTTCATCGCGTCGGCTTGCGGGATTGTGCGGGGGAAGCCGTCGAACAAGAAGCCCTTGGCGCAGTCAGGCTGAGCGATGCGCTCTTTCACCAAGCCGATGATGATGTCATCGCCCACCAAGCCACCCGCGTCCATCACCTTCTTGGCGGCGACGCCCATTTCGGTGCCGGCTTTAACGGCGGCGCGCAGCATGTCACCGGTGGAGATCTGCGGGATGCCGAATTTTTGGCAAATAAAGGCCGCTTGAGTGCCTTTGCCGGCGCCGGGGGCGCCCAGAAGAATCAGTCGCATGGGTCTCCTTGTTATGTCTCAATACAGTCGCCGGTTAATTGCGACCCTGCCAACCTCGGCCCTGAAACACGGGGCTCAGGGGCGCATCAATAGGCGGCGAGGATAGCATGGGCCAGCCTACGTCAAGCTGACGCGGCCGCAGCTTGTTCCTCTATGTAACTTGGCTGCTACTACCCGCTCTGAGTCCGGCTCTGACAATTGCCCGTACGCGCTCCAAGTCTTGCGGGGTGTCTACACCCGGCCCCGGGTGCTCGGGGCTGACATAAACAGCGATGCGCTCGCCATGCCACAAGACCCGCAACTGTTCCAAGGATTCAATCTGCTCCAGGGGGCTGACAGCCAGCGTGGGAAAGCGCCGCAAAAAGCCCGCGTGATAGGCATACAGGCCGACATGACGCAGCGCCGTGCCGGCTTGCATCGAGGGCAGCGCCGGTGCGGAGCCATCGCGCCACCAGGGAATCGGGGCGCGGGAGAAGTACAAGGCCAGGCCTTGCGCGTCCAGCACAACTTTGACCACATTCGGGTTGGCAAACTCCGCCGCATCGTCAAGCGCATGGGCCACTGTGCTCATCACGCATTGCGGCCGCGCACTCAATAGCTCAGCGCACGCATTGATCATCGCGGGCGCAATCAGCGGCTCATCACCTTGAACATTCAAGACCACGTCTTGCCCGTCCAGTTGCAAAAGCTCACACGCCTCGGCCAGGCGGTCGCTGCCCGAGACATGGTCGGCGCGGGTCAGCAAGGCTTGCACGCCATGCGCTTGGCAGGCGTCGATGACCTCAGTGGAGTCGGTGGCGACGACCACTTGGCGTGCCTTGGAGAGCGCGGCGCGCTGCGCCACACGCACGATCATCGGCAAACCTTCGATATCGGCCAATGGCTTATTGGGCAGGCGGCTGGAGGCCAGCCGCGCCGGCACGATAACGCTGAAACTCATGGCGCTAGGGGCCGCACCGCGCGAGCTTCTGGCCGAAGTTCGGTCTCCGGGTCAATGGCGCGGGCCTCGTTCTCCAACATCAAGGGAATCCCGTCGCGCACAGGATAGGCGAGTCGGTCGGCATAACAAATCAGTTCCTGGGCTGCTTCACTGCGCTTGAGCTCAAGTGGCCCTTTGCACAGCGGGCAGACCAGCATTTCCAGCAATCGGTTATCCATTTTTTGGGGTCAGGTTGTTGGCAGGGCGCAGCAAGAGCGCAAGGTGCTCGGCAACGGCCTGCTGAAAAGCTTGTTCGGGCATGAAGTCTAGCGCCACTACCCAGATTCGTTTGTTTTGCTGGCTCTGCAGGCCGCCCTGGGCTTGCAGCTTGACGGCGTCTTTTTCGGTCAACAGCACATCTTCAATGTCTGCCTGAGCCGCGCTCTGCCAAGGTAGGCTGCTGAAGTCAAAGTGGTCGGCCAAGGGTAGCGGCCGAATGCTCAGACCAGCCTCGCGCAACATGTCAAAAAAACGCTGCGGGTGAGCCATGCCGGCAGTGGCCAGAACCAGGCGGCCGCGCAAGCTGCTGAGGGTGTCAAGTCGGGCCGCCTCACCGCGCCACCAGCCTTCCAAGCTGACGGCACCGGCCAGGCTGCGCCGCGCCAAAAAGCCCGGCAATGCAGTGCTCGGCCGGCTGGCGTTGTAGAGCACCAGTTCATGCGCCTGAACTCGCTTGCTGGCCGGCTGGCGCAAGGGTCCTGCCGGCAGCAACTGTCCATTGCCCAGGCCGCGCTCGTCAAACACCAGGATAGACAAATCTCTAGGCAAGCGCAGATGTTGCAGGCCATCGTCGCTGAGCAGGAATTGTAGTTCAGGGTGGCTTTGCAGCAAGAGCCGTGCGGCGGCCACACGGTCGCGACCAACCGCTACAGGCGCGCCGCTGCGCAAATGGATCAGCAGCGGCTCATCGCCGACTTGGCCTGCCGTGCAATCCCGACTGACCAGGCGCGGCGCGTCATCTGCCCGCCCATAGCCGCGCGAGATGACGCCGACGCGCAGGCCCATGGCCTGTGTTTGAGTCAGCAAGGCCAGGATGGTCGGCGTCTTGCCCGCGCCGCCGACGATCCAGTTGCCGACCACGATGACCGGCACACTCAAGTGTTCGGCCTGTAGCCAGCCCCAGCGGTAAAGCCGTGATCGCAAGCGCAGCAGCAGTCCGTAAACCCAGGCCAGCGGCCGCAGCGAGAAGGCGAGGGCGCCGCCGCCATACCACTGCTCCTGCAGGCGCTCTGCGAGGCGCTGGTGCCGCTCAGGGTTGACTTGAGCGATGAATTCCGGGCCTGAATTGGCGGCTGAATCTGGACTTGATTCGTGGCCCAAATCTGAGCCTCGCTTAGCCATCAGCGCTCACTGTGCGTTTGCTTGAGCCGCAAAGGTCAAATGCGAAAGGCCAGCCCGGCGCGCCGCGTCCATCACATTGATGACCGCTTGATGGGCCGCAGCGGCATCCGCCGAAACGATCACCACGCTGTCGGCGCGTCCTTCGGAGGCTTGGCTCATCGCGGCGCTCAGCAATTCCACGGCGCGGCCTTCGACAGGCTGCGAGTTGACGACATAGCGCCCATCGGCCGCCACCGCGACGATGATCTCGCGTGGCCTGTCCTTGAGCTTCTCGGCGTCTGCCACCGGCAGCGTGATCTGCAACTCGGTGAACTTGGAGTAGGTGGTCGAGAGCATCAAAAAAATCAAGATCACCAACAAAACATCGATGAAGGGGATCAGATTGATCTCCGGATCCTCGCTACGGCGCTGCCTGAACTTCATGGTCGTTTCAAGCGGTAAAGCGCTGCAAATGGCTCAACATGCGGTCGCTGGACTGCTCCAGTTCCAGTACATATTCCTCCACCCGGCCGCGGAAGTAGCGATAGAACATCAAGGAAGGAATCGCCACCATCAAACCAAAAGCGGTGTTGTAGAGCGCTACCGAAATGCCATGCGCCATTTGCGCGGGGTTGCCGCCGGCGCCACTTTGGCTGCCGAAGATCTCAATCATGCCGACCACAGTGCCGAGCAGACCGAGTAGCGGGGCGGCTGTCGCGATGGTGCCTAGCGTATTCAAGTAACGCTCCAGTTGATGAATCGCGCGACGTCCGGCCAATTCGAACACTTGCTGCAGTTTGGCGGCCGGCAGCCGCGGCTCATTGGTGACGGCGCGCAGCCCCGCCGCCAGCACCTGACCCAGCAGCGAATGCTCGGCGAGTCGGTTGACCACATCAGGCGTGGGCAGACCCTGACTGGTGAGGCCCAACACTTCGTCCAGCAGTCGGGTCGGTGCGACGCGGCTGCCGCGCAAGCTGGAAAAGCGTTCAATGATCAAGGCGAGTGCAATGACCGAGCAAATCAGCAAGGGCCATATGGGCCAACCGGCGGCTTGTATGATCGAAAACAACGGGCGACCCCTATCCAGATATGCGGAAAAGGCAGCCTTGCGCCGAGGTGGCGCCGGTCTGCCGGCGTGCGGGCGATTATGGCCCGAACCGGCGCCGGTTTTTGCGAGCCATGGAACTCGTTTTCCGTCTCCGGCGCTGCGCTTGATGGCCGAGTCGGGGCGTTCTGTAACAATCCACTTTTGCTGTGGATAACTTTGTGGGCAAGCGGCCTCAAGTGCCCCGAGAAGCCCGAAATTCAAGGCTCTGGGGTAGCTTGCTTAATTTTTGGGCAGGAAAAAGATCTTGAAAAACAAGCGTTTATATGCGTATGTCCGTGATGTGACGCATCGAGCAGCCGTTCGGTCCATGATTGGCGTAGCTGTGGAGTTCTGGCCCGAGAGCCTTTCGGGAACCTGCAATGACTGAGCGTTTTCAAGCTGCCCCGCAACGCTTGGTATGGGGTGTGGCCGCCTTGTTGGCGGCGGTCACCGAGAGTCTCAATGTCCGCTTTGCGGTCTGTGTGGTGGCGGGGGAGCTATCGGGTTTCACGCGCGCTTCCAGTGGCCACTGCTATTTCAGCCTCAAAGATGCTAACGGCCAAACTGCGATGCTTCGGTGCGCGATGTTCAGGCGTGCCGCCAGTATGTTGGACTTTGCGCCGGCAGATGGTGCCCTGGTTGAAATGCGTGGCCGCTTGACGCTATATGAGCCGCGCGGAGAGTTGCAGTTCGTCGTCGAAGGTATGCGCCGGGCCGGCGCCGGTGCGCTCTATGAGCAATTTCTTCGCTTGAAAGCCAAGCTGGAGGCGCTGGGTCTGTTTGATGCGAGCGCCAAGCGTCCTTTGCCTGCGTTTCCTCGCCGCTTGGGGGTGATCACGTCGACGGCCGGCGCTGCCTTGCATGACGTGGTGACGGCTCTGGCGCGGCGGGCGCCGCATGTGGAGCTGATCATTTACCCGAGCATCGTGCAGGGCGAGCAGGCGCCGGCAGCCCTGGTGGCGGCCTTGCAGCTCGCCAATGCCCGTGCCGAGGTTGATGTGCTGCTCTTGGTGCGCGGCGGCGGCTCGCTGGAGGATCTATGGGCCTTCAATGATGAGCGACTGGTGCGCGCCGTTGCCGCCTCGGCTCTGCCCATCATTTGCGGTGTTGGCCATGAAACTGACATCAGCCTGGCCGACTTGGCCGCCGACCTGCGGGCGCCGACACCGACGGCTGCCGCGGAGTTGGCCGCGCCTTCGCGCCAGGCCAATCTGGACGCCTTGGCGGGCTTGTCCGCCGCCTTGACGCGGCGAGTCCAGCAGCGCCTGGATTTGGCTGGACAGCGGCTCGATCGGGTGGCGCTGCGCCTGGCGCGTCCGACCGAAGTGCTGGCCCGTCAACGGCGCCACCTGGCTTTGTTGGCGCAACGTTGGACCCAGGCCTTGCCCAAGCTGCAGGCCATGCAGATGCAGCGTTTGGCGCATCTGGAGCAACGCCTTCGGCGCGCCGCGCCGGTGCTGATGCGCCAGCAGGATAGACACCTGGCAGGCCTGCAGGCTCGCTTGGCGGCGCTCGACCCCAAGCAGGTTCTGGCGCGCGGCTATGCTTGGCTGGATGATGGCCAGGGGCGCGCACTCAGTTCGGTCCAGCAGTTAGCCTTGGGCAGCCAGGTGCGTGCCGTCTTGTCGGACGGCGAGGCACAAGTGCAGGTGCTGGCAACGACAACCAATGACTGAGGGCTTGTTTGAGCCGCCGAGACGAAGCGCTCGCAAAGACCTAGAATCGCGCCCGAAGCTGTTCACCCCACGCATGAATTTTTTCACCGAGGAATCGATATGGAACATACCCTGCCCGCACTGCCCTATGCCAAGGACGCTTTGGCGCCGCACTACAGCGCCGAAACGCTGGAGTACCACCATGGCAAGCACCACAACGCTTATGTGGTGAATCTGAACAATCTGCAAAAAGGTACCGAGTTCGAGTCCATGGACTTGGAAGCCATCGTCAAGGCATCCAGCGGCCCGGTCTATAACAATGCTGCGCAGATCTGGAACCATACGTTTTTCTGGAACTGCATGAAGCCAAACGGCGGCGGCGCACCGACCGGCGCGTTGGCGGATGCCATCAACGCCAAATGGGGTTCTTTCGACGCTTTTAAGGAAGCCTTCACGAAGAGCGCGGTCGGCAACTTCGGCTCCGGCTGGACCTGGTTGGTCAAGAAGGCCGATGGTTCGGTGGATATCGTCAACACCGGTGCCGCCGGTACGCCGTTGACCACTGCTGACAAGGCTTTGCTGACCATCGACGTGTGGGAACATGCCTACTACATCGACTATCGCAATATGCGCCCAAAGTTTGTCGAGACTTTCCTGAACAGCTAGGCTAACTGGGATTTCGCTCAGGCTAATTTTGCCTAAGTGCACGCTCAGCGAGCGCGCGAGCGCAGGTGATGTCAAACCCTGAGTTTGCTTGGCTAGAAAAGAAGGGCCGGTCTTTGACCGGCTTTTTACGTTTTGGGTTTGGGTATGCGTGTACTGCTGGTTGAAGATGATGCGGCGCTCAGTCTGGGCGTCACGCGCGCCTTGGAGCGCGAGGGCTGGCAGGTCGATGGGCTGGTAGATGGGCGTCAAGCGATGGCGCCCGGCCTGATCAATCAGTATGAGTTGGCCGTGCTGGATCTGGGCTTGCCCGGCGTGGACGGTATGACGGTGCTGCGCGCATGGCGCGCGGCCGGGGCCAAGTTGCCGGTGCTGCTGTTGACGGCGCGCGACGATTTGTCGGACCGCGTGGCTGGGCTCAATGCCGGTGCCGATGATTATTTGGTCAAGCCTTTTGATCTGCCCGAGTTGATCGCCCGCTTGCGGGCCTTGAAACGTCGCGCCGAAGGTCGCGTCAGCGAGACGCTGGTGGTGGGCGACTTGACGATGGATTTGTCACACCGCGAGCTGACGCACCGGGGCGACCCGGTCTATCTGAGCCCGCGTGAATATGCCCTGACCGAGATGCTGATGCAGCGTGTAGGGCGCGTGGTCAGCAAGGATGCGATCGTGGCGCGCTTGTCGAGTTGGGAAGCTGACTTCAGTGAAAACTCGGTCGAGGTCTATGTGCACAGGCTGCGCAAGCGCCTGGGGGATGTGGGGATGTCCATCCGCACGGTGCGTGGTTTTGGCTATGTATTGGAATGCTGCGCGCAGCCCGAAGCTCAGCTCGATATCAAGCCCGATGCATCGGCCTGATTCAACGCGGCCCGATTCACTTGGGCCCAATTCATTGCGGCCCGATTCCTCTCGGCCTGAGCCACGCCGGCCGCTGAGTCTGCGCCGGCAACTCTTGGTGCCGCTGGCGTGGATCTGGCTGCTGGGTTTGGGGGCGGTGTTGGCCGGAGCGTTTTGGTTGGCCAGTGTCAGCGCCAATGCGGCTTTCGATCGGGGTTTGCAGGACGAAACCGCCGCTTTGGCGGCCAAGCTGGTATGGACAGACCGCGGGCCTTTGCTGGACATCAGCCGGCAGGCGATGGAACTGCTGAACTGGGATCACGAAACGCCAAATCGATTCGTAGTGTTGGACGAGGCTGGTCATGTCTTGGCCGGTGACGCCGATGTGCCGCGGCCCGACCTGCGTCATCAAAGTTTTGCGCAGCCACAGTTGTTCGACGCTGAATTCCAGGGGGAACGTGTGCGTGGCGCGCAGTTTTCCGTGAATTCTCCGATGCTGGACCGCAGTGTCACCATCATCAAGGTAGAAGCCAGTCATAAGCGTGGCCGCTTGGTACGCGATGTCCTGCTGGCCTTGGCCATGCCTACGCTGGCCATTGCTTTGCTGACTGTCGCGCTCTTGAATTGGGGCATTCGGCGTGGCTTGGCGCCGATGCGAGCGGTGGCGCGCGAGGTCGAGCAGCGAGCTCCCAGCGATCTCAGAGCCTTGCCGGTCGAAGGTGTGCCGGCCGAGGCCGTGCCCTTGATTGAGCGCATCAACAGTTTATTGGCCGATGTTCAGCAATCGGTGACGGTGCAACGCCGCTTTGTGGCCGATGCCGCGCATCAACTGCGCACACCGGTGGCCGGCTTGCGGGTGCTAACTCAAGAGTTGGCGTTCGAGCTGAGTCAGTACAAAGGCGCCGAGCCGGGTGCTTGGCAGCCCTTGTTGGCGGCCTTGTTGCGCTCCAGCGACCGCCTGACCCGCTTGATCGGCCAGTTGCTCAGTTTGGTCAGGTCCCAAGGCTCGCATCAATTCTTTGATGGCGAGCTGCCGCGCCAGGACGTGCGGCCGATTCTGCGCGAGGCGGCCGAGCCTTTCGCCGTACGTGCCGCGCGCCAAGGCCGCAGCTTGTTGCTGGAAATGCCGGACACACCGGTGCTGGCGCGGGCAGATTCGCTCTGGTTAGGCGAGGCGCTGGCCAATGTGCTGGACAACGCGCTGCGCTACGGCGGCAATCAAATCGTCGTGACGGTGTGCGAACTGGCCGACGCCGTACAGATCGACATCGAAGACGATGGTGCCGGGGTGGCACCGACCGATTTGCCACGCTTGACCGAGCCCTTCTGGCGCGGCGAGCGGGCCGACACCCGCGGCGACGACGGCAGCGGCGGCAGCGGCTTGGGGCTGGCGATCTCGTTTGAGGTGATTGCTCGGCTGGGCGGCAGCTGGACGGCGCAAACCCGACCTGAGTTTGCGGGTCTGCGGATTCGTTGGCGCTTGCCGGCTTGAACCGATCAAGCGCGGGTCATGTTCCCCAGGGCCTGCCGCTCAATTTGCTGCCAGGCTTGATGCCACGCTTGGCAAACCAGCCTTGATTCATCTCCAGCGCATAACGCACCGGTTTGGTGGAGCAATGGGAGTCGAGTGCCTGCGGCTTCATCTCGGCGATATTGACGACGCTGCCGTCATCGGCAATGAAGGCGATGGACAGCGGCAGCAGCGTGTTTTTCATCCAAAAGCACTGCGGGTTGGCTTCTTCGAACACAAAAAGCATGCCGTCGTTGGCTCCCATGCTGGGCCGGTTCATCAGCCCTATTGCACGTTGCTCTGGCGATTGCGCCACTTCGGCGCGGATCACATGCATGCCGGCCCCGAGCGTGATGGTCGGCAGGCTTTGTGGCCTGTCCTGAGCTGATGCCGACTGCAGGCTCAGCAGGCCGGCGCCCAGCAGCAAGAGCCAGGCCGCACTGCTGTGGGTGCGGCGCGACAAACCGGTCATGTGCGCCTTAGGCGACAGGTGAAAACGGTCAATAAAATTGAAGGCCTTGATATATGTCATTTAGCGTACCCTTGGACTCGCCTAGATTATGGTGCCGAACCCCGCATGATGATCTCCGCTACCCAGATACTTCCCCCCGCTGACCCAGATTCGAGACTGGCCGTCAGGGGCGTCGCCGCATTCGATGACCCAGAGTTGCTGGCGCCGTTCACACGCTGGTTGCCGGGCGCGGGAGGTGCGCCGGATGCGTGCAGTCTGGCGGAGTCGCAGTTTCAGCTCTCTGGCCTGCACTGCGCGGCTTGTGCCGGCATCATCGAGCGCGCTTTGTTGGAGCTGCCCGGCGTGCAGTTGGCCGCGGTCAATGCGGCCAGCGCGCGACTGACGCTGACCTGGCGGCCCGACCAGACCCGTTTGGCGACCGTCTTGGAGCGCGTCGAGCGCGCCGGTTATGGCGCGGCGCCTGATGCCGCCGCGCCGGCCCGCCAGTTGCGTGAGCGTGAACACAGAACGGCTGTGTGGCGCTTGTTCGTGGCGGTCTTCTTGATGATGCAGGTGATGATGATGGCGGCACCTGCCTACTTCGCAGAGCCTGGGGACCTGAGCCCGGATCTGGCGCGCCTGCTGCAATGGGCTTCTTGGGTTTTGAGTCTGCCGGTTTTGTTGTTTTCGGCGGGGCCGTTTTTCAGCGGCGCCTGGCGGCAGATTCGAGCCCGTCGCTTGGGCATGGACGTGCCTGTGGCCTTAGGGTTGGCGACGACTTTTGTCGCCAGCAGCGGGGCATTGTTCGAGCCCGCGGGCATGTTTGGCAACGAGGTCTATTTCGACTCGCTGACCATGTTTGTCGCGTTCTTGTTGGCAGGCCGGTTTTTGGAGATGCGCGCTCGGCATCGTGCGGCCACCGTGCTGGAGCAAAGCAGCGGGGCCTTGCCGGATGCGGTCGAGCGGATAGAGGCCGACGGCAGCAGCAGCCAGGTGGCCCCGACGCGTCTTAGGGTGGGCGACTTGGTGCGAGTCTGTGCCGGCCAGGCGTTTCCGGCCGATGGGCTGATCGAGTCAGGTGCGACCGCCGCCAATGAGTCATTGCTGACCGGCGAGTCCTTGCCCGTCGCCAAGCGGGTGGGCGACGAAGTGGTAGCCGCGAGTTTGAATTTGCAGTCGCCGGTTTTGGTGCGCGTGCAGCGCGTCGGGGCAGATACCCGCCATCAGGCGATTCAGCGCCTGATGCGCGAGGCTTTGACACAGCGCCCTGCGGCTACAGAGTTGGCCGAGCGCATTGCAGGGCCATTTCTTTGGGTGGTTCTGGCGCTGGCTGCCGGTGGGGCCTTGCTATGGAGTTTTATCGACCCCTCGCGTGCAGTCTGGGTGGCGGTGTCGGTGTTGATCGTGACCTGCCCCTGCGCCTTGTCCTTGGCTGCACCCTCGGCCCGCTTGGCGGCTACAGCCGCATTGGCGCGTCGCGGCATGCTGCTGGTCAATCTGCATGTGCTGGAAACGCTTTGCAAGGTGGATACGGTGGTGCTGGACAAGACCGGCACCTTGACCGAAGAGCATATGGAGTTGCTGCAGACCCAAGCCTTTGGTGGGGATGCCGCAAGTTTATTGAGCGCAGCAAGGTCGATAGGGCGTCACTCCCTGCATCCGTTTTCACGCGCGCTGGTTGCGGCGGATGCCAAGTCAGTGGAGGCAGACGATTGGGCGCAGATCCAGGAGCTGCCAGGGCAAGGCCTGCAGGCCGTCGATGTGCGGGGTCAGGTCTGGCGCTTGGGCGCGCTGGCTTGGGTATGCCAAGGGCAGGGGCCGCAGGCCCATACGGCTTTGCTTGACGGGGCTCAGTTGGCCTTTGGCGGTGCCGGTCAAGTTTTGTTGATGCGCTTCGGCGAGGTTTTGCGTGCCGATGCTCGCGAGGCGCTGGCGGCTTTGCATGGCCAAGGGCTGCGCAGTCTGCTGCTTTCTGGTGATGCGAGTGAACGAGTCGATGCTTTGGCGGCGGCGGCCGGCGTGCAGGCGGCGCAGGGTGACGCAACGCCGGCATTGAAGCTGGCCGCGGTCACGCGCTTGCAGGCCCAAGGGCATTGCGTGCTGATGGTTGGCGACGGCATCAACGATGCGCCGGTGCTGGCGCGCGCCGATGCCAGCGTCGTGATGGGGCAGGGCGCCATGCTCGCTCGGGCCAGCGCTGACGCCTTGCTGATTTCCAATCGTTTGATGGACTTGGCCAGGGCGCGCACCTTGGCCTTGCGCACCGACCGCGTGATTCGTCAAAACCTGCTCTGGTCGGCGCTCTATAACGCGGCTTGCATACCCTTGGCCTTGGCCGGTTTGCTGCCGCCCTGGGCCGCAGGCTTGGGTATGGCCAGCAGCTCTTTGTTTGTTGTTTTGAACGCGCAGCGTTTGGCGCGGCCGCTGGACTAGGCCCCAAAAATGGATGTTTTGTATTTGCTGATCCCTTTGTCCGTCCTTTTGGTGCTGCTGATCGTCGGCGTCTTCGGGTGGGCAATTAACAACGGTCAGCTGGAAGATTTGGAACGTGAAGGCAATCGAATCCTCGAAGATGGAGATGGGTTTGATGAACATCAAGTTCCCCCCCGTGGCGATCGCGAAGAATCGCGTCCGTCTAACTAGAAGCCGCAAGGAGCCAACACAATGGCAAAAACCGCTGGACCGGTAAGTTCTACCGGAGGAGTGTACGAAGACGGAGTAGTGCGAGCTTTTGCACTGGCCGCCGTACTGTGGGGTGTTGTGGGTATGTTGGTGGGGGTAATCATTGCCGCCCAGCTGACGTGGCCCGAACTCAATTTGGGCATACCGTGGCTCAGCTACGGCCGCTTGCGACCGTTGCACACCAATGCCGTGATTTTTGCTTTTGGCGGCTGCTCGTTGTTCGCGACTGCTTACCACGTGGTTCAGCGTACCGGCTACACGCGCTTGTTTGCGCCAGGCTTGGCCTGGTTCACGTTCTGGGGCTGGCAATTGGTGATTCTGTCGGCGGCCATCACGCTGCCGCTGGGCATGACCCAAGGCAAGGAATACGCCGAACTGGAATGGCCCATCGACGTCCTGATCACGTTGGTGTGGGTGTCCTACGCGATCGTGTTCTTCGGCACGGTGGCGATTCGCAAGGTTCAACACATCTATGTGGCGAACTGGTTCTTCGGCGCTTTCATCCTGGCTGTAGCGCTCTTGCATCTGGTCAATAGCGCGGCCATTCCGGTCAGCCTGTTCAAGAGCTACTCGGCCTATGCCGGCGTGCAAGATGCGATGGTGCAGTGGTGGTATGGCCACAACGCGGTGGGCTTCTTCCTGACGGCAGGTTTCCTCGGCATGATGTATTACTACATCCCCAAGCAAGCGGGTCGTCCGGTCTATAGCTACCGCCTGTCCATCGTGCACTTCTGGGCGCTGATCTTCACCTATATGTGGGCGGGTCCGCACCATCTGCACTACACCGCCTTGCCTGACTGGGCGCAAAGCGTGGGCATGGTGTTCTCGCTGGTGCTGTTGGCGCCAAGCTGGGGCGGCATGATCAACGGTGTGATGACGTTGAGCGGTGCTTGGCACAAGCTGCGCGATGACCCGATTCTGAAGTTCCTGATCGTCTCGCTGTCCTTCTACGGTATGTCCACCTTTGAAGGCCCGATGATGTCGATCAAGACGGTCAACGCCTTGAGTCACTACACAGACTGGACCGTCGGCCATGTGCATTCCGGTGCCTTGGGTTGGGTCGGCCTGATCTCGATGGGTTCGCTCTATCACCTGATTCCGCGCATGTTCGGTCGCACCGAGATGTACTCCAAGTCCGCGATTGAGCTGCACTTCTGGGTCGCAACGCTGGGCATCGTCTTGTACATCGCCGCGATGTGGATTGCCGGTGTGATGCAGGGTCTGATGTGGCGTGCGGTCAACCCGGACGGCAGCTTGGTCTACACCTTTGTGGAGAGCGTCAAGGCAACCTACCCCTTCTATGTGGTGCGATTGCTGGGCGGCGTGCTCTACCTTGGCGGCATGTTGATCATGGCCTGGAAAGTGGTCAAAACGGTGCAGGTCGGCCGCGCTGAGCCCAGCGCCATCCCGTCTACGCTGGCTCACGCCTGATGTATCGCTGACCAAGGAGAAATTGAAATGGCATCGACTAACGACAAAGCCACTGGTCACGCGAAAATTGAGACCAATAGTTTCCTGATGATTGTGCTGGTGCTGCTGACGATCATCGTCGGCGGCGCGGTGGAGATCATCCCGCTGTTCTTTCAGCGCTCAACCACCGAGGCCGCCCCCGGCCTCAAGCCCTATACCGCGCTGCAACTGGCCGGACGTGACATCTACATCCGCGAGGGTTGCTACAACTGCCACTCGCAGATGATTCGCCCCTTCCGCTCGGAGACGCTGCGCTATGGGCATTTCTCGACCGCAGGCGAATTCGTCTATGACCACCCCTTCCAGTGGGGCAGCAAGCGCACCGGGCCCGATTTGCACCGGGTCGGCGGGAAGTACAGCGATGAATGGCACCGTATTCACATGACGAATCCGCGTGATCTGGTGCCCGAATCCAATCTGCCGGCCTACCCCTGGTTGGCCAAGAATATGTTGGATCCCGCTGAGATGGCGCCCAAGCTGCGCGCGCTGCGTATGGTCGGCGTGCCCTACACGGACCAAGAGGTTGCCGAAGCCGCCGAAGCCGTCAAAGGCCGTAGCGAGTTAGAGGCGGTAATTGCTTACTTGCAGGTGCTCGGCACCGCGCTGAAGTGAAAGGACGATTGCCATGGATATCAATATCTTGCGTGCGGCAGTGACAGTTTTTTCGCTGCTGGTGTTCTTGGGCATCGTGGCCTGGGCTTATTCCAGTCGCAACAAGGCGAGCTTTGATGAGCAGGCCATGTTGCCGCTGGGTGATGATGTTATTGGGAGGCCGCAATGAGTGATTTTTTCAATGATGGCTGGTCCATTTTCGTCGCCGCCGGCACGATTCTTGGGCTGGGTTTTTGTATCTTCTTGCTCTTTGTCGCCAGCCGGCGCAAGGTCATGGCCGATGACAACAGCACCGGTCATGTGTGGGATGAAGACCTGGTCGAGCTGAACAATCCCTTGCCGCGTTGGTGGGCGATCTTGTTTGTGCTGACGGTGGTGTTCGCCGGTATCTATCTGGCCATGTATCCGGGTCTGGGCAGCAAGCCTGGCTCCTTGGGCTGGACCAGCGAGGGCCAGTATCGGGCGGAGCAAGAAGCTGCGCACAAGGCGATGGCCACTTTGTTTGCCAAGTTTGAAGGCAAGCCGGTCGAGACCTTGGCGCAAGATCCGGTGGCGATGGGCATAGGCGAGCGTTTGTTTGCCAATAACTGCGCCGGTTGCCACGGCTCCGACGGCAAAGGCAGCAAGGGCTTCCCGAACTTGACCGACACCGACTGGATCTATGGTGGAAGTCACGAGACGATCACTCAGACCATCACCAATGGTCGCACTGGCCTGATGCCGCCGATGGCCGCTGCGGTCGGGACACCGGAGGATGTTCGCAACCTCGCCAACTATGTGCTGAGCCTGTCCGGCAGTGCGCATAACGCGATCGGTGCGCAAATGGGGCGTGCCAAGTTTGGCGTGTGTGCGGCCTGCCATGGTGCCGACGGCAAAGGCAATCAAGCGATCGGCGCGCCCAATTTGACCGACAAGGTGTGGTTGCATGGCTGGGGTGAGGATGCCGTGATCAGCATGATCAATAACGGCAAGACCAATGTGATGCCCGCGCAAGCCAGTCGCCTGAGCCCGGAGCAGATTCATGTTCTGGGGGCTTATGTGTGGAGTTTGTCGAGCAACGCGCCAGTTGCGGCCAAATAGAGCCTGAGTACTTAGCTTCAACCAAGGCAGGCATGAGCACAGAGTCAGATAAGAGTCAGAGCAAGGCCCCTAGCGCCGCTGCAGTGGCCAAGGGCAAAGATACGGTCATCGAGATCGTCTCTTTGTACCAAGCGCAAAACAAGATCTACCCGCGCTCGGTCAGCGGTCTGTTCGCTCGCTGGCGCTGGGGTTTGGTCTGGTTCACCCAACTCTTGTTCTATGGCCTGCCTTGGCTGCAGTGGAACGACCGGCAGGCGGTTTTGTTTGACCTGGCCAGTCGGCGTTTCTATATTTTTGGCCTGGTTCTGTACCCGCAGGACTTCATTTACCTGACGGGCCTGCTGCTGATATCGGCCTATGCGCTGTTTCTGTTTACAGCGGTGGCCGGTCGGCTTTGGTGTGGATTTGCTTGCCCGCAAACGGTCTACACCGAGATATTCATGTGGATCGAGCGCCAGTTTGAGGGCGACCGGCAGGCTCGAATCAAGCTCGATGCGCAGCCTTGGGGAGTCAACAAGCTGTGGCGCAAGAGTGCCACTCAGCTGAGTTGGATCACGCTGGGGCTTTGGACCGGCTTCAGCTTCGTCGGTTACTTCACGCCGATCAAGCAGCTCTGGGCCGAGGCTTTCACGCTCGGATTTGGCCCCTGGGAATGGTTCTGGGTCTTGTTCTATGGCTTTGCCACCTACGGCAATGCGGGCTATATGCGCGAGCAGGTCTGCAAGTACATGTGCCCGTATGCGCGTTTTCAAAGCGCGATGTTCGACAAAGACACGCTGATCATCAGTTACGACGCCGAGCGCGGTGAGCCACGTGGTTCGCGCAGCAAGAAGACCGACATCAAGGCCGCCGGCCTGGGTTCTTGCATCGATTGCACGCTGTGCGTACAGGTCTGCCCAACCGGCATCGACATCCGCAAGGGCCTGCAATACGAGTGCATTGGTTGCGCTGCTTGCATCGACGTGTGTGACAACGTGATGGACAAAATGGATTACCCGCGCGGGCTGATCCGCTACGACACCCAGAACGGACTGAGTCAACACCTGAGTCCGGCGCAAAAATTGCGCCGCATCTTCCGCCCTCGCGTGATCATTTACAGCATTGTCTTGGTGGTTCTGAGCACCGCCTTGCTGGGCAGCCTCTTGTTCTTGCGCAGCCCGGTCAAGCTTGATGTGGTGCGTGATCGCGGTGTGATGGCGCGCTTGGTGGAAGACGGCTACATCGAAAATCTGTACCGCCTGCAGGTGATGAACGCGACCGAGAAGCCGCAGCAGTTCACGGTGTCGGTCAGTGGCATGGAGGGCGTCGCCTTGGCGCGGTCGGTGGCGCTGACGGTAGCGCCTGCCGAAGCAACTTGGGTATCGGTCGCTGTGCGGGTGCCGCCTGAGGTCGCGGCGCGGGCCGGGGCGGGCGCTCATCCGATTCAGTTCCAATTGATGCGCCCGCCTGAGTCCGGTGTCGCGGCAGCGCCGATCGAGGCGGCGGTGGAAAAATCGACTTTTGTGGTGCCGCGCTGAGAGCGCCATCAGCAGCAGTGAGGAGAAAGTTATGAGTATTCAAAACAGCAGCACCAAGTCGTTTCCTGCCGATCTGCCGGAGCGCACGCGTCCCTGGTGGCGCGAACCGATGATGTGGTTGGTGGTGGGTGGGCCGTCCTTGGTCGTGGTGGCAAGCTTTGCCACCTTGGGCCTGGCGATCATCAACCCAGACCCAGTGCTGCAAGAGCAGGTCGCGGCCAGCTCGGGGGCCAAGTCTATGCAGCCGGCCAAAGAGGCTCGCAACCATGCAGCAACGGGTGGCAAATGAGCCGCGAACCAGCACTGCCGCCTGAGGCGTCGACCACTTCAGCTGCGAGTCGTGCAGGCCGGGTCGCCATGGCGGTGGGGTGGCCTTCGTTTCTGATGGCCGGGATCTTGTCGGCCTTGGTCTTTGCCTTGGTGGACCCGAGTGACCTGAGTTGGTTTGGCGGTGCGCCGCTCGACTTGCCGCGCCAGGCGATCTACACCGTCGGCTTCTTGTTGTTCTGGTTGATCATCAGCCTGGCGGCGAGTCTGAGCGTGTTGATGGCGACTCTGCCCGAGCCGCCGGCCGATCTGCACCCACGCGGCTGGCCGCGCTGAGGGCCAGCCTCAGCAGTTGCTGCTATTGACCAAGCGTTGCAAGCCGGCTTGGTCGAGTATGCGCAATTGGCGCTGTTTGACTTCCAACAGGCCATCGTCTTGGAACTTCGAAAAGGTGCGGCTGACGGTTTCCAGCTTCAGGCCCAAATAGCTGCCAATTTCTTCGCGCGTCATGCGCAGCACCAGGGCTGCTGCCGAGAAACCGCGTGCCTGCAGGCGCTGGGTCAAGTTGAGCAAAAAGGCCGCCAAGCGTTCTTCGGCGCGCATGCTGCCGAGCAGCAGCATCACGCCATGGTCGCGGACAATTTCTCGGCTCATGATCTTGTGAAACTGGCGTTGCAGGTCGGTGAATTCGCGCGAAAGCTCTTCCAATTGCTCGTAAGGGATCACGCAGACCGAAGAATCCTCCAGCGCCACCGCATCGCAGCTATGGCGGTCGGTGCTGATGCCGTCCAGGCCTAGCAATTCGCCGGCCATTTGAAAACCGGTGACTTGGTCGCGACCGTCTTCCGAGGTCACGCAGGTCTTGAAAAAGCCTGTGCGCACAGCGTACAAAGACAGAAAACTGTCGCCGCTGCGAAACAGGGTATCGCCGCGCGACACTTGGCGGCGCGTCGCGACCAGCTTGTCGAGTTGCTCCAGGTCGCCCGACGACAGGCCCACCGGCAGGCACAGCTCGCGCAAATTGCAGCTCGAGCAGGCAACCTTGAGGGGTTCGATTTTGATCGGGATGGTGGCGTTCATTCGGTTCTTTTCTATTGATTTGCGACCCGTGCAGCTGGGCAGCAAAACTTTTTGGGGGAAACTTTTATTGAGCGCATCAAACTGATGTATCTCAAGAGCTGATGCATTGTTGGTCTCGCCAAGCGCCCCAAGCTTGATCTTGATCAAGGAGCGAAAGCAAACTCTTGGCAAAGTGTGCGACATGGTACAGATCATTCAAGCTAGCCCCGCTTCGGGCTCCGTTCTCGCCTCGGGCAATAACAGTGAAGAGCTGTTGCGACGCTTCGAAGTATCCGGGCCTCGCAACACCTCTTATCCGACCGCAGACCGCTTTGTCGAAGCCTTTTCGGCCGACCAGTACACGCAGGCCCTGCAACAAAGAGCGGGCGGTTCCCTGGGCGGCGCTTCGCCCTTGTCCTTGTACATCCACATTCCTTTTTGCGAATCGGTCTGCTATTACTGCGCTTGCAACAAAGTCATCACCAAGCATCACGACAAGGCGGCCGAGTATTTGCAGGCTTTGGTGACGGAAATGGACTTGACGCTGGCGCATTTGGGGCGCGGAACGGCGGTGTCGCAACTTCATCTGGGCGGCGGTTCGCCAACTTTTCTGA
>CAUPEV010000059.1:0-23690 GCA_963510335.1 uncultured Roseateles sp.
ACCGTCGGCGCTGAAAATGCGCGAGGCGCTGGGCCTGATCCGCAGCGCCGCACCTTGGCTGGAAGTGGACGGAGAAATGCACGGCGACACCGCGCTTGACGCCGCCTACCGCAAGGAGCTGATGCCCAATAGCACGCTCAGCGGCGAGGCCAATCTGCTGGTGCTACCGAATATCGACGCAGCCAATATTTCCTACAACCTGCTCAAGACAGCGGCCGGCGGTGGCATTGCGATTGGCCCTGTCCTGCTCGGAGCGGCCAAGCCGGTGCACGTGCTGACACCATCAGCCACTGTTCGCCGCATCGTCAATATGACGGCTCTGACGGTAGCCGACGCCAACGCAGCGCGTTGACGAGCTCATATTAGAGGCATGTTTGCGCACCAATATTGTGCGCGAATATGCCTTTTGAATAGAGTTTTTACAAATGTTTGTGAGGGCTTACCGAAGCTTTGCAAACTTTGAAAACTGTCACGGGGTCGACTTATAACAGCATGTGTGCGCTTACAAACAAAAGAACAATATAGGCCCGTAACATGGCGAAGCCCTTGAGCTTTTCAAGCGATTTCGTTACCATTGTGTTTTCAGGAACAGGGTTAACCCGTGTCTTTGCTCTCTAGGCCACATCCGTGGTCCGCTTGGCGAAAGTCTGTCCTAGCCGCTTTTTTGTTGGCAACGGTCGCGATCAACGTTCAAGTGCAGGCCAAAGAAACGGTTGCATCGCTGGAAGTAGTCGCCTTGTCGGCACTGCCTCGTGAAGCGCAGAAAACGCATCAATTGATCTTGACCGGAGGGCCATTCCCTTACGAGAAAGACGGTGTCGTTTTCGGCAATCGCGAACGCATTTTGCCTAAACATCCAAGAGGCTATTACCGCGAATACACCGTCCCGACGCCAGGCGCACGCAATCGTGGTGCCAGGCGTTTGGTGTGCGGCGGCAAGCCCCCTCGCACTCCTGATGTTTGCTATTACACCGGCGACCACTATTCTTCGTTTAAACGCGTAGCGCAGTGAACCGAAGGTGATGAAAAGTTCTGAGACTATATAGGAGGATAGCGACCATGCTTTTGCAGACCGTCCGTCCCAATATCGTGCAGGCCATACGGGCCTACCGCGTAGAGGACTTGATGCACGCCGCACAGGATGCTGGACAGCATTTCTTGTACGCCAATCTGACCGAGGCGCAGTCCAAGCAGGACGTGCTGGAAGGGATCGCGCAAGCTTTTCTTTTCCCAGCTCATTTCGGCAAGAATCTTGACGCCCTGCATGACTGCATGACCGATCTGGTGCACAAGTCCGGCGCCCAGCCTGGCTTTGTCGTTGTACTGGAGCAGCTTCCCGATAACGCCAAGTTTGATCGTGAAGTGCGCGAGCAACTGCTCGATGTCTTCCGAGAAGCGGCCGATTACTGGGCCGACCGCAAGGTTCAGTTCAGGTGCTTCTATTCTTTTCAGTAGCCCGCTCACAAGACAATGCGTCTTGGGAGCGGGCTACCGAAGAAGCCGCAGCTGCCCCGGTCAAGCCGGCAGCAAAGAATTCCAAAGCAGCAGCCAATGCCAATTTTGGAATGAATATGCCGATGATGAGCAGCGCTTTCGACACAGCCATGTGGTTGAACGCAGCCTAAGTAATCAACTCAGGCACATCAAAAAAGGATCCCGCGGGATCCTTTTTTTCGTCCGCCTTTTCTCGACTTAGTCTGCCTTGGCCAAAACTTGCGCCAGCGCGACGAACTCTGCCACCGGCACCTCTTCGGCACGGCGCTGCAAATCGAACTGCCCGCCAAAACCCCTGGTCGCCAACCAGACACCCAGGCTGTGACGCAGGAGCTTGCGACGCTGCGAAAACGCAACCGCCACCATTTCACCAAACAGCTTGCGATCCAGCTCGGGCGGCTTGGCATAGGGCTGCATGCGAACAATGGCAGATTCGACCCGCGGCGGTGGATCGAACGCGCTTGGCGGCACATCCAGCACCGACTCGATCGCATAGCGCCACTGCAGCATGACGGTCAAGCGGCCATAGTCCTTGCAGCAAGGCGAGGCCGCCATGCGGTCAACCACTTCTTTTTGCAGCATGAAATGCTGGTCGACCACATGTTCCACATAGCCCAGCAGATGAAACAGAATTGGGCTGGAGATGTTGTAAGGCAGATTGCCGACCACCCGCAAACGCTGGCCCTTTGCAGCGGCCAGTGCAGCGAAATCAACCTTCAGCACATCGGATTCGATGACTTCGAGTCCATCACGGGCACGCAACTTGGCGGCCAGGTCACGGTCCAGCTCAATCACCGTCAAGGGCTTGATCCGGTCCAGCAAGGGGATGGTCATGGCCCCCAAGCCTGGCCCGATCTCGACCACGGCCTCACCGGACCGCGGGTCAATCGCATCAACGATCGATTGGATGATGTTGACGTCGGTCAGGAAATGCTGACCAAAGCGCTTGCGAGCAATATGTTGTGCCATCTAAGCGAACCTCAATCCAGCCACTCACGTACTTCGACATAAGCCCGCGAGCGCAGATCTTTGACCCACTCAAGATAAGCCTCTTCATACTTGCCTTCGCGCAGAGCTGCTTTGGCCTGCTCACGCAAGGCTTTCATTTCAACCTCGACCGAACGACGCGCCAAGACCTGAATCAGATGCACACCAAAGCGCGAAGGCACCGGGTCGGAGATACCACCAAGCGGCAAGGCATTCATGGCGGACTCAAACTCGGGCACGAAGGCGCCGGGGCCCATCCAACCCAAATCACCGCCCTCGGCCGCACTGCCGTCCTCGGAGTTCTCGCGTGCCACGGCCTCGAAAGTGGTGCTGCCATTCGCAATAGCGCGCTTGAATTCAGCCAGTCGGCGGCTTGCAACCTCGGCCGTCAATTGCGCCGAGGGGCGCAACAGTACATGTCGCGCATGGGTTTGCGTAACCGTCGTCAGGGAGCCACCGCCTTGGCGCTCGACCACCTTCAAGACGTGGAAACCAGCGCCGGAGCGCAGCAACCGAGGACTCAACTCGCCACTCTTCAGGTCGACCACCGCTTGCACAAAAAGATCCGGCAAGCGCTCCACGGGACGCAGTCCCAATTCACCGCCGCGCTCCTTGCTCGCATCGTCCGAAAACTCTCGCGCCAGCTTGTTGAAATCTTCACCCGCTTTAGCCCGCCCTAAGGCGGCCTCGGCGCGCGCCTGACGCTCAGCCACGACCGCATCTGACGCGCCATCAGGCACTCTGACCAAGATATGCGCCAGATTCATTTGCCCGGCCTTGCTGGACTGCTCGCGGCGCGTCTCAAGGTAAGTATCGATGTCGCCATCGGTAATCCGGATACGCGCCTGCACTTCGCGCTCACGTACGCGCTCGGTCATCATCTGGTCACGCAGATTTTCCCTGAAGGTGCGGAAGTCGGTGCCGTCTTGCTTCAGTCGCTCCAGCAGTTGCGGCATCGTCAGCTTGTTTTGTGCGGCCACATTGGCCACCACCCGGTCCAATTCGGGCTCATCGACTTTGCCGCTGGTCTCGCGTGCATGGGTGACCAAAACGCGGTCATCGATCAGGGCGTCCATGGCCTGCTTGTGCAGTGCCGCTGGGTCGGGCATGGCGACGCCGCGCCGCTTGGACTCTTCACGCAACTGGTTGGTTCTGAGCGTGACCTCGCTGGCGGCCACCACGTCTTGGTTGACCACGGCGGCAATATAGTCGCCGGGCTTGAGCTCTATGGCCCGTGGCTGGGCCAAAGCAGGCTGGCTCAACTGCAGGCCCATCAATAGTGTTGCACCGAACAGGTTCAGGATTCGAATCGACATATCAGTCATAAGGAGCTTCAAGGCTTGCCGAGCGATCATTGCTCAGCCGTCGGTAACCGGGCACATTGTCCCTCAAGACCTTGAGTGCGTTAGAACCCAGTTGGGACAGGCCCACCAGCTCCAATTGCAACATCAGGCGCGTATTGGTTTCTGCGCGTCCGGTCGACAGGCGCTCGGCCCCTACGCGGAACACCCAACAACCGGCGTCATACTCAAACCCAAGCACCGAGTCGGCCAGCTTTCTATCAAACAAGCTGTACTGAACGCGCCCTGCGCTATACCAAGCGCCTGCGCAGCCGGCGCTACCGCGCTTGGCTCCAGCCTCTTGACCATAGATGGGCCATTGCCAAGCCAATTCGACCTGCTCGCTCTGCGCGCGCGTCAGTCGATAGGCCAAGTTGACGGTGCGGAAAGGTCCGGGGGAATAGCGTGCCCGAATGGTGGTGCGTACCGGACGGCTCTCATTGGGATTGAATTGAACCGAGCCGTCCGTCCACCATTCCGGACGCAAATGCGCGGAACCCAGCAGCAGCAAATCTGAAAAACGCTGCGTCACCGGTTCGCCGTCGGGCGTCACCAACTGGTCACGGAACAAATAGCGCTGCACGAGACCCAAGCGCAAAAGCTCAGCGCCTTGCGAGTTATCCACCCAGCGGCTGACCACGCCGGCAGTCAGTTGGTGCGCATCGGAAACCCGGTCGATACCGGAAAACTGGTTCGAAGAATAGATCGAGTCAAAGTTGAAGTCCTTGGGCGCGGAATCGAAATTAGGGAATGCTTCTTGAGCCCGGTAAGGGGTGTTGACATACAACACGCGCGGCTCTAGAGACTGCGTCAGCTGGCGCTCGTAAACACTGGTTTCTCGCTCAAACACCCAACCATGGTCGAGACTGAAAGTCGTGACCGTGCGCCCTATCGATTTCTTGCCATCGGCTCTGGCTTGGTCCAGCGCATATTGCGCCCCATTGACTTCCAGCCGAGGAATCAACCACCAAGCAGCCCCGCCCATCGGTGCGCTGACATGCGCCAGCACATGGGCGCGCTGCCCTGTTTGAGTCTGCGTCGCCAAGGCACTCGGCGGCAAGTCAAAGCGGTTGTATTCCACCTCGAGCGCACCCTCAAGGCGACTCTTGCGCCCCCACGGGCGGAATCCTTCCAGCACCGCATCATCGGCCGCCGAAGTCAGGCGCAAACCGATCTGCGGCGAGCGCTGATAGGGGGAAGCAAACTGAGCTTGTGGATCGATCCCTTGCAACACTTGCCAGCGCTGCATGCGGAGGTAGGAATGCGCCTCTCCCCAATTCGATTGGCGGCGCCTGTCGAGCAACAAGTCCGTCGGCAAGAGCCGCTCGGTCTGAGTTTGCAAACGAGAAGGCAAGTCCTTCCAATAATCATCATCGGACACGCGCTCTGCACCCAACCGGTACCGCCAATCTCGGGCAAGCTCGCCACTTTGCGCCAAATTCAAGGCCCAGCGTGAATTCCCCATCAGCCGGTCATTCGGCAGCAAGGCCAGCTTGACCACCCCTGCATGCTGAGGCTCCAGATAGCGGAACTCGCTATCAAGGCCGAAACCGCGGCGGCTCATCACAAACGGCGTCAAGGTGGCATCGCGTTGCGGCGCAATATCCCAGTAATACGGCATACCAAATTCGACACCGCTGCGCTTATCTATGCTGAAACTTGGCGGCAACCAGCCCGACTTGCGGCCCAGCCCGAGCGGAAAACTGACCTTAGGCGCGGGCAGAATCGGCGTGCCAAAAAAATGCAAGACCGCGCCCGTGGCAATGCCGACATTGGCATCAAAGTCGAGATCCAATTTCGCGGCGCGCAGCTCCCAAGGCAAAACCTGACCTTCCTCCACCACCGGGCAGCTGCTGTAGGTGCCGTCGACAATCAACACATTGTTCGGCCCGGCGAATTTGACCCGCTCCGCCCGGCCGCGCCCCCCGGTCAGCGAGAGGAAATAGCTGGGCGAGAGGAACTCGCCTTCGAAGCGGTTGATATAGAGCTGCAGTTCCGGCCCGCTGAAAACATTGCCGCCACGGTTGACCTCGACATTGCCCACCGCCCGCGCAAAATCTTCGACTTGTGCATAGTTGACGCGGTCGGCTTTGAGCAAGAGCTCTCCCGAGCGCAACTCCACCGCGCCCTCGGCGCTCGACTCTTGATCGACCTGCAGGCTCAAACGCTGCGAGCTAATGACGGTCGCCGATTTGCTGCCCCGCTTGGCTTTGCCCGACAGTGACTTCACCGGCCTCAGGTTCAAGCCCTCGCCAGCCGGCGCATTGCCAAGCCCCGCCGCGGTCGTTGCCTCGGCCTCCCGAGCTTGCGCTTGCGCGACAGCAGCAGGCAAAAGGGTTGACGCGCACAGGCATAGCAAGCTCAGCCAGGGCCAGCAGCGCGGGGTCGCCAAAGCGGCCGAAACAGGGCGGATAGCACGAGCCAAGGGAATAGACAAAGACGTTGACAATGGGCGCGGCACAGCGTCGGCGGGCAGCTTCAAAAAAGTAGGCTTGAGGAAACCGCATCAAGCTCAGGCGCGCGCCTTGCGAGCACGGCACCGAGCCAGCGCTCGCGGTTTGTAAAATCCATTATCCATGAGGCAGCACCACAAGCGCCTGTACCGCACCCCACTCCCCTAACAAGCCTGCACATGAATTCAATCGTTTGGCCCAGCAACACTCGCAAACAGCAGTTTCAGACCTGGCTTGAATCGCTGCTGCCGCAGCATGGACTGCTGCCCGAAAGCCTACGCCTGGCGAGTGCCGACGCGAGCAGCAGGCGCTATTTGCGCATCGACAGCAACTCGGGGGCCAGCTACATCATCATGGACGCCCCACCCGAGACCAACGATGTGCGCCCCTTCATCAGCATTGCCCAACATATGTCGGCGGACTGCGGCCTGCACGTGCCACAGATTGTCGCGGCCGAGGCAAGCCAGGGCTTCTTGCTGCTCAGCGATCTGGGCGATCTCAACTATTTGAAGGCCCTGCAAAGCGCCACCCCGAGCGAAGCCGACCGGCTGATGCGCGCCGCCACCCAGACGCTGCTGCAATGGCAACTCAAGGGCGATGCCGCCCGCCTGCCCGCCTTTGACGAGAGCTTTGTGCGGCGTGAACTGCAGATCTTTGTCGATTGGTGCGTCGAGCGCGAATATGGCCGGCAGTGGAGCGAGACTCAGCTGAAGTGGTGGGAGCACAGTTGCAAGGTGCTGGTGGGCAATATGGCCGAGCAGGCCCAGGTGGCCATGCACCGCGACTTCATGCCGCGCAATCTGATGGTGTGCAACGCCGCAGACGGCACAGGGCAAGTCGGCCTGGCGGTAGGCGTATTGGACTTTCAAGACGCGGTGCGCGGCCCCATCGCGTACGACTTGGCCTCACTCTTGCGCGACGCCTTCATCTCCTGGGAAGAAGAGCAGGAACTTGATTGGGCGATCCGCTATTGGGAGCAAGCCCGCCGCGCCGGTTTACCCGTCAATGAAGATTTCGGCGAGTTTTGGCGCCAAGTCGAATGGACCGGTCTACAGCGCCACCTGAAGATTCTCGGCTTGTTCTGCCGCCTCAAGCACCGCGACGGCAAACCCGCCTACGCAGAAGACTTGCCGCGGTTTTTCGCCTACGCGATCAAAGTCTCGACCCGCTATGTGCAGTTATCGCCGCTGACCCATTTGCTGCAAGACCTGCAAGGCTCGCTGGTCGAAACCAGCTTCACCTTGCGCTAGTCAATGCAACTCAGGGGTGGGCGGCCATCACCTGAGCCACTGCTGCGGTCAGGCGCTTGCCGTAAGGCACGTGCAGGAACTCATTCGGGCCATGCGCATTGCTCTTGGGGCCCAATACACCGCAGACCATCATCTGCGCTGCCGGGAAGCCTTGTTGCAACATGCTCATCAAGGGGATCGTGCCGCCCTGGCCGATATAGCCGACCGGCGCGCCGAAATGTGTCTCGCTGGCCTGATTCAAAGCCTGGCTGAGCCAAGGCGACAAGTCCGGCGTGTTCCAGCCGGTGGCACCGTAAGCACCGGCGCGGCCATCGGGCACAAATGTCACCTTGGCGTTGTAGGGTGCGTTGTCTTCCAGCAAAGCCTTCAAGCGCAAGGCGGCTTCGTTGCCGTCGATCAGCGGCGGCAGGCGCAGCGACAGCTTGAAAGCTGTAAAAGGCCGCAAGACATTGCCGGCGCTTTTCATCTCCGGGAAGCCGTCCACGCCGGTGACCGATAGCGTCGGCCGCCAGGTCCGGTTGAGCAAGACTTCGACCGGCTCGGCCGTCATCGGCAAGACCGGGCCGCCATCAGCGCCGCAGGCCCAGGGCAGGCGCTTATAGACCTCGTCCTTCAACAGGGCCGCCGTAGCTTTGGCCTGCTCCACCCGATTTGCGGGAATATCGCAATGAAAGCTCTCGGGCAAGAGACGGCCGGTCTTGGAGTCTTCCAAGCGATCAAGCACCTGGCGCAGGATGCGGAATGATGAGGGCACAACACCGGAGCCGTCGCCGGAGTGGATGCCTTCGGTCAAAACCTCGACCTTGAGCACGCCACTGACCATGCCGCGCAAGGAAGTGGTTAGCCATAGCTGCCCGTAGTCACCCGCGCCGGAGTCGAGGCAAACCACCAACGAGACATTGCCAAGCCTTGTTTTGAGTACGTCGAGGTAAGCCGGTAGGTCGTAGGAGCCAGATTCCTCGCAGGTCTCGATGATGCCGACGCAACGGGGTCTTGGAATGCCTTGCTTGTCCAATGCCATGATGGCGGTCAAAGAGGCGTAGACCGCGTAGCCGTCGTCGGCGCCGCCGCGACCGTAGAGTTTGCCGTCCTCGTACTTGGGCGTCCAGGGGCCGAGATCGCTGCGCCAGCCGCTGAACTCGGGCTGCTTGTCCAGGTGACCGTAGAGCACGATGGTGTCGCTGCTGTCCAGCTTGGTGGCAGGCACCTCAAAAAAGATGATCGGTGTGCGGCCTTCCAGGCGGATGACTTCCAGCTTGAGCCCGGCCACATTCTTGCTCTCGACCCAGCTTGCTGCGTCGCGCAGGACTTTTTCGATGTGCCCATTGGCGGCCCAATCGGCATCGAACATCGGGCTCTTGGCTGGGATGGCGATGTACTGGGTCAGCGCCGGGACGATCTCGTCGTCCCAAACCTGCGCCGCAAAATCGGCGATGGCAGTGGCTTGATCGGGCTGCATGGGCAAGGAGGGGTCGCGAGCATTCATGATGGGTTTCCAGCTTGTGGCGGGGGAAGCTCGATTTTAGGGCAATGCCCAGGGAATGCTCTGCATAGCTCAGCTCACGCAGGCCAAAACTGATGCCGCGACGGCGGCGCTCGCTAGCCAAATCGCTCCAGCAGCCAAGTCTGCAAGCGGGCATAGACACGCGCGCGCTCCGGCTCATTGAAAATCTCGTGAAACAAGGCCTCAAAACACTGCGACTTGACCAGCAAGGAGGGTGCATTGGCCGCAAAATCGGCGCTGCCGGCGGGCGCCACGCATCGGTCGCTTCCGGCCCAGATCAACAGCGTTGGCACCACCCAATCGACCGCATGCTGGCGCACCAGTTCGCCGCCGTCCACAATGGCGCGGGCCAAGGTCGGCGTGAGGCGGTCATGCACCAGCGGATCATTGATATAGGCCTTGACGACCGCCGCGTCGCGCGAAATCCATTTGGTCTTGAGGCCGTTGCTAACGGCCAAATGCGGCGCCAATGCCACACCGATGGCCAATTGCAGGCGCTGAAAGCCCGACATGCCAGGGTCAAGGGCCGGCGAGCTCAAGACCAGCGCATCGATTGGGCGAAACCACATCGGCAGCTGCCCGCCACTGCTCGCAGCCAGGCCACCGGCCACAAAACGCGCTGCCACCAGGCCGCCCATGCTGTGACCCAGCAGCACCAACGGGCCACGCCCCAGCTGAGGATCAGCCCTCACCTCATCGATCACCATAGCCAAGTCGCGCAACAAGGATTCGCTATCGGCGATGTCGCCCCGAGGTCCGCCCGAAGCACCATGCCCTCGCTGGTCATGGCCGACCACATGCCAGCCCCAGCTGTTCAACTGTGCGGCCAGCGCCTCATAACGCCCAATATGTTCACCCAGACCATGGACGATCAGCACCGTGCCGCGCGCCGGGTCCATCCCGGGCTTGCTCCATTGCCGCCCGTGCAGCGGTACGCCGTCATCACATCTCAAAGTACGCATAAGCTCCAGTGTAGGCAGGCCGGAGCCTGGCGCAGCTCGGGACTTGCCCGGTCGGTAGAACTACGCAAAGCCCTGTCACAGAATTGCCAAAACACCGCGCATTGCACACGATTGGGTAGGTCTTGGCGACCTACACTGGCGAGCGTTGATAAGCCCTGTCGCCATGAGATCATTTTTTTCCTTCCTTTTGTGTTTGCTGCTGGTCGCTTGCGCTGCGCCCAAGTACACCGTCGATGATGGACGTCAGGTTGACGAAAGCTTGCTGGCCAATATCCGCGCTTATGGCAATGGCGAGCAAAGCCTGCGACCCGCCATCGTGCGCAGCGCCGCACTCAAAGACCCCCAGTGCGACCGCCAATGGGAACTGCCGTTTGCCGTCGCCACCAGCTACGGCTGGGCCGAGCGCGACCGAGTCGCCTGGGTGCGCGGATTGAAGGTGGACGAGCGCTTGACCGTCGTGGCAGCGGCGCCCAATTCACCGCTCAATCCGGGCGACAAGTTGCTGAGCGTGGCGGGCCAAAAGGATGAAGACAGTGAACGTTTGCTGGCCACGCTGGCCGATGCACGCGATGCGGGCAAGCCCTTCACTGTCACCCTAAGCACAGGCGCCTCACGCAACATCAAGCCCTTCGAAGTCTGCCGCGGCTACGCCCGCCTGGCACCACCCAACACACCCGAGGTGCAGGACTATCACTGGCTCTTGAGCCTGCACTCCCTGGAGCTCGCGAAGGTTCATCTCAGCGAGGACGAGGCTTTATGGGCCGTTCTGTGGACGCAGGGCTTGTCCGAAGAGGGCGGCGCACGTATGAAGACCTACCACTACGGCAGCAAGATCGCTGGCACGCTGTACAACCTGGCAACCCTGGCCACCGGCTTGCATGGTGCGGCCATGGCGGCGCAAGCAGCGGTCAGCGCTTCCAAACTCGCGGCTCAATCGGTCGCCTCCGAGCTCGTCAAGCAACAGTTGATCGAACAAGGCCGGGCCTTGGCGGCGCAGCGCATACGCGAAGGTTTGATCGACGCCGGCAAGGAATTGAGCAAGCAGCAGGTGATGAATGGCCTGCAGGCGGCCGCAGCCAATCGAAGCGCGCTGTCGGGCGTCGCTTGGATTGCTTCGACCGTGTTCGATCAAGCCGACCAGTGGGCCTTCGAGCGCGCCGGGAAATTGGGTGCCGATCCCTTGGCGGGTTTCAGCCTGCACCAAAAGCTGCTGGAGCGCAGCCTGGCAGGCAACGCCTTTGCGCTTGACATCGAGCGCCTGGAGTCACTCAGCAAACTGGCCCTGGCCAAGGGTTTGGACGCACAAACACAGGCGATTCTGCGCGGCTTCAAGGCCAGTGATCTGGCGCTGGAGATGGGCGCGATGCCACTGGCCACGGCCCCCGAAACCTTTTCCTTTGAGAGCGCCACCGACCCCGGCAGCGAGCGCTTCTCGCGCGGCTTGATTGATGCCATGCTGGACATGCCGACCGAATCCGGTGGGCGCAAGAAATGAAAATGACAGCAGCCCTTCAGTTCCACCCCCGACCTGGCTGCAAACGCCGGCTGACCGGTGCAATTTTTGCCTTCAGCGTCTCTATGAATGCCGGCTGGGCATTGGCGCAATCAGCGCCTGCCCAGCCCACGCCGCAAGCTTCGCCGGCCGCACCTATGCAGGGTGCTTCTGAGCCCGCCGCCGCCAACTCGATGAGCTCGGCTGCGTCTGCTTCATCCGACGCCTCGGCTTCTGATGCGGCCGAGGCAGCAGCATCGACGCCTCGGCCGCCCACGTGCTCGGTGCTGACGCAGCGCGCCATGTCCGTCGATTTGCGCGCGGCCACGGCCCTGGCGCAAAGCAAGGGTGTGGACGAAATCGCCAAGCTGTTTGACCGGGCCATTGCCCAGTGGACCTTGGCCCTGGATGGCTGCGAAGGTCGGGCTCGCGAGCGGGCCCAGAAGAACCTCGACGACAACGAACGTCAACGCGGCTTGATTGCCGAGCGGCAAGCCGCCGGCTCGCAATGCGAGATGTCACACCGAGACGCAGCCGCGCTGCAAGACCTGGCCGCCCGCGCCTTTGGCGAACGGCGCTGGGCCGATGCTGCGTCGCTGTATAGCAAGACCGAAACCATGTGGGACTTGGCAGCCGAGCATTGCACCGGCTCGCAGCAGCAGATCGCCAGCAAGCGGCGCGAGCAAGCTGAAATTGACGCCCACAACGCCGAGCACTGTGCGCCGCTGTTCGAACGTGCTCGAGAGTACACACAAAAGTTCCGTAGCGCCGCCGCGGGCCTGAATCCGACCGACCGGCAGCAGCAATCGCAAACCTCGGAGACCCTTTGGCGCAAGGCCGTCGCCAACTGCAAAGGCAGCGCACTGGACCTGGCCGGCAACAATGCCCAGGCGGTGGCGCGCGAGCGTGGCACGCCCTGGGTTTCCACAGAGCCGGTCGAAACGGCCAGGGCACCCGCCCCAAAAGCGCCGACAACTCCCTCACCCGGCAGCGGCAAGGCGAATGCGAGCGCAGTGGCTCCCACTCAAGCGCAGCCGAGTGCGGCTCCTGCAATGCCAGCAGTGCCCAAGCTCACGACAGCCGCCACAGCGCCGGTTGCTGCCGCCGCTGTGGCCCCGGCCGCCAACTCCACAGCATCTGCCAGCATGCTCGGCGCACTCTCAAGCATTGTCAACGCGGCCGCGAACACGGCAACGCCGAATGCAGCTGGCGGCAAGCCCTCGGAGTCATACAAGACGACTGCATATGACATGGACATACTTACCGGTGACACCCGCTACAAGGGCCTGTTTTCGCGCGAAGACGGCCAGGTCGTGACCGGCAACGGCCGCGTCGAGTGGTCCAACGGCGATGTCTATATAGGTGATCTGCTGCGCAGCATCCGCCAGGGCAAGGGCGAGTTTGTCTGGGCCAACGGCCAGCGCTACAGCGGTGACTGGGTGCAGAACAAGGCCACCGGCAAGGGCAAGATCATCTTCCCCAACGGCAATCAATACGAGGGCACGGTCGTCGATGGCACGCCCGAGGGCGAGGGCCAAATGAGTTATGCCAGCGGCGACCTCTACAAGGGTCAGGTCAGCGCCGGGATCCCGCATGGGCGCGGCAACTACCGCTGGACCAATGGCCAGCAGTTCGAGGGTGAGCTGGTGCGCGGAGTGCCAAACGGCAAGGGCGTGCTGCGCTTTTCCAGTGGCGCTCGCTACGAAGGCGTCATCCTGTCCGGCCAGCCGCAAGGCCATGGGGTGATGCATTTTGTTTCGGGTGACCGCTACGAGGGCAACTTTCATCAAGGGCAGTCGCAGGGTCAGGGCAGCTACTTCTGGAAGGCCGGCGAACGCTATGTGGGCGACTGGCTAAATGGCGCAAAGCATGGCAAGGGCATTTTTTATTGGCCCAATGGCGACCGCTGGGAGGGCGACTTCAAGGATGATGCGCGCACCGAGTTCGGCCAGTTCATTCCCAAGGAGTAGTAGCAGACATGGCACAAACGATCGAACTCAGCCCCCCGGACATCGCCCCCTACCGCGCCAGCGCCAGAGGGGTCGACTATGTTCATGTGCTGGACTCGGGCCGCCCCGGCCCGGTCGTGATGGTGCAAGCCTTGACGCATGGCAACGAGCTGTGCGGCGCAATCGCCTTGGACTGGCTGTTCAAGCAAGGCATGGGCCGCACGCTTCATCCCCTGCGGGGCCAGCTGATCCTGAGCTTCGCCAATGTCGAAGCCTTTGCCCGCTTTGACGCTGCCGACCCGAGCGCCTCCCGTTGCGTTGATGAGGACCTCAACCGGGTCTGGCATGACAGTGTGCTGTTCGGCCCCGGCGACTCGCTGGAGCTGCGCCGGGCGCGCCAGTTGCAGCCTTTTGTTGACCGTGCCGACTTGCTGTTTGATATTCACTCCATGCAAGACGCCTGCCGACCCTTGATGGTCTGCGGCATGCTGGACAAAGGCGCGGCCTTTGCCCGCGAACTCGGCATGCCGGGTGATCTGCTGATAGACACCGGCCATCCTTCGGGCCTGCGCATGCGCGACCGCGGCGGTTTCGGTGATCCTGCCAGCTCTAAGAACGCCTTGTTGATCGAGTGCGGTCAGCATTGGGAGAAGAGTTCGGCCGATGTGGCCATAGACGGCCTGATCCGCTTCCTCAAGCTGACCGGTATCGTCGACGCCGGCTGGGCGGATGCCCGCTTGCGCTTGGCGCTACCTGCACAACAGCAGCTGATCCGGGTTGACCAAGCGGTGACGGCGCTGAGCAGCGACTTCCATTTCCTCCACCCGGTGCGAGGCTTGGACGTGATTGCCAAGGCCGGCAGCGCTTTTGCACAAGATGGTGGCACCGTCTTCAAAACCAGTTATGACAACACCGTGCTGGTGATGCCGAGTATGAAGCACAGCAAACCAGGCAATACGATGGTCAGGCTCGGTCGCTTTGACAATGCTTGAGCTTGAACGGCTGTGATCGCGGGTCGGCTCAATTCAGGTGCACATCGAGGCGCAGCACTTCAGCTGGGTAATAGCGCTGCAAGGCTTTGAGCAGACTGCCATCACGCACTGCGCCGGCCAAAGCATCGCGCAACAGCACTTGATCGGCTTCGCTCAGCGCCTGCCTGGACACATAGGCACCGACCTCCGAACGCGGCAGCCCCTGCAACTCCGCATAACGGAAATCTCCGCCGGAATCAACATCGCGACGCCCCTCTTGTAAGGCCGAGTAGAGCAGTGTCGGCGGCAAGATCGTGAACTCGACGCGACCGGCCCGCAGCATCAGACCCACGGTGCGCAGATCGGCCACATAGTCGACCCGCTTTTCGGCCTCCAACTGCCGCATCAAGGCACCATACTCGTCGCCCCAGCTATAGCTGCGCACCATCGCCGCCCGCCATGCCGTCTTGGCCAGCAAGCTTTGGACATCGCTGATCTGCACCGCTTGGCTGTTCAAGACGATCAGGGTCGGGGTGAGCTTGAGCATGGGCACGAACAGCGCCTTTTGATCGCGCTCCGAATTGCGCGAGGCGGGCAGAAAAAGATCGGCCTCTAGGCTCTCGAAAAACATCAGGGACAGGCGCGCCCGTGGCACCACAGGAAAGACGAACTGACAGCCCTTCGCCAAGCCGAGCTGACGCAGCAACTCAGGATAGACGCCGTCCACTTTGTCGCCCTGCACGCGGACATTGAAGCCGGTCGGCGCTACCGGCACGCGGATCGCGCGCGAGCACTGCTGCGCCCACGCCTGTCCGTCCAACATCAGCAAGCCAAATAGGGCAAGTCCGTAACTGGCAAGGTGCTGTTGAACGTTCATGGTGCCCTTGGTCAAGCCAGATCAGCGCGCGGGAGCGGCCGCCCCGCGAGGCATCAGTATCAGCTACTTCTCTCAGCTGCGCAGACTCGAATAGAGCTTGCTTCACTTGAGTTGGATCAAGAATAATTCGGGCTCCCTATGCGAACGTGACAGTTTAATGACAAGTCACCTGAAGCCATGAGTACAAGCCCCAGCAAGCCCAATGCCGCCAAAGATGCTGCCAAAAAGGCCACCCCACGCAAACCGGCCAGCGCCGCCGCTGACAAACCGCGCCGCAGCCGCAGCGGCGACACCGCCGGCAGCACGGACAGCAAGCGGATCGCCCGCCATGTGGTCAAAGAAGCCCTCAGCGCGGCGCGCGAGCGCGAGCTGGCGGCCTTGAAAGACATTGTCGCCAGCGGAGGGCCGGACGCGCTCGCCTCATCGGTGAAGGCCATCGTGGCCGGCGCCTCGGCCGACGATGCGGCCGCCCTGCGTCAAGCCTTGTTGCAGGAACTGCACGCCACGCCTTTGAACGGCACGCACCCGGACGATGAGCTGTCGGCCGATTGGCGGCGCGGCGGCTACCCCTACAAGAACCTGATGTCGCGCAAGAGCTATGAGCAGCAAAAGTATCAGCTGCAAGTCGAGCTGCTGAAGCTGCAAGCCTGGGTCAAGGCAACCGGGCAGAAGGTCATCATCTTGTTCGAAGGTCGCGACGCCGCCGGCAAGGGCGGCACCATCAAGCGCTATATGGAGCACTTGAATCCGCGCGGTGCGCGCGTGGTGGCGCTGGAAAAACCCAGCGAGGTCGAGCGCGGCCAATGGTACTTCCAGCGCTATGTGCAGCATCTGCCGACCGCCGGCGAGATCGTGCTGTTCGATCGCAGCTGGTACAACCGCGCCGGCGTCGAGCGGGTGATGGGTTTTTGCAGCAATGACGAGTATGTCGAGTTCATGCGGCAAGCGCCCGAGTTCGAGCGCAACTTGGTGCGCAGCGGCGTGCATCTGGTCAAGCTCTGGTTCTCGGTCAGCCGGGCCGAGCAGCGCCGCCGTTTCAAGGAGCGCGAGGCGCACCCGCTCAAGCAATGGAAGCTGTCGCCGATCGACCTGGCCTCGCTGGACAAATGGGATAGCTACACCAAGGCCAAAGAGGCGATGTTCTTTCACACCGACATCGCCGAGTCACCTTGGACCGTCGTCAAGTCAGACTGCAAAAAGCGCGCGCGCCTGAACGCGATGCGCCATGTCTTGCACCAACTGCCTTATACCAACAAGGACCTGGCCAAACTCGGTCAGCTCGACCCCTTGCTGGTCGGCAGGGCTAACTCGGTTTATGAGCGGGGTGAAGCGAAGGGCACGGCGGGCGCTTGAGTGAGCGCAGGTCTGAACTTGAGCGCAGGCGAGCCCGGTGAGCCCGGTGAGCACACTAACCTCGATCGAACTTGAACACGGCCATGCTGGCCAAGAGATTCGGGAACTTGCGCACCGCCTGCCCGTTTTGAATGCCGAAGGCATCCAGGACGCGCAGCCGGTTCTTGCGCGCCAACACCTCGAAGTCGGCAAAAGTGCCGACCCGGATATTCGGCGTGTTGTACCACTCGTAGGGCAGCACCCGCGTCACCGGCATGCGCCCCAGCGCCACCTGAAGGCGGTTCGGCCAATGGGCGAAATTGGGGAAGCTGACGATGCCGATGCGGCCGACCCGCGCGGTCTCGCGCAGCATCGCCTCGGTATTGCGCAGATGCTGCAAGGTCTCCAGCTGCAAGACCACATCGAAGCTCTGGTCCTCGAAGATGGTCAGGCCGTCTTCCAGATTGAGCTGAATCACATTGACGCCGCGCTGCGCGCAAGCGAGCAGATTGGCGTCATCCAGCTCGACGCCATAGCCGGTGCAGCCGCGATGCTTTTGCAAATAGGCCAAGAGCTCGCCGGTGCCGCAACCCAGATCCAGCACGCGCGAGCCGACCGGCACCAGCGCGGCGATTTGTTCGATGATGCCGTTGCTCATGCCAGTTCTCCTGCCGACTCTACGGAAATACGAGTGAAGTAAGCGCGTAAGACGCCGTGATAGCGCGGATCCTCCAGCAAAAAGGCATCGTGACCATGTGGCGCGTCGATTTCCGCGTAAGACACATCGAGCTTGTTGTCGAGCAAGGCCTTGACGATCTCGCGCGAGCGGGCCGGCGAAAAGCGCCAGTCGGTCGTGAAGCTGGCCAGCAAAAATTTGCAGCGCGCGCTGGCAAAAGCACGGCTCAGGTCACCGCCAAACTCACGCGCCGGGTCGAAGTAGTCCAGCGCGCGGGTGATCAACAAATAGGTGTTGGCATCGAAGTAGTCGCTGAACTTGTCGCCCTGGTGGCGCAGATAGCTCTCAATTTGGAACTCGATATCCTGGGTCGTGTAGCCCAGCTCGGCCGCTCTCCCATCGGCGCCAGCCTTCCTGAGACTGCGCCCGAACTTCTGCTCCATCGCGTCGTCCGACAGATAGGTGATGTGGCCAATCATCCGCGCCACGCGCAGGCCGCGCTTAGGGATCGCGCCATGTTCGGCGTAATGGCCGCCGTGGAAATCGGGGTCGGTGATGATGGCGCGGCGCGCCACCTCGTTGAAGGCGATGTTCTGCGCCGACAGCGCCGGCGCAGTCGCAATCGCGATGCAGTGGCGCAGGCGCTCGGGGTAGCGCAACGCCCAGTCTAAGGCCTGCATGCCGCCCAGCGAGCCGCCCAAGACCGCCGCCAACTGTGTGATGCCTAACTCGTCAAGCACGCGGGCCTGGGCATCGACCCAATCCTGCACGGTGACAACAGGGAAGTCCGCGCCGTAAACCTTGTTTGTCGCCGGGTTGACGTCGCGCGGGCCGGTCGAACCGAAGCAGGAGCCCAGGTTGTTGATGCCGATGACGAAGAACTTGTCGGTGTCCAGCGGTTTGCCGGGGCCGATCAGGTTGTCCCACCAGCCTTCGCTTCTTTCCTGGCCTGCGTAGGTGCCGGCGACATGGTGGCTGGCGTTCAAGGCATGGCAGACCAGCACCGCATTGCTGCGCGCGGCGTTCAAGGTGCCGTAGGTCTCGTAGACCATCTCGTAGTCACGCAGCTCCAGCCCGCTGCGCAGGCGCAGCGGCTGCGCAAAAGCCATGCGCTGAGGGCTGACGTCGCCCAATTGACCCATATGTGGCATCAGTGAAAAGCCTCCAAAAAACAAAACCGGCACCGCTGAGAGTAAGCGGACGCCGGCTTGCGGAGTCCCTCTTTAGCGGAATTTATTAAGCGCCCGCAATTCGGAACAAATCGGCGCTGTCCATCATTATAAGAGGGCAGTCGGGCGCCCTCCTGAGCTCAAGGCGCCGTACACAAGCAATGCACGACCGCCCCAAACGGCTTGCGGCTGTTGCTGATCTCGGCGACGAAAGCCAGCTCGGCGCGTGCTTCTTGCAAAGCCGCAGGCAAACTCAAGCCCAACTCAGCGCGAATGGCGGCTTCGATGGACGGCGCCAACACATCCTCCAGACTGCTCAGCAAACGCTCCCAGCGGCCCATCTCGCCTTCCACATAGCTGACTCGTGCATCGGGTGCGAGCTTGGCCTTGGCGGCGGCCGATTTGATCGCGTCATCCAGGCTGCCCAGGCGGTCGACCAGGCCGCGCTCCAGCGCTTGGGCACCGGTCCAGACGCGCCCCTGTGCGACGGCGTCCAGCTCGGCCACCGTCTTCTTGCGTGCGGCGGCGGCCTTGCCGGTGAACTCGGCATAGATGTGGTTGATGCCGGACTGCACCACCGAGGCCAAGCGTGGGTCGAGCGGGCGGCGCGGGTCGTAGCCGCCGGCCAGCCAGGTGGTGGTGTGGCCGCCGGTGTGGATGGATAACTTCTCCAGCAGCTTGTCGCCGGTCGGCAGCATGCCGAACACGCCGATCGAGCCGGTGATGGTGCCGGCCTCGGCAATCACCTCGTCAGACGCCATCGAGATCCAATAGCCGCCCGAGGCCGCCACATCGCCCATGGAAACCACGACGGGCTTGCCTGCTTTGCGCGTCAGCTCCAGCTCGCGGCGGATGATCTCGGATGCAAAAGCACTGCCGCCGGGCGAGTTGACCCGCAGCACCAACGATTTGATGTTCTCGTCTTCACGCGCCTGGCGGATCAGCCGGGCGGTCGAATCGCCGCCAATGCGGCCCGGCCCGGCCGTGCCGTCGCTGATCTCGCCCTCGGCCACCACGATGCCGACCGCCGGGCCATGCGCCAAAGGCTGCTTCACATGGGCCTGATACTCGGCAAAGCTCACGCGCCGATAGCTATTGCCCTTGTCGTCCTTGGCGCCGCGCGCGATCAACAAGTCGCGCACCTCATCGCGGGTCTTGATGCCGTCGATCAGCTTGGACTGCAATGCCAGCTTGGCCGCGTCACCGCCCACGGCCTCCAGCGCCTCGGGAAGCTTTTCAATCCCGGCGGCCACAGCGCCCTTGGGCAGCTTGCGCGCCTTTTCGATTGCATCGGTATAGCCCGTCCACAACTCACCCAGCAGATAGCTCTCTGCTTCCAGGGAGGCTTTGGATGGCGCATTGGCGAAATAGGGCTCGGCAAAGCTCTTGAAAGTGCCGACACGCAGCACATTGGCCGACACCCCCAAGCGATCCAGCGCGTCCTTGTAATAGTTGCGATAGCGGCCAAAGCCCTCGATCATCACCGCGCCCAAGGGGTTCAAGTAAATCTCGCTGGCCTGCGCGGCCAGAAAGTAGCCGCGCTGATCGAAGTTGTCACCATAGGCAATGATGTTCTTGCCGCTGGCCTTGAAGCGACTCAGTGCCGCCGCCACCTCATGCAGGCCGGCCATGCCGGCGCCGTCGAACTCGTCCAGTTGCAACAAAACAGTAGTGATCTTGGGATCCTTGGCCGCGCCGTCCAGCGTCGCCAGCACATCGCGCAAGCGGGTCTGCCGCTGCGCATTTCCCTTCAACTGCGCCATCACCTGCTCGCGCGGCGAACCCGAAAACTGCTCGACCAAGCTGCCGCGCAGATCCAGCACCAAGGTCGTCTTGTCCTTCAAGGGCGCCGGGCCGCGCGACATCAAACCGCTGACCAGCGCCACCAGCAGCGCCAGCAGCAGCAAGTTCAGCAAAGCGCGGCGGCTCGCGTCCAGAGCCGCCCAGAATTTGCGAATCAGCCACCACAAGCTAAAGAAAACGCTTTTCACGCCCATATATGTCGCGCCCGGGAGGGGCTCCTCTGTCTGACTATGAATTTATGCCGGCTGATTGTGCAGCATGGGCCGGCTTGGCCATGATGGCGACAAACAGCTCGCTAGCGATCCAAGTCTGCATCCAACTCCGCAGCGCCGGATAAAGCGATGCCTCAAACCACAGCTTGTCAACGCCAGCAAACTGGCGAACAAAGGGCAGCAGGGCGAGATCCAACCAGCTTGGGCTTGCGCCGAGCAAATAGGCCTGCGAACACAGGCGTCGTTCCAGCGGCGCCAGCATCAAGGCCTCGGCCTCGGCGCGCCATTGCATTTGCGTCTGCTGTGGATGGCGATCAGGATATTTATAGCGGTCCAGCAATTGCTTGAACGGGCCATCATTGAGCGCTAGCCAGGGCAAGGCCTCTTCGTCCAGCTCTGGCCGGCGCCAGCCATGCGGATCAGCTTGTGCCAGGGCCCAGAACATGATGTCCGCGCTTTGCTCCAGCACGACGCATGGAAACGCCGGGACGCCCCAAGTTTCCGGGCTCCCCCTCGGGGGGACGGACGCCGCGAGGGGACGGCCTTGGGGGCAATCGCTATTTGGCAGCAGCAACACCGGCACAGTGCCCTTGGGTGACAGACGCAGCAGCTCTGGCGGCTTGGCGCGCAATTGCACCTCGTGAATCTCTATGCTTACACCTGCGTAATGCAGCGCGAGCCGCGCCCGCATCGCATAGGGGCAACGGCGAAAAGAGTAGAGCTGGGGCAGCAAGAAGGCTTGGCCAATCGGCCCGAATCAAATCACGCCACAGGCGGAGCGGTGTCGATGAAGCTCTGACGTGCGCTGAGCTTGTCGAAATGGCGGGCCAGATTCGGGTTGGGGCCGCGCCAGTCAATGGCGGGGAAGCGGAAGTCCAAATAGCCCAAGGCGCAGCCGACCGAAATATCGGCGAGCGAGAAATGATTGCCCCAGCACCAGGCCTTGTCGCCCAGGCCCTGATTCATCGCGACACAAGCGGCCGAGACCTTGTCGAGCTGACGCTGCACCCAGGCCTCGCAGCGCTGTTCGGGCGTGCGGCCGGCAAACTTGTTCTCCAGCAAGGCCAAGACAGCGGCGTCCATCACCCCATCGGCCAGCGCTTCCCAGGTACGCACTTCCGTGCGTTCACGGCCGCGCTCGGGGATCAGCTTGCCCACAGGCGACAGCGTGTCCACATATTCAACAATCACGCGCGAATCAAACACCGCGCCGGTGATCGAGTCCTGCCCTTCCATCACCAGGCAAGGCACTTGGCCGAGCGGGTTCATCTTCAAGATGGCATCGCTGTTCCAGACGTCTTCCAGCACCAACTGGTAGTCGAGCTTCTTTTCGGCCATCACAATGCGCACCTTGCGAACGAAGGGGCTGGTAAGTGATCCGATGAGTTTCATATTGATAGCAATGACGTCGTCCTAGTTGGATTCATTCTAGCCAAGGCATTGTTGCGCGCCAGACTGTACAAAATCGGCTTTCTGGTGCAGACGGAGCGCTTGGCTCGGACAAGAAAAAACCCGCGCAAGGCGGGTTCGACGAGAAACAGAGCCGATCTCAAGCCACGCGGCGACGTCGCGCCACAAAGCCCACGACCCCCAAGCCGGCCAACAGCAAGGCATAGCTAGAAGGCTCAGGCACCACCGACACCAAGAGCAATTGCCCGCGCACAGCACCGGCTGGGTTGGCGGCGGTGTGCACATTGACATAGGCCAAGCTAGCCAATAGCGCATCCTTCATGGACATCGCGCCAAAAGAGGACGGCGCGACATTGTTGCCGCCGACCAGCAAGGTACTGCCTGCATTCAAAGAGACAAAGGGCGCGCTATCCAGACCGACCCGCACCGGCCCATTGACGCCGGCAGCCGCCGGCCCATGGATGTGATACGCGCTGGCAGCCGTTCCCGCGACGGCGCCGCCACTGAGGCCGAACACCGACATCGCAAAGTTGTAGCTGTCGTCGGCCAGAGAAACCGTGCCCATATCGTCATACGACAGCGTCGCCACACCGGTAGCGGTAGAGGCTGACGGGGCCACTTCCTGGGAGGCAGTGAGCGTTGCATTGAACTGGTAGACCGTCGCCTGCGCCGCCAGTGGCAGCGCCGACAAAGCGGCCAAGGCCAGCAAAGGCTTGAAGAGTGAGCGAGATTTCATCTGAGTTCTCCGAATAGGGAAAAGACAAGCAAAGCCGAACGATATCGACCCTGCTGACCTTGTACCAAGTATCAAGACGGGCGACCACCCCAAGTTCGTGGGAGCTAGGGGTATTCACTTTGAAATATGGGCGAGCGTCCAATCAAGCGTCGCCGGCCGCCCGGCCAAGCTCAGCTGCGCCGTGCTGGGCGCACAACGACTCAAAACCTGACCCCGCCGCACCACCAGCAAACGCTGCGCCCGCAGCCGCAAGGCCTCGACCGGATTCCTGGCCTGCAGCAGCACGAAGTCAGCGTGAGCGCCCACTTCAAGTCCGTAGTCCTGAAGCCCAAGCACGCGCGCATTGTTGACAGTGACCGCATCAAAGCAGGCCTGCATGCCGGCCTGCGAGGTCATTTGCGCCACATGCAAGCCCATGCTGGCCACTTCCAACATATCTGCGCTGCCCAAGCTATACCAGGGGTCGAGCACGCAATCATGGCCAAAGCCGACATTGACGCCGGCCGCCAGCAACTCCGGCACCCGCGTCATGCCGCGCCGCTTCGGGTAGCTGTCGTGGCGGCCCTGCAGGGTGATATTGATCAGCGGATTGGCCACCACATGCAGCCGCGCCTCAGCCATCAAGGCAATCAGCTTGGAAGCGTAATAGTTGTCAACCGAATGCATGGAGGTCAGGTGCGAGCCGGTGACGCGCCCTTGCAGGCCCAGGCGCTGGGTCTCATAGGCCAAGGTTTCGACATGGCGCGATAGCGGGTCGTCGCTCTCATCGCAATGCATATCGACGGCCAGGCCGCGCTCGGCCGCCAACTCGCACAGCAGCTTGATGCTTTGCGTGCCCTGCTCATAAGTGCGCTCGAAATGCGGAATGCCGCCGACCACATCGACGCCCATGTCCAGCGCACGCTTGAGGTTCTCGAACGCGCCCGGTGCCCGCAGCAAGCCATCCTGCGGAAAGGCGACCAGCTGCAAGTCCAGATAGGGTTTGACCCGCTCCCGCACATGCAGCAGCGCCTCGACCGCCAGCAGACGCTCATCGCATACATCGACATGGCTGCGGATCGCCAACAGGCCCT
>CAUPEV010000060.1:0-23293 GCA_963510335.1 uncultured Roseateles sp.
CATTTTGTTGGCGTAACCCTGATCCTCATCGTCCATCAAACGACTGAGCAGTTCCTTGGCCAACTCGGCTCGCCAGGGTGTGCGAAAGCCGACCGAGCAGGTCATGCATTCACCCACTGCCACGCCGTCATGCGCCCAGCCCGGCGGCAGGTACAGCATGTCACCGGCATCGAGTACGAACTCTTCCTCGTACTCGAAGTTCTTGATGATCTTGAGCGGCACATCATCCCGCAGCTCGGCATTCGGCTGACGGCCTATGCGCCAACGGCGCTGGCCTTGTACCTGAATCAAGAACACATCGTAAGAATCAAAGTGCGGACCAACGCCGCCACCGTCCGTGGCGTAGGAAATCATCAAATCATCGAGCCGCGCCTCGGGGACAAAACGGAATTGATTCAACAAATCGGCGGCAGCCGGCAGATGTTGCTCCAGGCCTTGAATCAACAAGGTCCAACCGGGTTTTGAAAATGGTGGCAACTTGGCCACCGGGCCCGGATAAAGCGCCCAGCGGCCCTCGAATGAGCTGGCCAGACGGGACTCGACGTCCTCGCTGGCGGCCATGCGAGCCAACTCGGTACGGGTCGCCGGCGGTTTGATACCGGGCAGCGCCTGCCTGACCAGCAAGGGCTTTTTCTGCCAATGCAGGCGCATGAATTGTTCGGGTGAAAGGCCGGCCAGCAGCGGCAATGGAGATTCAATGTTCATGGGCGACATTGTGCTTGCTTGCATCGTCCAACGCGCCTAGAAAGCAGGAAAAAGCTGCAAGGGGGTTGCAGCGAATCTGAGACGGCTTGCAGCAACTCAAAATCGCGCGCGCCGCGCTGCCCCCCCTGATTCCCCCGAGGAGGCTGCGCAGCCACCAAAGGCTCAAGCGATGCGCCTGTGAAACAATATCGCCATGAAAATTTCCGCCCCCTGCATCGTCTCCCTGCGCTGGAGACTCGAAGACGCCCAAGGTCAGTTGATCGACGAATTGGAAGAGCCTTTGGAGTTTTTCTATGGCGGCGACGACTTGTTCGCCAAGGTCGAAGAAGAGTTAGCCGGCCAAGAAGCCGGTTTTGAGGCCAGTGTTGCACTGGAGCCCGAACACGCGTTTGGCGACTACGACTCCGCCCTGGTCTGCTTCGAAGCGCGCAGCCTCTTCCCTGACGGCGTTGATGCCGGTATGCAAATCGAAGGCCTACCCGAGGGTGCCGTCACCGAAGGCATGCCGCAAGCCATCTACACCGTCACCGATGTCTATCCTGAGCATGTGGTGCTGGACGGCAACCACCCGCTGGCCGGCGTGGGACTGCGCATGCACCTGAAGGTGCTGGACGTGCGCGAGGCCAGCGAAGAAGAGATCGAAGCCGGCAGCCTCGGTGAAGCGGTTTTTCAGGTCGGCCATGGTGCGCCGCCTGACGCTCAATTGCATTGACTCCCTTTTTGACCACCGTATGACTGAGCCCAAAGCGTACTCGGTCTCCAGCGTCTATCAACAGCTTGAGCAGGCACTGCGCGAGCGCGAGGTCATTCTGGAGACCGCCGGGGTTGGCATTGTTTTTGTCAAGCAAAGGCAGATATTCAGGTGCAACCAGCGCTACGCCGAAATCTTTGGACAGACCAGTGCGCTCAGCATGCAAGGCTTCAGCAGTATCGAGCTCTATCCGGACGAGGCGGCTTTCAAGCAACTGGGCGCCGAGGCCTACCCGGTGCTGGCCAGCGGTCAGCGTTTCAAAGCCGAGCGCCTGATGAAGCGCCGCTGCGGCGAGCTGTTTTGGTGCAGCTTGACCGGGCGCTTGATCAACCCCGCAGATCCGGCCGAAGGCTCGATCTGGATCGTTGACGATATCAGCGAACAAAAGCTTGCCGAGGCCGAACTGTTATCGGTGACGGCCGGGCAGCGTTTGATCCTCGATCATGCGATGGTCGGCATCGTTTTCTTGCGCGAACGCCAAGTGACGCAATGCAACCGCAGCTTTGAGGAACTGCTAGGCTTTGCGCCAGGCGAGTTGGACGGCAGCTCTTCGCGCCAATGGTATTTGAGCGATGAGGCCTGGGAGTCCGCTGGGCGGCAGTGTTATGAGCCGTTCAAGGCCGGCAAAGCCTTTCAAGGCGAGCTACTGCTGCGTAGAAAGGACGGTACGCCCATTTTTTGCGAGGTGCGCTCCAAGGCGATTGATCCGAACAATCTGGCGCTAGGCTCGATCTGGATCACCATGGACATCAGCGCCCGCAAGAACGCCGAAGCGGCGCTGGTGCAAGCCAAGCAGCAACTCGAGCAAATGGTGGCGCAGCGCACCCAGCAGCTCAAGGCCTCGGTGCAGGCACTTGAACAAAAGGTGAAAGAGCAGCAAGCCTCAGAAGCCCATATTCAGCAGCTTGCGCACTTTGACGCCCTGACCGGCTTGCCCAACCGGGTGCTGCTGAATGATCGCAGCAACCAGGCCATCGACATCGCCAAGCGCCACGGTGAAACATTGGCCTTGCTCTTTCTCGATCTGGATCATTTCAAGAACGTCAATGATTCGCTCGGCCACCGCTTCGGTGACGAGTTGCTCAAGGAGCTGGCTCGCCGTCTCAAGTCTGCCGTGCGCGAGCAAGACACGGTGTCGCGTTTGGGCGGAGACGAGTTCATCCTGGTGCTGCCCGGCACCGATGCGGCGGGCGCCGCCCATGTGGCCGCCAAGGTGATGGAACTGGCCGCGCAAGCGTTTCAGATCGAGCAGCACGAAATCATCGTGACCCCATCGGTCGGTGTGGCCCTGTACCCAGTTGACGGCCATGACTTCGACACGCTGTGTCGTTGCGCCGACGTCGCGATGTACCGCGCCAAGCAAGATGGGCGCAACGGCTTTCGCTTCTTCACGTCCGAGATGCAGGCCCAGTCGGCCCGCACGCTGCTGCTGGAAAATGCCTTGCGGCGGGCGCTGGAGCGCGATCAGTTGACGCTGCACTATCAACCTCAAATTTGCATGAGCAATGGCCACGTGATCGGCGCCGAAGCCTTGCTGCGCTGGCATCACCCCGATTTAGGCGCGATCAGCCCGGCCGAATTCATTCCGATTGCCGAGGCCAGTGGCCTGATTCAGAAAATCGGAGAGTGGGCCATGCGCCGCGCCTGCCAGCAGCTCAAGGCCTGGATGGCGGCGGGCCTGGGCGAAATCATCATGGCGGTCAACCTATCCTCGGTACAGTTTCGCAATACGGAGCTGCCGGCCTTGGTCAGTCGGATTCTTGAAGAATGCCAATTGGCTCCGGCACTGCTGGAGTTGGAGCTGACCGAGGGCGTCGCCATGAACGACCCGCACGGTGCCATCTCGGTCATGAACGACCTGCATGACCGCGGCATCCGCATGTCGATCGACGACTTTGGCACCGGCTACTCGTCGCTGAGCTATTTGAAGAAGTTCCGGGTCTACAAACTCAAAATCGACCAACAGTTCGTGCGCGACCTCAGCGACGACCCTGAGGACCGAGCCATTGTGAGCGCCATCATCGGCATGGCCAAAAGTCTGGGTTTGCAGACGATTGCCGAGGGTGTTGAGACGCAGGGCCAACTGGACTTCCTGCGCAAGCAAGGCTGCAATGAAGTACAAGGTTACTTGTTTGCCAAACCGATGCCGCCCGAGGCCTTCTGCCGCTTCGTACAGGGTCGGGATGCTGGATCGAGCGGCTTCATGCCAAACATTTGATTTCATTTTCCCCTGTCGCTCGGCACCCTGTTCGGCAGATCGACAGGCGTTCGAATGGGTTTGGCAAGCTGCGGATCGTCAGCAAATGATGCGTAGCAGGATCCGCACGGCGCAAGCTGCCGGCACAGGATCTAGCCTTGGCGGTAGCGGTTGTGGTCCCGGTGGCGAGCGATCACGTTGACAAAAAAGAGTGAGCGGCCGTTCAGGCGCGAATCGCTGCCTCAATGGCACTGATGTCGATTTTTGTCATTTCCATCATCGCGTCAAACGCGCGCTTGGCGGCAGCCGCGTCCGGGCTGGCAATGGCGTTCATCAGAAGCTCCGGCGTTATTTGCCACGAGACACCCCACTTGTCTTTGCACCAGCCACAAGCGCTTTCTTGACCGCCATTGCCAACGATGGCGTGCCAATAGCGGTCGGTTTCGGCCTGATCAGCCGTTGACACCTGGAACGAAAACGCTTCGCTTTGCGCGAAAGCCGCCCCTCCATTGAGACCCAAACATGGGATACCCATCACGGTGAACTCAACTGTCAGGACGTCTCCTTTCTTCCCTGACGGAAAGTCTCCCGGAGCGCGGTACACGGCCCCGACGAAGGAATCCGGAAATGTATCGGCATAAAACCTTGCCGCCTCTTCAGCGCCGCCCTTGTACCAAAGGCAAATCGTGTTTTTTGCTGGCCTTGCCATAGCGTTTCTCCATTGAGTCAGCAACTACTGCTGCTCCACACTGGTTCTACGGTACTTTATTCCGATAGCTGAAGTTCGGGCCTGGCAGCACGCGCCAAAAGTTATCGCAAGGTCATCAATGAATCAAGGCCTCGATTGCTCAGCCGCCTCAAGTCAGCTCGAATGAAAGGTTATTCCTGACGATCGAGTAGTGCTGCACATGGACCGAAACACGAGGCGCTGGTTCATATGAGCTGGGCGAACAAGCAATCACCTTGGCGCTGAGTCCGTCAGGCGCTACAAAAAGAACATGCTCGGTCATTGATGGTTCAGCACCCAAAAACTCAGGCACTTGGCCTGACTCAACTCACTGAACCTATCGGCTGTGCACTTCACATTCTCGAATGTTGGAGACAAATTCCAGCCTCTACCGCAACTCGGCCTTTTCTCTGCCAAACCGGCCGTGCATTCAAGCCTTGCCGGTTGATCCGAATCCGCCTTCGCCGCGATGCGATGCATCCGAGAAGTCTTCCACAACACGGAATGATGCTTGTACGACAGGCACCAAGACCAATTGCGCAACGCGCTCCATCGGCTCAATGACAAAGGCCGTCTGGCCACGGTTCCAGCAGCTGACCATGAGCTGGCCCTGGTAATCCGAGTCGATCAAACCGACCAGATTGCCCAGCACGATGCCGTGTTTGTGACCCAGACCGGAGCGCGGCAGGATGATGGCGGCAAGCCCAGGGTCGCCGATATGGATGGCCAAGCCGGTCGGGATCAGCGTGGTTTGCCCCGGGGCCAGAGTGATGGCAGCGTCTAGGCAGGCACGCAAATCGAGGCCTGCGCTGCCGGGTGTCGCGTAGGCCGGGAGTTGCGCCGCCATGCGGGCATCGAGCACTTTCAGGTCAACGGTGGTCATTTTTCTTATGAGTTCTTCTCAAAACGCTCGGCGATCTCGCGCACCAGTTCGCGCGCCAGGCTGAGCTTGTCGTTGTGGGGAATTTCGCGCTCGCCATAGGCGTCGATCAGCAGCAGTGCGTTGTGGTCGAGGCCAAAGGTGGCCGGACCGATATTGCCAACGATCAGCGGCACGCCCTTGCGCAGCAGCTTGGCGCGACCATGCTTGAGCAGGTCCTCGCTCTCGGCGGCGAAGCCAACACAAAACGGACTGTCGGCCAATTTGGCGACTGAGGCCAAAATGTCCGGGTTCTCCGTCATGCTCAAGCCCGGCGGGCTGCCACTACCGTCCTTCTTGATCTTGTGCGACTGCACGGCCGCCGGCCGCCAATCGGCCACAGCAGCGGTCGCAACAAAGATCTCATGCTGCGTCGCCAAGGGCAGCACCGCGTCAAACATCTGCTGCGCGGTTTGCACATCGATGCGCTTGACACCGCGCGGCGTGGCCAGATGCACCGGGCCGGCCACCAAAGTCACCTCGGCACCGGCGTCGCGCGCAGCGCGGGCAATCGCAAAGCCCATCTTGCCGCTGGAGTGATTCGTGATGCCACGGACCGGGTCAATCGGCTCAAAGGTCGGGCCGGCGCTGATCAGCACACGGCGACCCTCCAGTAGCTTGGGCTGAAAGAAGGCAATCACCTCGTCCAGCAACTCGGCCGCTTCCAACATGCGGCCGTCGCCCACCTCGCCGCAAGCCTGCTCGCCACTGCCGGGGCCGAACAGGCTGGCACCGTCGGCCTGAATCTGCACCACATTGCGCTGCGTGGCCGGGTGCGCCCACATCTCTCGGTTCATCGCCGGCGCCACCGCCAGCGGGCAGCGCTCAAGCGGCCGCGCCAGCGCCGTCAGGCTGAGCAAATCATCGGCCCGGCCCTGCGCCAGCTTGGCAATGAAATCCGCACTCGCCGGCGCCACCAGCATCAAGTCGGCTTCGCGACTGAGATTGATATGCGCCATATTGTTGGGCTCGCGGGCGTCCCACTGGCTGCTTGCCACCGGCCGGTTGGACAGCGCTTGCATGGTCACCGCGGTGATGAACTGCTCGGCCGCTTCGCTCATCACGACCTGCACGGTCGCACCGGCCTTGATGAGCAAACGCGTCAACTCAGCGGACTTGTAGCAGGCAATGCCGCCGGACAGGCCAAGCAAGATGTGCTTGCCAGCAAGTGCATGGGAGTCAGACATGGCAGGCCTTTGTACTCAAGCCTTGCGGCGGAACACCACGTCCCAGACACCATGGCCGAGCTTGATGCCGCGGTTCTCGAACTTGGTCAGCGGGCGATAAGAAGGCGTCTGGGCAAAACCTTCAGCCGTGTTCTCGAGCAGCGGCTCAGCGCCAAGCACTTCCAGCATTTGCTGGGCATAGGGCTCCCAATCTGTCGCGCAATGCAGGTAGCCACCCGGGCGAATGTGCTTGACCAATTGCGCGACAAACGGCGACTGGATCAGGCGGCGCTTGTTGTGGCGCACCTTGTGCCAAGGGTCGGGGAAGAAGATGTGCACACCAGCCAGCGAATCGGGCGCAATCATCTGCTCCAGCACATCGACCGCGTCATGCTGAACGATGCGGATATTGCTCAAGCCCCGCTCGTCGATATGTTTGAGCAGCGCGCCGACGCCAGGTGCATGCACCTCACAGCCGATGAAGTCGGTACCAGCGAGTGTTTGTGCGATCTTGGCGGTGGCATCGCCCATGCCGAAGCCGATTTCGAACACCAGCGGCGCCTCGCGACCAAACACCTCGGCCGGATTCAATCGCTCGGCCTTGAAGGGAAGCACGAACTTCGGACCCAACTCGGCCAAGGCCTTGACCTGGCCCGAGCCCATGCGGCCGGCTCGTACGACAAAGCTCTTGATCGGGCGATGCTGGGCCGGTTCTAGCGGCCTTTCTGGCTCGTTCATTGGCGCGTTCATTGGAGCGTTCTCTGGCGTGTTCTCGGGAGCGGGTGCGGGGGTGGTGTCAGACATGCCGTTGAAGTTGATAAAGACGCGAAGCGGGGTCGGAAGTCTAGCCGACCCGGGCCAAGATGGGCGAGGCCGGCTGCCAGCCGCCGGCGTCTTCGCTCAAATGGCAGGCCGCCTGCAGCTGCCCCACCGCACGTTCGGCGGCAGCCAGATCTGCCGCATGCACAAAAGCCAATGGCTCGCCAGCTCGAACTTCATCGCCCAATTGCCGCATGGCGCTCAAGCCCACGCGGAAGTCGATGCTGTCGCCGGCTTTGCGCCGCCCCCCGCCCAACTCGACGATGGCGATGCCGATATCGCGGGTCTGCATGGCCGTCAGGCGGCCGCTGCGCAGGGCCGGCGCCGGGACGATCACCGGCGCGCTAGCGAGATAAGCAGTCGGCCTCTCCAGCAGATCGGCCGGCCCACCAAGACCGGCCACCATGCGGGCAAAACGCTCGGCGGCGTCGCCGCTGTCCAGCGCTTGTTGCAGCTTTAGCGTTGCCTCGCTCGTATCGCGCGCCAGGCTCCCCAAGAGCAGCATCTCGGCGCCCAGGGCCAGCGTCACCTCATGCAGACGCGCATCGCGCACGCCCTCGCCCTTCAGGTAGCGGATGGCCTCGGCCATCTCCAGCGCATTGCCGACCTCGCGGCCCAGCACCTGGTTCATATCGGTGATCAGCGCCCGCGTCGGCAGGCCGGCGCCATTCGCTACTTCGACAATGCTCTGCGCCAATTCTTGGGCCATCTGGGGCGTGTCGGCAAAAGCGCCGTTGCCGCACTTCACATCCATCGCCAAACCCTGCAAGCCGGCAGCAAGCTTTTTGGACAGAATGCTGGCGGTGATCAGCGGCACGCTTTCTACCGTGGCCGTGACATCGCGGGTGGCATAAAAACGCCCATCGGCCGGTGCCAGATCGGCCGTTTGGCCGATCACCGCGCAGCCGACCTCGCGCACCACCCGGTCGAACAAGGCGGCTGAGGGTGTGCAGCTGTAGCCAGGGATGGCATCGAACTTGTCGCGCGTGCCGCCGGTGTGGCCCAGGCCGCGGCCCGAAATCATCGGCACATAGCCGCCGCAGGCCGCCAACAGCGGCGCCAGCATCAGCGAAACCTTGTCGCCGACGCCGCCGCTGGAATGCTTGTCCAAGACTGGCCCCGGCATATCGGGCCAGCTCATCACCCGCCCCGAAAGCATCATCGCGCGCGTCAAGGCCACGCATTCGGCTCTGGCCATGCCGCGCAAGAAAACCGCCATGCCCAGAGCGGCGACCTGACCCTCGCTCCAGCTGCCATCAACCAAGCCGCGCACAAAGTGCTGAATTTGCGCCTCGGACAAGGCCGCGCCGTCACGCTTGGCGCGAATGATTTCTTGAGCCAGCATCGCTATGTGTCTTGTCCGTGCGTCTAGTAAGCGCCGCTGGTAGCGGCCACCGCAGCACCCGCCAAAACCGCCTCGATATCGCCTAACAAGGCGCTGGCACCAAAACGCAGACGCTGCGGGACTATTGCTGCCGCCCCCAGATGAGTCTCGACCAGCTGCAAATAGACCTGCGCATCGGCCACCGTTCGAATGCCGCCCGAGGCCTTGAAGCCGGCAGAGCCCAGGCCGCTGAGCTTGATTTCTTTAAGAATCACGCCGGCCGCTTTGGGCGTCGCCGACACTTTGGTCTTGCCGGTGCTGGTCTTGACGAAATCGGCTCCAGCCATCAAGGCGAGGCGCGCGCCCTGTGCGATCAAATCATTCGTCAACAGCTCGCCGCTTTCGATGATGACTTTCAGCGTCAAGGGCCTCGTCGCATGACGCACTTCGGCCAAGAACTCCGCACATTCGACCGTCTGGCCCTTGATCAAGGCCCGGTAAGGCAAGACCACATCAACTTCGTCGCCGCCGGCCGTGGCAATCTCTTGCACATCGGCCAAGGTGCGCGCCAGATCCAAATCGCCGGCGGGAAAGTTGGCCACCGCCGCGACACGAATATTGGCGGGCAGCAAGGCACGTGCCTGGGCCACAAAGCGCGGCCAGACACAGACGGCAGCCACCGGGCCGAAGGGGGTCTGGGCACGGGTGCAAAGTGCTTCGATATCGGCCGGCGTGTCGCCGTCATTCAGGCTCGTCAGGTCCAGGCATTGCAAGGCCTGCTGGGCCGCCTTTTTCATCAGACTCTCGTCCATCACACGGCCGCCGCTTGCAAGGACGGCAACTCGGCCAAGCCGGCCACCACCGCACCCAGGAAGTTGGCGGCCCGCTCGCCCGACAGACTGGCTTGCTGCAGCGTCAAAGCGTGCGTGAGCGCCTCGGCCGACAGGCCGGCGGCCATATTGGTCATCAAGGCCAGACCCATCACGCGCAGGCCGGCGTGGCGGGCCAGAATGGTCTCGGGCACGGTGCTCATGCCAACCGCGTCGGCGCCCCAGGCGGCGAACATGCGGATTTCGGCCGGGGTTTCGAACTGCGGACCCAGCGCCCAGCAATACACGCCCTCGCCCAGCATCAGGTTCTGCGCTTGTGCGACCTTCTTGGCATGCGCTCGCAGCTCGGCGTCATAGGCATGGCTCATGTCGACAAAGCGCTCGCTGCCCTGCTCGCCCACCAGCGGCGAGCGCTGCGGCGCGTTGATATGGTCGCTGATCAACATCAGGCTGCCCGGGCCCATATTCGTGCGCAAAGAGCCCGAGGCATTGGTCTGCAAGAGCACTTGCACGCCCCAGCGCTTCAAGCTGCGCAAGGCCCCGGCCATGCCGGTGCATTCGCCGCTCTCATAGGTATGGGCGCGGCCGCGCAACATCACGACGCGTTGCGCGCCTATGCTGCCGACAACGATCTCGTTGACATGGCCTTCAACCTTGGGCTGCGGGAAAGCGGCCAGCTCGGCATAAGACAGGTGCTTGGCGTCCTGCACCAGGCTGACCGCACCGGCCCAGCCCGAGCCCAGCACCACGGCCACGGCGGGTGCAGCGCCGAACAATTCGTTCAGCTTGGCGACGCTTGCGTCGATGGCGATATTGAGGGTTTTGTTATCAATCATTTTTTAATTCTTTCACTCCACTGGCACTGAGATGTTCGGGACCAAAACTGTAGGGCAGCAACTCGCCCAAGGTCCACTGCTGTTTGATGCCGCTAGGGTCGCCGGCAATGATGACAAGGTCTTGACCGGCGAATTCACGCAGCTTTTGCCGGCAGCCGCCGCAAGGCGTGATCACGTCCGGGCCAGGGCCAGTCACCAGCACGGCGGTGGCACGCTTGCCGCCAGCCATCACCATCGCGGTCAGGGCCGAGGCCTCGGCGCACCAACCTTGCGGATAGGCCGCATTCTCGATATTGGTGCCGACATGGATGCGGCCCTGCTCGTCCAGCAGCGCAGCACCTACCGCATAGCCTGAATACGGCGAATGGGAATGTTCCCGAGCGCCCAAAGAGGCTTGCAGCAGCTGCGCTTGTACTTCTTGCGTGAGCTTCATTTCTTCAACGCTCCTTCACTTCTACGTTCTTTTACATACGGCCGGCCCAGCGCCTTGGGCGCCAGGGCCTGGCCGATAAAGCCGGCCAACAAAACAACGGTCAACAAATAAGGCAAGGCCTGGATCAGCTGCACCGGAATCTCGGTACCGCCCAAGCCACCCGGCAATCCCTCGGGAAGACGGGCGCCCTGCATGCGAATCGCGACCGCGTCCAGAAAGCCGAACAGCAGGCAAGCGAACATCGTCGGCAGCGGACGCCACTTGCCGAAGATCATCGCCGCCAGCGCGATATAGCCGCGCCCCGCCGTCATATTCGGCGAGAAGGCGGCGTTCTGCGCCAGCACCAAGTAACTGCCGGCCAGGCCGCACAGCAGGCCGTTGATCATCAAAGCGGCATAACGCAGACGCGGCACGGACACGCCCGCAGCGTCAACCATGGCCGGGTTCTCTCCCACCGCGCGCAGGCGCAGGCCCGGCTTGGTGCGCTCCAGAAAGAACCAGACGCCGGCCACCAATGCAAAGGCCAGATAAACCAGGATGTTGTGGCTCAGCAGGCCGTGTCCCACGACAGCGCCCAGCCAGGGGCCCAAATCCGCCACCGCGCCATCCAGCTCGCTCCAGGCCGGGATCAGGCCGGTCAGGCGCACATCCGCCGCCACCGGCGGGGTCTGCCCGCCCTGCTGGAACCAGGCAATGCCCAATACGACCGTCAGACCTGCCGCCACCATATTCAGCGCCACGCCCGACACTACCTGGTCGCCGCGGTGCGTGACACAGGCAAAACCGTGGATCAAGGACATCGAACAAGCCACAGCGATCGCCGCCAACATGCCCCAACCCGTTGAATGGCTGACGCTGGCGGCGGCCGCTGCAGCAAAAGCCGCGAACAGCATCTTGCCTTCCAGGCCAATATCCACCACGCCGGAACGCTCGCTCACCAGGCCGGCCAAGGCGCACAACAAGAGCGGTGTGCTGACCCGCAGCGTCGACGCGAGCACGGAGCCGATCAAGATCTCATCCATGAGCTGGCTCCTTATGCCCAAGGGCGGCATAAATACGGCCAAACATCGGCGCGCTGACGGTCGCCATCGCACCGGCAAACAAGACGATCAGGCCTTGCGCCGTCACCACCATTTCGCGACTGAAGCCGGGCAGCTCGAACGAAACTTCGACGCCCCCCTGATAGAGCACGCCAAACAGCAGCGAAGCCAGCACGATGCCGACCGGATGGTTGCGCCCCATCAAGGCGACCGCAATGCCGGTGAAGCCGGCGCCGGCGACAAAGTCCAGCGTCAGCTTGCCCTGCACACCGGAGATTTCGTTAACAGCCACCAAGCCGGCCAAGGCGCCCGACAAGCCCATCGCAATCATGATCTGCCAGCGCGGTTTGATACCGGCGTAATGCGCTGCGCGCGGCGAGCTGCCGACAGCGCGCAAGGCGTAGCCGGCCGCGCTCTTCCACAAAAACCAATGCACAAAAATACAGGCCAGCAGCGCCAGCAGCACACTCAGGTTCAGCGGTGACGAGGGCAGCTCAAGGCCGAACTTGGCAGCCATTTCATGCAGCGCCGGCATGCGGGCCGAGTCGGCGAAGGCGACACTCTCGACCGACATGCTGCCTTTGGGCCGCAGCCAGTTGACCAACAAATAGACATTCAGGCTGCTGGCCAGGAAGTTGAACATGATGGTGGTGATCACCACATGGCTGCCGCGCCAGGCCTGCAAGGCGGCGGGCACCAGGGCCCAGGCCATGCCGAACAAGGCGGCGGCCAGCACCAGCAGCGGGAGCAGCAGCGCGGCCGGCAGCACGGGGCCAAGACTCAGAGCCAACAGGCCAAGCCCTACGCCGCCCAGTGTCGCCTGACCCTCACCGCCGATATTGAACAGGCCGCCATGAAAGGCCACGGCGACTGCCAGGCCGGTGAAGATGAAGGTGGTCGTGTAGTAGAGCGTATAGCCGATGCCCCGCGCATTGCCCAAGGCGCCTTGCAAAAGCACAGTCAAGGCTTGCAGCGGGCTTTGCCCAATCGCCAGCACCACGAGGCCGGCGACCGCCATCGCAATGGCCAGGTTCCACAAGGGCAATAGGCCAATATCGATCCAGCGAGGCAACGCTAGGTTTTGATGGGCGCTCATGCGCTGGCCTTTGCGTCTGATTCAACTTGGGCGGCCATCAGCAGGCCCAAGCTCTTTTCGTCACAAGCGTCTATGTCCAATTCCCCTGTGATATGGCCGGCATTCATCACGATGACGCGGTCCGCCAAGGCCAAAATTTCATCCAACTCACTGCTGACCAAGAGCACCGCGCAGCCAGCATCGCGCATGGCCCGCAGCTGGCCGTGAATGAACTCAATCGCGCCGATGTCGACGCCGCGCGTCGGCTGGCCGACCAGCAAAACAGTTGGCGCCTGGCCGATTTCCCGCGCCATGACCAATTTTTGCTGATTGCCCCCGGAGAACTTGGACGAACCCAGGTTCACATCCCGCGGCCGCACATCAAAGCGCTCCTGCATGACGGCCGTCTGCTCGCGCATCAAGGGCTCATTCATGCTCAAGCCGGCCAGGCCCTTGCGGTAGGCCGGCAAATTCTGATAGCCCAAGACCGCAGTTTCCCAGGCCGGGAAGTTCATCACCATGGCACAAGCGTGGCGGTCTTCGGGCACATGGGCGAGCTTCAAAGCACGCGCTTGCCCGGGGCTCAACCAAGGGCCGCTGACGGCATCAAACCGAGCTGCGCCAACTTGCATCTGACCCGACTCGGGCGCCAACATGCCGGACAAAACCTCCAGCAACTCGCTTTGTCCATTGCCCGAAACGCCGGCTACGCCGACGATTTCGCCGGCCCGCAGCGTCAAGCTGACGCCCGCCAAGGCTGGCACGCCATTGGCCGAACGCAGGCGCAAATCGCTGGCCTGTAAACGCAGGGGCTGCTGCTCGGCCGATGCCGGCGCTTCGCTGCGACCCAAATTGACCTTGCGCCCGACCATGGCCTGCGCCAAGTCCTCGGTGCTGGTGTCGGCGATTGAAGTGGTCTGCACGACTTGACCGGCGCGCATCACGGTGACCGTGTCGCACAGCGCCATCACTTCCTTGAGCTTGTGCGTGATCAGCAGAATCGTCACTCCACCGGCCCGCAAGCGCCGCAGCGTCTCGAACAGTTGCAGGGTTTCTTGCGGCGTCAGCACGGCGGTTGGCTCGTCCAGGATCAAGACCCGCGCGCCTCGGTAGAGCGCCGTGAGAATCTCCAGGCGCTGCATTTCACCGACCGGCAAATCACCGACCAGCGCATCCAGGCGCACATGCAGACCGGTGTCTTGCATCAGCGTCTGCAACTTGGCGCGCACCTTGCGGGCACCCTCGGACAAAAAGAAACCCGGCTCGGCGCCGAGCATGACGTTGTCCAAGCAGCTCAATGTATCGACCAGCATGAAATGCTGATGCACCATACCGATACCTAGCGCAATCGCCTGCTGCGAGTTGGCAATCAAGGCCGGCCGGCCGGCCACTTCTATGGAACCCGAATCGGCCTGGTAATAGCCATAAAGAATGGCCATCAAAGTGCTCTTGCCGGCGCCGTTCTCTCCGACCAGGCCGTGCACGGTCCCTGCGGCCACCGTCAGATCAACCTCGCGGTTGGCCTGCACCGCGCCAAAACGCTTGGAGATTGCGCACAGACGGACGGCAGGCGACAAGGCCCCCTCCCTCGCTTGACTTTTCATGGGCGACTGTCTTGTCTGTTCAATCAGTTCAATACTTGCAAGCACCATCGGCCATGTAATCGGCGACCCGGATCTTGCCGGCAACGATATCGGCCTTGATCGCCTCGACCTTGGCTTTCAGTGCGGGCGTCACCAGCTTGGCATTGTGCTGATCCATCGCGTACTCAACCCCGCCTTCCTTCAAGCCCAGCGTGGTGATGCCAGGCTTCCAGCCCTTGAGCACGTTGTAGACCGCCACATCGACGTTCTTGACCATGGAGGTCAGCATGGTGCCTGGCTGCAGATGATTCTGGTTGCTGTCTACGCCGATCGCGAGCCGGCCGGCGTCCTTGGCGGCCTGATAAACGCCCGAGCCGGTACCGCCGGCGGCGGCGAAGACCACATCCGAGCCCTTGGCAAACTGCGCCTTGGCCAGCTCGCCGCCGCGCGTCGGGTCGTTCCAGGCGCTGGACGTCGTGCCCGTCATATTGGAGAACACCTCGGCCTTGGGATTGGTCGCCTTGGCGCCCTGCTCATAGCCACACTGGAACTTGCGAATCAGGGGGATGTCCATGCCGCCGACAAAGCCGACCTTGCCGGTCTTGCTGGCCAGCACGGCCATCGCGCCGACCAGATAGCTGCCTTCATGCTCTTTAAACAGCAGCGACTGCACATTGGGCAGCTTGACCTCGGCATCGATGATGGCGAACTGAGTCTTTGGGAATTCCTTGGCGACTTGCTCCAATGCAGAGGCCTGGGCGAAACCGACGCTGATGAGGGGGCTGGCGCCGCGTTCGGCCATGCGGCGGATCGCCTGCACGCGCTGCGTGTCATTGCTTATCTCGAATTCGAGATAAGGTTTGCCGGTCTCGGCCTTCCAGCGCTCGACGCCGCGATAGGCCGACTCATTGAAGGACTTGTCGAACTTTCCGCCCATGTCGAAGATCACGGCGGGTTTGGTTTGAGCCTGGGCGACCAGCGCGACGACGGACAAAGCCAGCGCCAAGGAGCCACGAGCAATTTTGGAAGAAGCAAACATCGGGAAAGCATTCATGGCTTTGGGGCTTGGGCTAAAAACATCTGCACAAAGGGCTTGTCCGAGTGGAGTCGGCAAGGACAGCGTATTGTAGGAAATTTGAGTGTATCGGCAGCTAAAGGAAAACGCTAAACGTTTGCGCGGTCGTTTTTATGCAATTTGCCGTAAATTGAGCAAAGCCGGGAGTTGGCCCTGCGCAGCCCCATTCAGCACCGAACAAAGCGCTACTGTCGGACCGATTGCACGGGGTTTGCATAGGTCCTCAAGGCGCTGCGCTCAAGTACAGTTCGCTGCATTCAGCAGGCCCAGCCTCACCCGCTCATCTCTTCTCGCTCCCCAGACAACGAATCCCGCATGCGATCCACTCCGGCCTTTTGCCTAGCCCTTGCCTGCATCGCCAACGCCTGTGCGCAGGAGCAGTCGCTTGACCTGACTTCACTGCCGTTTGAAAAGTTGACCCAGACGGATGTGATCACCGCGTCCAAACTGGCCAAGCAAGTCAGTGACTCTCCCTCGGCGGTCTCCATCGTGACCGCCGCCGATATTCGAACTTTCGGATACCGCACACTGGCCGAGGTCATCAACAGTATGCGCGGCCTATACACCACGTTTGATCGCCGCTACGAATATTTGGGTGGTCGCGGTTTCGGCTCGCCGGGTGACTACGTAGGCCGGATCATGGTCTTGATTGATGGGAATGCCACTCAAGACAATCTCTACAACCAGGCCTATATTGACAATTCAGGCTTGATTGATCTGGAGTTGATTGACCGCGTTGAATATGTACCCGGCACTGGCTCGGTCACTTACGGCAATAACGCCTTGCTGGGCATCATCAATGTCATAACCAAAAAAGGCAGTGATTTCAATTCCACCCAAGTCGCCGCCGATGCCTCCAGCCATGGCGGCCACAAGCAGCGCATCAGCGTCGGACAGAAACTGGACAACGGCCTGGACATGCTTTTTTCGGCCTCTTGGTCAGCGCATGACGGTCAAAGTCTCTATTTCCCCTACTTTGACACCCCCACGCAAAACAAAGGTTGGGCGGTCGATCAAGACTTCGAAAAGAGCCGCCGCCTGTTCGGCAAGCTGGATTTCAATGGACTGAGTCTGCAGGCCGCCAGCGTCAGCAGAACCAAAGCTTCGCCGCTGCCCAAGCGCGAGGACGCTTTCAACAAGATTTACCACCTGATTGACGAAACCAGTCATCTCAGCGCCAAGTACGACTTCAATATCAGCAAAGACTTCAAATCTGTTTCGCGGCTTTACTACGGCTTGTACGAGGACAAAACGCTGCGCGAATATGGGGAAGTGAACCCTGCCGAACAATATGTAAGAAATCAAAACAAGGGGCAATGGTGGGGACTGGATCAGAAATTTGCGTTGACGCGCTTCACCGGACATACCCTGGTATTTGGCGCGGAATATAGAGATGACTTTCAGCAGGATTTTTCGCCGGTAGCCTTGGATGGCAAGAGGGTTGAAAAATTCAGGTATTACTTCTACCCCTATACCAACAAGACCTACAGCTTCTATGCGACCGACGAATTCATTGTCAGCAGCCAAGTTGTTGCCAATATCGGACTGCGCTACGACAAGCCCAACGCGATTGATTGCTCGGTAGACCCCTGCATCCGCTATGCCCACAAGGCTGCCTTCAGCCCAAGACTGGCCCTGACTTATCAGGCTCAGCCTGAAACCACGGTCAAGGCGTCTTATAGCCAAGCATTTCGACTACCTACACCTTATGACATCACCTCCCTCACGCAGTCCGATCAGTTCAAGCCGGAGCAAGTAGGTGCTGCTGAGCTGGTCTTGTTGCACGACTTCAGCCCGCAACTGCGTTTCACCGGTTCGGTCTATCACTATGTCTTGGCGGACCAGTACTACCGCTCTTCCACAAGCGGCGAGAAAGTCTTCACAGGCAAAGGCCAAACAAAAGGTGTGGAGCTGCAAGTCGATCAGGCTTGGGCCAACGATGTACAACTGCGCGCCAGTGCCTCATGGCAGGACGCGACAGATCCCGAAGGCCTAAAGCTGGTCAACTCACCACGCACCTTGGCGAAGCTCAATCTGAGCTGGCCGACCTGGGACAACGCGCTGCGAGTCGGCTTGGAGGCCCAGTACCAAGGCTCACGCATCACCAAGGAGTTGCGCGACAGCGACTTGATCGTGGTGCGCCCCGGGCGCCCCATGGGCGGCGTCACCCTGCTGAATCTGACCCTCACGTCGGCGCAGCGCTGGAACGGCATCGGCGCTTCGTTCAGCATCAAAAATGCCCTGGATCGGCACTATGAAGTGCCGACGTCCATCGTGCGGCATGCGCGCGAAGGCATGGTGTTGGATTCCATGGAGATGGACGGGCGCAGCTATTGGCTGCAACTGACTTGGGACTTCTGGAGATAAGGATGAAACGCCCTTATTCTCCGAACGCCCTGCGACTGGGCGCCCGCCTGTGGGCGCTGGCGCTGCTACTTGTCTTGCTACCCGCGAAAGTGCCGGCGCAAGCACAGGCCGTCCCTGAGTACGTGATGAAAGCCAGCTATCTATACAACTTTATGATCTTCGCCGACTGGCCTGCGCTTGATGGTCAAAGCCCTCAAGAGGGTCTGACGCTGTGCGTACTGGGTCAAGACAGTTTCGGCCAAGCCTTGAATGATTTGGAGGGCAAGAACGTCAACGGCCGCCGTTTGACAGTGAGCCGTTTGAACGGGCTGGCCGCGAGCAAGAAATGCCATTTGCTATTCATTACCGAGCAAGAGGCACCCAATATGCAGTCGATCCTTAAATTTTTGGCTGACGCACCGGTGCTGACCGTGGCCGATACGCCGGTTGCTGCGGGCGCCGCCATATTGCTGTCGCTGGATGGCAAACGCTTGGTTTTTGATATCAATATGCAGCGCACCAAAAAAGTCGGCATCACCCTGTCCTCCAAAGTGCTGCAATTGGCCAGAAGCACGAACTAAACAAGCTCAGCCAGGCTGCCCGACCCTCTTGCAAAAAACCTCATAGTGAGCACCGATACAACAAGCCGCAAGGTGAATCAGTCCGGGCAACGCACGCTGGTGCCTCGGCTAGAACGCATCCTGGCAGCTGCCCTGGCTGCCGCTTTGCTGATCGCCTTGCTCTTGATCACGGTGCAAGAAGCGGTGATACAGCGCTCCGCTGTCGTCGAAGGCAGCCAAGCCTGGTTGAACACCTTGGCGGTACAAGCCGCGTCGCCCTTGGTCTTTGATGATGAGAAGGCGGCCGGTGAAATTCTGCGCGCCGCCAGCATCTACCCGGGACTGCAGTCGGTCTACATCTTGCGCGCCAATGGCAGCACGATAGCGAGCCACTTGGCGTCTGCCGAGCTGGGTTTAGCAGCCTCCGACTTGCAACTGCAGCACAAGTCGCGCCTGTTCGAAAACTCACTGCTGCTGGCCACGCCGGTGATGCTTTCCGATGCGCAAGTGGGTACGGTGGTCGCCAAGGTCGACCTGGCGCGAATGTGGCAGTCCATCATTCAATTCGGCCTGGCCCTGGTGCTGACCCTGGGGCTATCGGGCGCCGCGGCCCTGCTGCTGGCACGCCACTTCCTGCATCGCGCGCTTGAGCCCATCACCGGGCTGAAGGCGGTGATGGATGAGGTCTCGCAACGCGAGAAATTTACCGTGCGCGCACAAGTCGTGGCGGATGACGAGGTCGGGGCGCTGAGCACGGTGTTCAACCGCATGCTGGACCAAATCGTCAAGCGCGACAGCCAGCTCGAAGAAAGCAATGCGCGGCTGCTGGCCTTGAAGGACGCGGCCGAGCAGGCCTCAACGCTGAAGAGTGCTTTCTTGGCCATGATGAGTCATGAGCTGCGAACCCCGATGGCGGGCATTTTGGGCATGCTCAAATTGGGCTTGCGGGGCCAGATGGAGCCGCTGGCCAGAGAGCGCATCGAATTGGCCAGCAAAAACGCGCAAGCCTTGCTGCAAATCGTCAACGACTTGCTCGATGTCTCCAAGATCGAAGCCGGCAAACTCAAGCTGGAGACAGTCGATTTCGCCCTCGGCCCCTTGCTGCACGACGCCATGCAATTGATGATGGAGCGTGCCAGTCAAAAAAGCCTTCAGTTGGACCTGCATCTGGACCCGCAACTGCCCGAGTACCTGCAGGGAGACCCGACCCGACTCAGGCAAGTGCTGTTGAACTTGGTCGGCAACGCCATCAAATTCACCGAACGCGGCAACGTGACCGTGGCGGCCAGCTTGGGCCGCTCCCAACTTGAACCTGGCATGGTGTCCATCTATTTCGCTGTGCAGGACTCCGGTCTGGGCATCAGCGAGGAAGCGCAGACGCGACTGTTTCAGAAATTCGAGCAGGCCGATATGTCGACCACGCGCAACTTTGGCGGCACCGGGCTGGGCTTGTCGATCTGCAAACAATTGGTGGAACTGATGGGCGGGCGTATCGGCCTGCACAGCAGCTTGGGCCAAGGCAGCACCTTCTATTTTGAAGTCACCCTGCTGATCGGTCAGCAGCCCCGGCAAGAGCTGCTCGAAGCGCTGCCGCCGCATGAGCATCAGCTGCACGTCTTGGTGGCAGAGGACGCTGAGACCAATCAGTTGATCGTCAAAGCCATGCTCAGCGATATGGGCCACACCCTCAGTCTGGTCAAGAACGGTGAGCAGGCCTTGCAAGCCTTGACGCAAGAGCGCTTTGATTTGGTCTTGATGGATGGCCGCATGCCCGTGATGGATGGCTTGGAAGCGACCGGACATATCCGCGCCGGCCATTGGCAAGGACTTGTGTTTGATGAGCCCAATATTCCCATCGTCGCCTTGACGGCGAATGCCTCGGAGCAGGACCGGGCGCGGTTTTTGAGCAGCGGCATGGTGGGTTTTTTGAGCAAACCCATAGACGAACGCGCGCTGCACCAGGTGCTGGGCCAAGTCATTGCAGAGCGCAAGCGCTTGGGGCTTGCGCTCAGACCACCTGCCGATCAGAACCCAGCCCATCGCCCCCCTGGTGCAGCCCCCTTGGATGAGCTTGCGGTGCAAACCGCCCCCGTCAGCCAAAAGGAGATTCGAGCGCAGCGGGTGCGCGAGTTGAAGACCCAGATGCTGAACGCCTTTAGAGAGCAACTGCCGCTGCGGGTGCAAGAAATTGACGCAGCCATTCAGGCTCTGGATTGGCCAACAGCCGCCATCACGGTGCACGGCATCAAGGGCTGCCTCGCCTTCATCGAACCGAATGGCCCCAGCTATGAGCTGTGCGACAGCCTTGAGCGCATGGCCGATCTTCGCCAGGGCGAGCAGTTCGTCCAAGGCTTTAAGCAACTGCAGCTGGCCTTGCAGCAAACAATGGGCCAGCAAGAAGCAAGCTAGTTCGGCGTTTCAAGGATTAAGGATTGAGGATCAAGGATCACGGACTACAATGCGAATAATTCTTGATTGCATCAAAGCCAAACCCAATAATCCATGACAAGCGCAATTACTGACAACCTGGCAATGGCCGCCATCGGTGCGCCCTTGAACGTCGTAGGCGTGAGCTCGCCAAGTTACGCCCCCGAGTGGGCCGACTGGCTGGAAGAACTTGGTTTTCTCCCTGGCGAAGCAGTCTGTGTGATGGCCCGTGGCCAGCCGGGCGCAGACCCCTTGGTGGTGCGCATCGGCCAATCGACCTTTGCACTGCGGCGCGCCGAAGCAGCCTGTGTTTTGGTGCAAAGCCCTCTGCCCCTTGGTTTGCAAACACGAGGCGGGCAGGATGCGTGAAGCCGTCATCCATCTGCACCCGGCGGGCCCCCTATTGGCTTTGGTGGGCAATCCGAATTGCGGCAAAACCGCCCTCTTCAACCGTCTGACCGGCAGCCAGCAAAAAGTCGCCAACTACGCCGGCGTGACGGTCGAGCGCAAGGAAGGCCGACTCAGCAGCGCGGCTGGCAAAAGCTTGCGCCTGCTCGACCTGCCCGGCACCTACAGCTTGCACCCTCGCTCGCCGGATGAGCGCGTGACCTGTGATGTGTTGGCTGGCCGCGCGCGCGGCGAAAAACGCCCCGACCTGGTGATCTGCGTGCTCGACGCCACCAATTTGCGCCGCACGCTCAGGCTGGTGTTGGCGGTCAAGCGCTTGGGCCTGCCCTGTGTGGTGGCCCTGAATATGACCGACCTGGCCGACCGCCGGGGCATCCACATCGACGCCGCCAAGCTCTCAGCGGCCATCGGTGTGCCGGTGATTCGCACCGTCGCCACGCAAGGTGTCGGTGTTAACGAACTGAAATTGCTGCTGGATCAGCGCGAGGTCTGGTCGCCAGCCACTGATCTGCTGCCCGAACTAGACGCCAGCCCCAAGCAAGAGGCCGACCACAAGGCGGTGCGGCAGATCTTGCAAGCGCTGGATTTGGACCAGGCGCTGCCGCATTTGGCGAGCGACCGCATCGACCGCGTCTTGCTGCACCCGGTCGCAGGCCCTTTGATCTTGCTGCTGGTCTTGTTCCTGCTGTTCCAAGCGGTCTTCACTTGGGCAGAAGTGCCAAAGGATTTGATCGAATCGGCGATGGCTTGGTTGGGGCAGCAGGCCGGGGCCTATTTGAGCGAAGGCTGGCTGCACAGCTTGATCGTCGACGGACTGATCGCTGGTGTCGGCGGTGTGCTGGTGTTTTTGCCGCAGATCTTGATCCTGTTCTTTTTCATCTTGGTGCTGGAGGAGTCGGGCTATCTGCCTCGCGCTGCCTTCTTGCTGGACCGTTTGATGGGCAGCGTCGGCCTGTCGGGGCGCAGCTTCATTCCTTTGCTGTCGAGCTTCGCCTGCGCCATTCCAGGCATCATGGCCACACGCAGCATTGCCAATCCGCGCGATCGCCTCGTCACCATCATGATTGCGCCCTTGATGACCTGCTCGGCGCGCCTGCCTGTGTATGCCTTGTTGATCGGCGCCTTCATTCCGCAACGACTTGTTTGGGGCGGGTTCGAGCTGCAAGGACTGGTCTTGCTGGGTCTCTATCTCGCCGGAATTCTGGGTGCACTGGCCGTGGCCTGGGTCCTCAAGCGCTTGACCAGCGGCACTCAAGTGCGGCCGCTGATGATGGAGCTGCCGAACTACCACTGGCCGAACCCGCGCAATGTGATGATTGGCCTGTGGCAGCGCGCCATGATCTTCATCAAACGTGTCGGCGGCATCATCTTGTGCCTGACTTTATTGCTGTGGGCCTTGTCGAGTTTTCCAGGCAAACCCGAGGGTGCGCCAGGCGCGCCGATTGAGTACAGCGTCGCGGGCATGCTGGGGCATGGCTTGGCGCAGGTCTTTGAGCCCATAGGCTTCAACTGGCAAATCAGCCTGGCCTTGGTGCCCGGCCTGGCGGCGCGCGAAATCGCCATCAGCGCACTCGGCACGGTCTACGCCTTGTCGGCCAGCGCCGAGGATGCGGCTCAGGCGCTGAGCCCGCTGATCGCGCAAAGCTGGAGCTTGCCGACCGCCTTGTCCTTGCTGGCCTGGTTTGTCTTCGCACCGCAATGCCTGGCCACGCTGGCGGCGGTGCGACGCGAGACGGGGGGGCTGCGCATGCCGCTGCTGATGGCGGGCTATTTGTTCGGCCTGGCCTATCTGGCGTCCTTCATCACCTTCCGGTTCAGCACTTGGCTGTTGGCATGAGTTGCTGACTAGTTCTCAAACCATCATCGAGCGGATCGAGCCACACACGCTCAGCAAGGCAGGCCCGTCCATGCGCCCGATGATGTTGCGTATCACCCCGCCCATCAACTGCTGCACCCCGACCATGCCCAGATTGGCCGACTGCTGGATCACAAATCCGGCCTTGGCCTGTTTGAGCGGGGCCAGAAAATAGAAATCCATGCCGGCCCTCATCAAGACCACGACGATATCTGCC
>CAUPEV010000061.1:0-22729 GCA_963510335.1 uncultured Roseateles sp.
ATCGCGCCGTGATGGCGCGGCTGGCCTGCAAGCCGTCCATCTCGGGCATGCGCACATCCATCAGCACCAGGTCGTAGGTCTGGCGCTCCACGCTCTGCACCGCCTCGCGCCCATTGCTGGCCAAGTCGGCTCGGTAACCCATCTGTTCCAGCAGGCGCAGGCCGAGCTTTTGGTTGACGCCGTTGTCCTCGACCAAGAGGATGCGCAGCGGATGGCGCGCGGCCATATTGGGGTCCAACTCGGTTGGCGCTGGTACTACCCGCTGGGGTCGCGGCGCCAGTGCCACCGCACGCGCCTGGATGTCAAAGTAGAAGCGGCAGCCCTGCCCTGGCCCGGCGCTGTCCACAGCCATGCTGCCGCCCATCAGCTCGGCCAATTGCTTGCTGATGGCCAGGCCCAGGCCGGTGCCGCCATAGCGGCTGTTGATGCTGCTGTCGGCCTGGCTGAAGCGCTGAAACAGCCGCTCGCGACCCTCGGCGCTGAGGCCGATGCCGGTGTCGCGCACCTCGAAGGCCAGCCGCCCGTCGCTCGGCGCCGACACGTTCAACACGACCTCGCCGGTGTCGGTGAACTTGACAGCATTGCTGAGCAGATTGAGCAGGATCTGGCGCAGATGGGCGGCGTCGCCCTGCACCGCCTCGGGTACATCGGCCGCGAAATGGCAGCTCAGGCGCAAGCCTTTTTGGCCGGCGCGCACGCTCACCAGATCCAGCGCCAAGCGCACGCATTCGCGCAACTCAAAGGGCTGGTCTTCCAGCTCCATCCGGCCGGCCTCAATCTTGGAGAAGTCGAGCACGTCATTGATGATGCTCAGCAGCGCCTCGGCCGAGTCGCGGATGGTTTGCGCGTTGTCGCGCTGCTCCTCGGTCAGCTGCGAATTGAGCAGCAGCCCGCTCATGCCGATCACGCCATTCATAGGCGTGCGGATCTCGTGGCTGACGGTGGCCAGAAAAGCGCTCTTGGCCGCATTGGCCGACTGCGCGGCCTCTCGCGCTTGCAACTCGGCGGCGAGTTTTTGCTCCAGCAGCTGCGCCTGGGTGCGCCCGGCGTCGGCCTGCAAATCCTCTTGCATCATGTCGGTGGCGCGGGCCAACGCACGCACCTCGTCGGGCCGGTAGGGTGCGCCATCGGGCCGGGTGTGCAGCAGCAAGAAACCGGTCAATTGATCGCGGTGTTTGATCGGCACCGCCAAGCCGTCCACACCGACCAGCGCCGACAAGGCAGCCGGCAGGCGGTGCGTTTGGATGCTGCGCAAATCGGCTGGCTCCAAGCTCAAATGCTCGGGCGCCGTGGCTGCGGTGGCGGCCAAGCGAGCGCAAGCCGGAGTCTGCGCCGCTGCCTGCACGCGGAAAACCGACACCTCGGCCCCGCCCGCAAATCGCTTGATGGCGCGCAGGTAATGGCTTAGCAGCGCGTCCTGCCCTTGCAGGCCGACCGCTGCGGTCGCCGCCGTCCACAGCGCTTCTTCCTTGCTGCGCCAGTTGCGATAGAAAAGCCGCTGCACGATGTCATCGGCCCAGACTCGCAAGCGCGGCACCGCGCTGGAGAACACCAGCGCCAGCGGCACCGTCACGCTGGCCGCAATGCGCGGGTCGGCCAGCAGCGGCCAGCGGCTCCCAAGCATGCGCAGCAAGGCCACACCGGCCACCAGAACCGCCAGCACCAAGCCCCAGACCAAGGCACGGTTGAGCGCGAAGCCAAAACCGAACACGCGGTGGCGCAGCACGGCGTACGCCAAGCCCAGCATAGACAGCATCGCCAATGCAATTTGAATGAAATCCATGACCAACTCGCGCTGCAGCGTGCGCCCCGGCAAATTGCCCATGATGACGAAAACAATCGAGCCGCTCACCATGACAGCGACGCAAACGCCTATCCAAGCGGCGCGGTACCTCGCCACACCGCTGGCGCGCCGCCAAGCCAGCCACAAAAACACCAAGGTCGCGATGTCGACCAAATAGACAAAGCTGCCGCCCAGTCGCTCGAAGACCAGTTTCCAATACGGTGGCTCGAATGGCGTGAGCCGAAAATGAAAGACCAGCTCGAACACATTGACCGCCAACCCTAGGCAAACCAGCAGCGCGAAGCCGCGCCGGACCCCGGTTCGCGAGAACCGGCTTTGCTCATCCGGATAGGCAATGGCGAAATACAGATAGCTCGCCGCGATGAGCAAGGTATTCACAAAGGAGCCATAGAACATCATGAAGGCCTGCACCGTACCTGCCGGCAAACGCATGCCCACGTCGGCAATGCTGTAGAGCGCCAAGGCGATCGCCAAGGCACGCATGGCCCGGCTGTCCGAACGCCGCCAACTCAACACCGCCGCAATCGTCAAGGCCAGCCAGCTCTCGACCAAGCCGCTGAACTCGCGCATGACTCCAACGGCGTCAACGCGATCTGGTTGAGGCGCGGTGCGGACCCTTAGCTGGCGCCACTCACCGTTGGACTCGATCGTGACGGGGATCAACTCATCCACGCCCTTGATGCGCCAACGGTCGCCTATCTGGTCAAAGGTCAGGCGATCACCCACCTTGACGCCCTGGCGGGCAAGGTCGGCTTCGGGCTCCATGCTCACCACCGTCGTCATCCAATGGGGGCCACTCAAGGGGCCCTTCATGACCACACCCATGCCGCCCGCCGCCGCAGGCACGACTGAGCGCTCCAGATAAGCCATTGCCCACAGCCGCATGCCGGCGCAGCACAGGCAAAAGCCGAGCAACATCCATTTCCAGCGCCGTGCACCGGCGCCAGACGGCGGAACACCGGCATTGCTCGATAGCCCGACGTCCGGGTAAGTCTGGGTCATCACCATCGCTGACTCCTCAATGCTCGGCCGCCTTTTTTGCAAGTTGCAAGTTGCATGTTGCACGTCGCAAGACCGCTTGCTGGCGATGATAGAGACGCTGCCCCCTAACTACTGCCTCGCCCGTGCAGTTTCAGAACTTTTCAGGCCTGTTTCAGGCGCCTTAAGGACGTCGACCCCAGCAAGTAGGACATTGGCCGCACGGCAAACCGACGCCGTGCACTTGGCAGGCAAGCCGCCTGCCTTCCTTTGTCAATCCTTGGGAGATGCGCCATGTCAAAACCACTCACCCGCCACGCCACCGCCGCCATCGCGCGGCAATTGGCCCCACTCGCAGCGGCCACCATCCTTGCCATCGCGGCCGGCCCCTCGCTGGCACAGCAGCTGATCGCCCCCGACGCCCTCGTTGCCGGCTACGACCAGCGCTTCAGATTGGCCCAATTCAGCCAATGGTGGCTCTCGATTCCAGCCGCGACCAACCCACTCCTCGACGGGCCTGGCGCCAACACACAGCTCGGCGACCAAGGTGGGTATTTCTTTCTGCCTGGGTCCTTCAACGCGACCCCGGTCGTTCGCAACGTGACAGTGCGGCCCGACCAAACGCTGCTGCTGAATCTTCAGGTCGTCACCGGCTGGCCCGATGCCAACGAGACCGAAGCCGACCTTCGTTTCATCGTCGGCCATGTATTGGGCACGATCAACAGCATGTCGCTCACCGTCGACGGGGCGCCTGCCTTGCTGCCTGCCGGCTATTCATCGCTGAGCCAATTCCGCCAATCAAGCGATTTGTTCCCTTTGCATGTAGGCGCAGACAATCTGGGCGGCTGGCCTGCCGGTGTCTTCCCGGCCATTTCGGATGGCTACCTGCTCGCGATGGAGGGCCTGTCCGCAGGCAACCATCAGGTGCGCTGGACCGTCAATTCTTCGCCGACCGGACCGTTTGCGGGCCAATGGACCTTCGAGCAGGACATCACCTACAACATCACTGCCGTGCCCGAACCAAGCAGCTGGGCCTTGATGGGCCTGGGCTTGCTGGCCATCGGCGCTGGCGCGATTCATCGCCGCCGCAGCTGAGGCAAAGAAAGTTAATCAAGCCGTCAAGCCTGTCAAAGCCGCCACGCCCACCGGCGGTGTGGCCGACCACGGCAAAACGTAGACCCGCTCGGCAAGACCGGATCGAATGCGTTGCACCTGACGCTGCTCGCCGATCAGGCGCGCCCTTAGCAAAGGATCGCGCGCGCCGGCCGCCAGCAGGCTGCGGTTGATGACCCAAGCATAAGGCGTGATACCGGCGCGCTTGAGATCGTTTTGCAAAGCCGCCGCCTGCGAGACCGGCGTCTGCTCGGCCAGCGTGGCAATGATGATGCGGGTGTGCTGCGGGTCTTGCAGACGCATCAAGGGCGTCAACACCCGGCCCGCCGAATTGCGCCCCTCGAACTCGCGCATCATTTGCCGATGGTAGGCGCCGGTGGCGTCCATCAGCAGCAGCGAGTGACCGGTCGGCGCGGTGTCCATCACGACAAAAGCACTGCGCGCTTCGCTGACCACGCGTGAGAAGGCATGGAACACCGCCACCTCCTCGGTGCACGGTGATTGCAAATCCTCCAGCAAGAGCGCGCGGCCAGCCTCGTCCAAGCTGCGCCCACGCGCCGCCATGATCTTTGCGATGTACAGCTCGGTTTCGCGCTTGGGGTCTATGCAATCGACGCGCAGCCCGGCCAGGTCGCCCTGCACGGTCGGCAGCACATGGGCGGCCGGATCGGTGGTGGTCAGGTGAACCGCATGGCCGCGCTGCACCAGGCCGATCGCCAGCGCGGCCGCGATCGTGGTCTTGCCTACGCCGCCCTTGCCCATCACCATGATCAGGCCATGGCCGGCGGCAGCCAATTCGTCGCAGAGTGCACCCAGGCTGGCGGCGTCAAGTTGAGCGGGCGGCGACACAGCGGCAGCTGTCGCGTCTCCAGCGGCCGATTCACTCAACAAGCCACGCAGCGCTGCCAAACCCACGGTGTCAAAAGAGCGCAGCGGCACTTGGTCACGCGGCAAAGCCAGCAAGGCGGCCGGCATCGCCGCGAGCGCGGTGTCAGCTTGTGCCTCCAGCGCCAGCGCGACCGCGTCGCTCAAGTCGCTGGCCTTGAAGACGCCGTTGACCAGCAAGCGCTGGCGGTTCAAACCCAGTTCGCGCAGCTCCGCCGAGGTGCGGCCGGCTTCGGCCAAGGCGGCCACTTCGGCTCGGGTCACCAGCACCACCTCGGTCAAGGCCGGATCGGTCAAGGCGGCCAGGGCCATTTGAAAACGCTGCTCTTGCATCTTCAGGCCCGAATGCGGGCCCAGGCAGGATGCACCTCGGTCGTTGTCGGCCAGGAATCCGCTCCAGGCCTTGGGCAGGCTCAGCAAGCGCAAGGTATGGCCGGTTGGCGCTGTATCAAAAATGATGTGATCAAAATCCGCCGGCGGCTCGGCCAACAGCGTCGCGAACTCATCAAAGGCCGCAATCTCGGTCGTACAGGCGCCCGACAACTGCTCGCGCACCGTGCCTCGATCAGCTTCGCTAAGGTCAGCGGCCATTTGAGCAAGGACCCGCAGACGGTAATCCTCGGCGGCTTGGTTTGGGTCTATGTTCAAGACCGACAGCCCTGGCGCGCCGGGCACTTCGACCGGGTGGTTGCGCAAGGGCACGCCCAACATCTCGTCGAGATTGGAGGCCGCGTCGGTGCTGACCAGCAGCACCCGCAGCCCGCCGTCCGCCAAAGCCAGCGCCACCGCCGTCGAGCAAGAAGTCTTGCCCACGCCACCCTTGCCGGTGAAGAACAGGTAGCGGGGCGGCTGTTTGAGCAGCGAGATTGAATATGTGGAGGCGTTCATCGACCCATCCTAATCTCCAGTCCGCCTGCAACGCCCCAGGGAGTGAGCGCCGCCTGCTCTAGATCAATGTCAGGCGCGATCCCGCCACGGCCGCAGCGGCCACAGCAGGTTCAGCGCCAGGCCGCTGAGCACCAAGGCCGCCGCGATCAGCTTCCAGGCCGGCAAGCTCTCGCCCAGCACCAAGGCCGCCGTGCTCATGCCGAAGACCGGCACCAGCAAGGCCATGGGCACGACGGTGGCCGGCGCGTGGCGGGCCAGCAGCCAGCCCCAGGCGGCATAGCCGAACAAGGTGTTGCCGACGGCTTGCCAGAGCACGGCGGCCCAGGTCGTCGCATCAGCCCGGGCCAGGCCGGCGCCCATCGCGGCCGGCCCCTCGACGATCAAAGACAGCGCCAGCAAAGGCGGCACGGCAAAGACGCTGGTCCAGACCATATAGGCCAGCATATTGACCCGCCCGGCCTGCTTGCCGACCATATTGGCGCAGGCCCAGCTGAAGGCGGCGGCAAGGATCATGAGCAGCCCCAAGGGCGTGGCGCTGCCGTCGGTGTGACTTGCGATCAAGGCGATGCCGCTGGCGGCGAGCAGCAAGGCTAGCCATTGATAGCCCTGCACCCCTTCCTTGTTCAAGCGCATAGACAGCATCAAGGTAAAAAAGACTTGCGTCTGAATCACCAAGGACGCCAGGCCGGGCGAGATATTGCTGCGCATGGCCAGGAACAGCAAACCGAACTGGCCGACGCCGATCAAGAGCCCGTAGCTGGCCAAATTGCGCCAGGGCAGATCGGGCTTCTTGAGGAAGAAGATCGCGGGCAAGACCGCAAAACTGAAGCGCAAGGTGGCAAACAGCAGCGGCGGCAAGGCGTTCAGCCCAAGCCGTATGACGACGAAGTTACTGCCCCAGATGGCCACCACGGCCAGGGCCAACAAAAAATGCTTGAAAGGAAGACGGGCGCTTGAACTCATGCGCGAATTCTGAGGGCTAGGCGACGCCATGCCCAAAGTTTTCCTCAAACGGCGCGGCAGGCAGAACAAGCCTCTCGATGCAGGCGCGCAGCGCCTGCTGCGATTCAAGACATCGGCGCAAGGCCTGCAAAAAGCTTGCGCCAAGTCAGAGACGCCGCAGGCACAGAAGCATCCAATCAGCTCACACCTTCAAACTCCAAGGCGCACAGATGAAACTCTTCATGGATCTCTTCAGCAGCGATGTCGGTCTTTTCAGCGTCGCCACCATCGGCATTGTGCTTGGCATTGGTGCCGTATTTGTGCGCTACTTCATCACCCATATTCATGCGGACGAATCCCGCGCCGCAGCCCAAAAAGGTCAAGCGCGCTAGGTCAAGCCTGCCGCCAAAGCTTGATGCCTTGAAATAGACGCCAAGCTAGCAGCACCAACTGCGGGCTTCGCTTCAGGGACGGCAAGGCATCCCAGCCCCACAGCACCCTCATCCCTTAAGGCTTTGAGCGCACAAGGCGCACGGCCAGTTTGCGCTGCTTGTCGGTGTCGGCCCGGGCTTCGCCATTGGCCAAGTTGACGGCCCAGCCTTGGCGAACAGACAGGCGATCGGCATTTTCGTTCGTACGGCCTTGGGCGATATTGGCGTAGTTGTACTGATTGACCGGCGCAGTATTGATGCTGGCCGTTGCGGACCAATACCAGCCACCAGGCGCCGCCGGGAAGAGCGTGCGCTCCGAGCCGGCCTGCTCGCCAGCGTGGGCAGCATGGGCCGCCAGTCGCTTCAACTCCGGCACCCTGGGCAGGCGCCAACTCTGGCCCTCGGCCTTGGCCGCGCTAAGGGCCCAGGCGCCGGCCTCGGCGCGCGTCATCAAGAGGGCCTCGCCAACACAGGTCTTGCCCGTCCATTGCATGCCGGCCACACAGCGCTGCCAGATCTGCTGGGTGGCCGCATCGACCACCTTGCTGCCGTCTTCCGACGGCACCCAAGTGGCAGGCGCTTCTGGCTGGGCTGCCCACACTGCAGGACTCGCCCAGACAGCGATTGCTGTTGCTATTGCCCTAGCGACAGCGCTCATCCAAGGTGATTTCAGGATTTCCATAGGCGGGCAGCAAAAGCAAGAACGCGGGCTACAAATGTAGCGCTTGATGCACCGAAGGGCCGCTGGCAGACCAAGCTGCGGATCACTGAGCTGCACTGGCCGGCAGAGGCAAAGCAATATTCACCGTGCGCGGCGCCTGACCATATTCCTCCACCTCCAGAATCAGGCCTTGCGACTGCGCATCGAAACGCAAGGTGTTGACGACCTCTCGGTCAAACTGCGTCAATGGCGTTTCCACATAGATGAAGCCCAGATAGCGCTGACGCTGGACAAGGTCCTGCCAGTAGTTTCCAAAATTGCCTCTGCTGTAGACGCGGCATTCCAGCGACGGGCCGCAATCGATGTCGCGGGTGGTCGTCGTGCTCAGCTGCAGATAAGTTGTCAACAGGATCACCAAAGTGAGTAGCCCCAAGCTCAATGCCATCAGCAAAAGCAAGGTGAGCTTGATCAACTTTTTCCACCACTGGGAGGCAGGGACCGCGAACAAGCCGAACAATAAAAAGCCGCCGCTGATGATGAGTGCGAAATGGGGGAGCAGATTCAGCGGCTCCAACAAATGCAAGGGCCCGAGGATCAAGGCCACAGACAAGACGAACACGACGCTCGCCCAAAGGGAAAACCGTTTCAGCCAAGCAAGTCGCTGCATCGCCTCAGATTCCTTCGCGCCTGGGTTGGTCACGAACATAGGCACACGATTCGAAGCACAGACATAGATCCGGCCTCAGCCGCCACCCAGATGCGCCAGCGGCACGCCGCCGCCCGCCTTGACCTCGCCGAGCGAAAAGCTGGTGTGTACATCTTTGACGTTAGGCAGGTTCAACAAGGTGTCGATGGTAAAGCGGCTGAAGGCATCGAGGTCGGTGGCCAGGACCTGCAACTCGAAGGTGCCAGCACCCGAGATGTAGTGGCATGAGATCACCTCGGGCAGCTGCCGGATCGCATCTTCCAGCGGCTTGGTCGAGGCGCCGGTGTTGCGGTCGGCGTCCAGGCGCACAAAGGCCAGCACGCCCAGGCCGATTTTCCGGCGGTCGATCTCGGCGCGGTAGCCGGTGATGAAGCCCTGCTCCTCCAGCCAACGCACGCGCCGCCAGGTCGGCGCCGTGGACAGGCCGATGCGCGCCGAAAGCTCGGCATTCGAAAGCCGTGCATCACGCTGTAGTTCAGCCAGGATGGCAATGTGATAACGGTCCAGCGTGTCGCCGCCCAGCACTTCGCCCTCACTGACCCCGCCCAGCGGCGCAATGCTTGCAGTTGTTTTGGCGAAGCTTTTCAAGCTAGCTTGCCCCGAGTCAGGTTTTCGCGATGCCAATCTGCACTCCTTTCAACGTTTTCAGCACGATTATTGCTCACGAGACCAAAATGCAACAGCAAAAAGCAAGCACTTAACGCCGCGCTTTCCCTACACTGCCCTACCCGGTAATACTGCCCACACCCGAAGGGGGCGCCGTCGCCACAAGCGACCTGCGCCAGCCCTGCCCCAAACCAAGAGACAAGCGACCACACCATGAATGCACCCTTGCCCGAACACATCCTGCGCGCGCTAGAAAAAGTCACGCTGGACGACAAATACGCGCTCGACTCGGGTCGCGCGTTCATGAGCGGGGTGCAGGCCCTGGTGCGTCTGCCGATGCTGCAGCGCACGCGCGACGCAATGGCCGGGCTCAACACCGCCGGCTTCATATCCGGCTACCGGGGCTCGCCGCTGGGCGGTTATGACCAGGCGCTGCAGGCTGCCAAAAAGCATTTGGCCAAGCAGCACATCGTGTTCCAGCCCGGCGTCAACGAGGAACTCGGCGCCACCGCCGTCTGGGGCACCCAGCAGCTGGACCTGTTTCCCGAGAAGGCCGAATTCGACGGCGTGTTCGGCATCTGGTACGGCAAGGGCCCGGGTGTGGACCGCAGCATCGACGTCTTCAAACACGCCAATATGGCCGGCACCTCCAAGCATGGCGGCGTGATCGCCATAGCCGGTGACGACCATATCGCCAAGAGTTCCACCGCCGCGCATCAAAGCGACCACGTCTTCAAGGCAGCCGGCTTCCCGGTCTTCTTCCCCAGCAGCGTGCAAGGCATCCTGGACATGGGCGTGCACGCATTCGCGATGAGCCGCTTCTCGGGTCTGTGGTCGGGCATGAAGACGATTCAAGAGATTGTCGAATCGGGTGCCTCGGTCAGCGTCGACCCGGACCGCGTCAAAATCATCATGCCGGAGGACTTCCCGATGCCGGCCGGCGGCCTGCATATCCGCTGGCCCGACGCGCCGCTGGAGCAAGAAGCGCGCATGATGGATCACAAGTGGTACGCCGCCCTGGCCTATGTGCGCGCCAACAAGCTCAACTACAACGTGATCTCGACCCAGCAGGATCGCTTCGGTCTGATCGCCTCCGGCAAGGCCTATAACGACACCCGCCAGGCGCTGCACGATCTGGGTCTGGACGACGACACCTGCCGCCGGCTCGGTATCCGCGTCCACAAGGTCAATGTGGTCTGGCCCTTGGAAGCGACGATCACGCGCGACTTTGCCGACGGCCTGCAAGAAATTCTGGTGGTGGAAGAAAAGCGCCAGGTCATCGAGTATCAAATCAAGGAACAGCTCTACAACTGGCGCCCCGATGTGCGCCCGCATGTGCTGGGCAAGTTCGATGACGACGCCGATTCGGGCGCCTTGGGCGGCGAATGGGGCATGGCCAGCCCAAGCAAGAACTGGCTCTTGCGCCCACAGGCCGACCTGACGCCGGCCATCATCGCCCGCGCAATCGCCAAGCGCCTCAAGAAGCTCGGCGTCGACGCCGATGTGATGGCGCGTTTGGACGCCCGCGTCGCCATCATCGATGCCAAAGAGAATGCGCTGAAGGCCGAGGAAAAAACCGCCGGCGGCGCCGACCGCACGCCCTGGTTCTGCAGCGGCTGCCCGCACAACACCTCCACCCGCGTGCCCGAAGGTTCGCGCGCAGTGGGCGGCATCGGCTGCCACTATATGGTCACCTGGATGCCCGGCCGCAGCACCGCCACCTTCACGCAGATGGGCGGCGAAGGCGTGCCATGGGTGGGGCAATCGGCCTTCACCGACGAGAAGCACATCTTCTCCAACCTCGGCGACGGCACCTACTTCCACAGCGGCATCTTGGCGATCCGCCAGTCCATCGCCGCCGGTGTCAACATCACCTACAAGATCCTCTACAACGATGCGGTCGCGATGACCGGCGGCCAGCAAGTCGGTGAGCGCGCGGAAGGGCACAGCGTCTTGCAAATCATGCAAAGCGTGATCTCGGAAGGCGTGGCCAAACTTTGCATCGTGACGGATGAGCCGCAGAAGTACGACGGCGTGGCGCTGCTGCCCGGCGTGACCGTGCACCACCGCGATGAGCTGGACACGATCCAGCGCGAGTTCCGCGAGATCGTCGGCACCTCGGCCATCATCTACGACCAGACCTGCGCGACCGAAAAGCGCCGCCGCCGCAAGCGGGGCAAGCTGGTCGACCCGGCCAAGCGCGTCGTCATCAACGACTTGGTCTGCGAAGGTTGCGGCGATTGCTCGGTGCAATCCAACTGCCTGAGCATCGAGCCGCTGGACACCGAGTTTGGCCGCAAGCGCCAGATCAACCAGAACAGCTGCAACAAGGACTATTCCTGCGTCAAGGGCTTCTGCCCGAGCTTCGTCACCGTCGAAGGCGGTCAGCTCAAGAAGCCCAAGAAGGACAAGCGCCTGAGCCCGTTTGACACAACGCTGGGCGAGCTGCCCCTGCCTTTGATCCCTAACCCCGAAAAAGCCTGGGGCATCGTCGTCGCCGGCGTCGGCGGCACCGGCGTCATCACCATCGGCCAGCTGCTGGGCATGGCCGCCCACCTGGAAGGCAAGGGCGTGATCACGCAAGACGCCGCAGGATTGGCGCAAAAGGGCGGCAGCACCTGGAGCCATATCCAGATTGCCAATAGCGAAGACGCGATCCACTGCACCAAGGTTGGCACGGCCGAGGCCGATCTGGTCATCGCCTGCGACTCCATCGTCGCCGCCAACAAGACCACGCTGGCGGTGATGCGCGAAGGCCGCACTTTTGTCGCCCTGAACACCCATGGCTCGCCAACCGCCGCACTGGTCAATGACGCCAACTGGTCATTCCCAGCGGCTGCCTGCGAGAGCGCAGTTGCCTCGGCCGTTGGCAAGGCCGGCGTGGGCATGTTTGACGCCGAGGAAGTCGCCGTCAAGCTGGTCGGCGACTCGCTCTACACCAACCCGCTGATGCTGGGCTATGCCTGGCAGCAGGGCCGTGTGCCCTTGAGCTATGCGGCGCTGATGCGGGCGATTGAGCTGAACAATGTGCAGATCGAGAACAACAAGATCGCGTTTGAATGGGGTCGTCGCTGCGCGCAGGATCTGGCTGCCGTGCGGGCGCTGTTCGAGGCGCGCCAGGTCATCAATATCGTCAAGCGCCCCGGCCTGGACGAGATGTTCTCCAAGCGCATAGCCTTCCTGGTTGACTACCAAGACCCGGCCTATGCCGAGAGCTACAAAGCCTTCGTCGACAAGGTCCGCGCGGCCGAAGACAAGCTAGGCGGCCCGAGCCACAAACTGACCGAGGCGGTGGCCCGCTATCTGTTCAAGCTGATGGCTTACAAGGACGAGTACGAAGTCGCGCGCCTGCACACCGACCAGAAGTTCCTGGATCAAGTGGCCAGCCAGTTCGAAGGCGACTACAAGCTGGTGCATCACCTGGCACCACCGCTCTTGGCCAAAAAGAACGCCAAGGGCGAGTTGATCAAGCAGCAGATGGGCAGCTGGATCCGACCTGCCTTTGGCCTGCTGGCCAAGTTCAAGGGCCTGCGCGGCGGCACGTTTGATGTCTTTGGCTACACGGCCGAGCGGAAAATGGAACGTGCGCTGATAGGCGAGTACCGCGCCAGCATTGAGGCGATTCTGGCCAAGGGTTTGACCACTGAGCGCCTGAGCTTGGCTACCGAGATTGCCCGCATCCCCGAGGAAATTCGCGGTTACGGCCATATCAAGGAGCGCCATGTGCTCGCAGCGCGCGCCAAGTGGGATGGCTTGATGGCGCAGTGGAAGGCCATCGCTTGAACTGAGCCTGTGCCTTGAACCGCCAACCCGCAGCGCGCAAGCCCTGCGGGTTTTTTTATTGATTGAAACTGTGGAGCAATCCGCATCAGTAGGCTTGCGTTCAAGCTAAGAGCTGAATTTGCCGATATCCAGTCGATACTTCGCAGCTTGGCCTTATTGCTCGGGGAGCAGCATGGCGACGTGATCAGAGTGCATCCGCGCTCTGCTGCGCTTTGACAGGGCCGATGTGAACAGAGGATCTGCACCATGAGTTTTTTGAATGCCAAAGGTATCGCCCGGCGGCTGTATCTGGTGTCTTTTGCACTCTCGCTCGCGCTGCTGGCCGTGGCCGCCACCGCCTATATCAAGCTCAACGCCGTGGCCGCCACGGCGGAGGCGACCGAAAAAGGTCGCGTGCCTCAGCTGACTCGCATCGCCGCGATGGAGCTAAATATCACCCGAATTTCCCTGCAGCTGCGCCACGCCATGCTGGCTCGCAACGATGCGGAACGGAATGCCTCCCTGGAGGACATCACCAGCAAGCGCAAGTTGGTGACCGAGATGTCGGCAGTTTACGAAGGTTTGCTTTTCACTGACGAGGGCAAGCGACGCTTTGCTCTGTTGCCACCGCTGCTGGAGCGCTTCTGGCAAGTGGCCGAAGGCAATATCGCCTTGGTGCAGCAGGGACAAAAAGACGAAGCCTTCGCCTACCTGGTCGACAAAACAATTCCCGCGCGCAACGAGGTGCTGGCGGTGCTGGATGAAACCGTCAAATACCAGCAAAACGCTCTCTCCAAGGACATCGACGGCGTGAGCTCGGAAATCGGTACTACCTTGAAGCTGCTGCTGGGTATTGTCGGGGTCTGCTTGCTTGGGCTGCTGTTCCTGTCCGTGCTGATCGCCAAGGCGCTGCGTCAGCGCGTGCAAGCTTCGCAAGAGGTTGCCGAGCGTGTGCGCGATGGGGACCTGACCGTATTGATTCGGGACGATAGCCAAGACGAGTTTTCGCCCTTGCTGAGCGCGCTGAGCGGCATGCAGGATTCCTTGATTGACGTGGTGGGCAATGTGCGCAGCAATGCCGAGAGCGTGGCCACCGCCAGCGCCGAAATCGCGCAGGGCAATCAAGACCTGTCCGCCCGCACCGAGGCGCAAGCCTCGGCTTTGCAGCAAACCGCCGCCACCATGGATGAGCTGGGGAACACCGTCAGGCATAACGCAGACAACGCCCGCCAAGCGAATCAGCTCTCCTTGAATGCATCGATGGTGGCCGAGCAAGGTGGGCAGGTGGTCGGTCAGGTGGTGGAAACGATGCGCGGCATCAACGAATCTTCAAGAAAAATTTCGGACATCATCAGCGTCATCGACGGCATTGCCTTCCAGACCAATATCCTGGCGCTCAATGCCGCCGTCGAGGCCGCGAGAGCCGGTGAGCAGGGCCGCGGTTTCGCCGTGGTGGCATCCGAAGTGCGCAGCCTGGCGCAGCGCAGCGCCGAGGCAGCCCGTGAAATCAAAACCTTGATTGTCGACAGCGTCGAGCGCGTTGAAACTGGCAGCAATCTGGTCGGGCAGGCCGGCCAGACCATGGATGAGATCGTCGGTGCGATCAAGCGTGTGGCCGATATCGTGGCGGAGATCAGCGCCGCCAGCGCTCAGCAAAGCAGCGGCGTCGCGCAAGTGGGCGCGGCCATCACCAAAATGGATCAAGCCACGCAGCAAAATGCGGCTTTGGTGGAGCAGTCCGCCGCCGCCGCCGAGAGCTTGCGCGGGCACGCGGGCCAGTTGGTACAGGCAGTGGCGGTGTTCAAGCTCAGGCGCTGATGCCTCAAGAACGCGGCAAGACAACTCTGCAACGCCATTGATGCCCCTGAGCCCAAGGCAAGCAAGCCCTGTCGGCTTTTTACCCTCGGGCAGTTGTCAGGCCTAAGCTCCGTCCAGGCTGGAATATCGCGCAGCTGATGCAAGACCCGCCAGACACCGATCGGGTCATCCCGCTCGAAGTAAAACACCAGATAGGGATGGCGGGTCAAGCGCCAGAACCTCAGGTCGGGCAGATTCAGTGCATGCGCATGGCGCAATAAGCCCGAGGCCGATTGCTGGCCAAGAGGCGCATAGACTTTTCAAGCGCAGCGATAAAACTCCGGTCAGCGCTTTCGGCCGCTTTGGCAAGCGGCAATAGTTGGCAAGACCCGATTAATGTGGAACCGGCTCACTCAAGGCTGGGTAGCGGACGCCGAAGATCTCCCATCGAGGAGTCCAGCCATGCGCCGTCCAGTCCTGTTCCCCCTGTTGACCCTGCTGATCGGCTGCCTACTCGGCTCGCCCGCTCGCGCCGCCGAACTGAGTGCTGTCGAAACGCGCTGGCTCCAGGCCGCCGGCCCGGTGATTGCCGACGCCCGAAAACTGGGCCTGCCGCTAGACATCGTCGTGCAGCCCCAGCCTACGGCCGGGCAGGCGCCACTAGCGCTGGCGTTTGTGAATGGGCGGTGCAAGCTGGTGCTGTCCATGCGGGGCAATCCTGAAGCCCAAGCCACGCTAGACCGTATACCGCCGCCACTGCTCGAGGCGGCCGTAGAGTTGATGGCGGCGCATGAGGTGGGCCATTGCCGGCGCTATCTGGACGGTGCCTGGTACAGCGTGCCGGCCGGCTTCGCGTCCAGCCCGCCCGAGGGCTTGGACGACGAGCACCAAGTTGCTTTTGCCGATATGGAGGCCACGCGGCGGGAAGAAGCCTATGGTGACCTGGTCGGTCTTGCCTGGACGCAGCTGCACCACCCTCAACTCTACGCGGAGCTGTACGCCTGGCTGATGAGGCTGCGCTCTGATGAACTGATTCCCGGCAGTCACCACGATACCTTGGCCTGGATACAACTGGGCAAGGACGGCGCGGCACTCGTGCAGGCAGGCTTTTTTGCCGGGCCGGCTACGCTGTGGGCCAGCGGACTTGTGCAGGCCCACTGAGGAGGGTCCGCCTGTATTCGAGAAGGCACGCCATGAGCCTTGGGTATCTTCCGTCCTGAGCCTTTACCGATGTGGTGCGTCACCCGCCTAGGGCAAGTCTGCAAGGCTTATGGCTGCCAGTCGATCAGCCGCGCGAACAGTATCGGGGCTCAGCCCCCCTGTCAACCATGGTTCACCGCTTCAAGCAATAGACGCTGTACACGCCGTCCTTCTCTATCGTGCCCTCAACCTCCTTGGCGAAACCGGGGAAGGCCTCGGCCCAATGCTGCAGCACGCGCAGATAACTCATCCAGGCCCCATCGGCCGGGCCGATGTTTTCGCCCGGCATCACGATGGGGATGCCGGGCGGGTAAGGAATCACGCCGACGGTAACGACACGGTTGGCCATCTCGTCCAAAGGCAGCAGTTCCACCTCGCCAGCCATCAAAGCCTGAAAGGCGACGCGCGGCGTGCAAACCGGTTTAGGCAGCTGCGCATAAGCTTCGGCTTCCCAATGCCCCATGCGGCCGGCGCGCAGCTCGGCCCACATCGCATCACCCAGATCCTTCAGCCCCATGCCGGCATATCGCGCCGGCGCAGCGGCAAGCACGCGCGGCAAGGCGTCCGCCAACGGCACATTGGCGTCGTAGTCACGTTTGAAGTCGAGCAAGGTGTTGATCAAAGTGCCCCATTTGCCCTTGGTCACGCCCATCGAAAACAAGAACAACACCATGTGCGAGGTGGTGCGCGAAGGCACGATGCCGTGTTGGCCCAGATAGGCCGTCACCAGGTCGCAAGGAATGCCCTGCTCGGACAGCTGACCATCATCCTGCATGCCGGGCGCCACCACGGCGAACTTGATCGGGTCGAGCAAGCACCAACCGTCCGGCAGCGCGTCAAAGCCATGCCAACTCTCGCCCGGATGCAGCACCCAGCAAGAGGGCTCATGGGCCAGCAACTCGGCCGGCGCGTCGGCGAAGGCATAACGCACACCGGTAGCAGGGTCAGTGACTTCGGGCGCGTTCCAGGGCGTGAAGAACCACTCGCCCTTGGCGGCCAACTCGCGCTGCACCTGGGCCACGGCCTGGCGGCAGGCGATCGCCTCATCGATCACGTCCTGCGTCAGCGCCTCGCCGGAGGGGCCGGCCATCATCGCGGCCGCCACCTCATTGCTGGCGATCAAGGCGTACAGCGGCGAGGTCGAGGCCTGCGCGCCATAGGCTTCGTTGAAGCGGCCATGATCAATCGCGCCGCGCCCGTCGCGCACATGGATGAAGGAAGTCTGCGACAGCGCCGCCAAGAGCTTGTGGGTCGAGTGCGTGGCGTAGACGCTCGGGCCATCGTCAGCATGGCTACTGGCCGCGCCGCGCATCGCATAACGGTCACGGTACATGGGGTTGAAGCGGGCATAGCCATACCAGGCTTCATCGAAATGGATGCGGTCGACGCTCTGGCCCAGCAGGCTTTCCGCGCTCTTGGCGTCGTAGCACATGCCGTCATAGGTGCAGTTGGTCACCACGCTGTAGACAGCGCGCTGTGACTTGGCCTGCGCCGCCAGCGGGTTGGCTGCGATCTTGGCGGCGATGGCTTCAGGTTTCATCTGATCCGGATGGATAGGGCCGATCACGCCATAGCGGTTGCGCCCAGCCTGCAAGAACACAGGGATGCCGCCGGTGATGGCCAAGCCCTGCTCAATGGACTTGTGGCAATTGCGGTCGCACAGCGCAATCTGTTGCTCGCCGATGCAGGCCGACATGATGGTGCGGTTGGAGGCCGAGGTGCCGTTCAGCACCGAGTAGCTGCGATCACTGCCGAACACGCGGGCGGCGTATTGCTCGCTTTCACCGATCGGGCCGCTGTGCGAGAGCAGCGAACCGAGGGCGCCGCGCTCGATGCCCATATCGGTGCGGAATAGCGTCTCGCCGTAAGCGTCATGAAACAGCCGCCCGATCGGCGACTTGGTGAAGGCCACGCCGCCCTGGTGACCGGGCGCCGCCCAGGAGTATTCGGCATCGCGGTTGTAGTTGACCAGCGCGCGGGCAAAGGGCGGCAGCAAGCCGTCGAAGTAACGGCCCAGCGCTGCCTCAACCCGCCGCGCGATGAAGGCCGGGCTATCCTCCAGCGTCCAGATGAACTCATCCGCCAGGCTGGCCACTTCCACCGTCATCGGTCCGCTCGACGCCTTGCGATCGGCCATCAAGAAAACCGGCAGACTCCCATTGCGCTTGCGCAGACTGCGCAACAGCTCGGTAGCTGCTGCATGGCTGGCGGCGTCATTGGCGCCCAGCGACCAATCCAGCAGCAAGCAGTGGATGGACGTATCCGAGATCAGATTGGCCAGGCCATCTTCATAAGACAGCGACTCGATCACCTCGACGCCATGCTCGCGCAGCGCGCCAACAATGGCCCGGATGCGCCGGCTGGCCGTGCTGGACTCACCGGCCAGGTCGCCGTCAACGCAGAGTACGCGGGAAGGGATCAGCTTGGAGCTGGCCATGGCTTAAGTCCTCGTCTGGATAAAAAGAGCTAGGCGGCCCTGCAAGTCAAGGCAGCGCAAAGCCGGTGTAAATCAGGCGGCTGGCTTCATCCAGCGGCCCGAAATGGCGCTCATAGAGCTTGGCGAAGTCGGGACTCTTGAGCAGCCGACTCAAAGCGCCATCCACCAGCAGGCGCAAGTCATCCTCGTTGCGACCCATCGCCAGCGCCAGCGGCTCGGCGGCAAAACGACGCTCCAGCACCAGCACCTCGCCGCTCAGCTTGTTGCGCTGCACATAGTCCTTCAGCAGCGCACGCTCGCCAAAAAATGCATCGGCCTGACGCGCCCGCACCAGCTCTATCCCCTTGCCGTAATCGTCCACCGTGATCGCATTGACGGTCACGCCAAGGCGGCGCGTTTGCTCGCGCACCCAAGCCTCGGTGACCGTGCCACCGCGCACGGCATAAGTGTGATTGGACAGACCACCATTGCTGGTGCCGCGCCAGACCGGGCCGCTGCGGGCCGGCTTGCCGCTCAAGACATCGCGCAGGCTTTGCGCTGCGTCGCCGCGCAAGAGCACACCGATGCCGCCGCTGACGACCGGGATCGAGTAAGACATGCTCTCGCGCCGCTTGAGCGTTTCCACCGTTGCCGTGCAGAGCAAATCAACGCCGCCCTGGCTGACGGTCTCCTCGGTGTCCTCGGCCTTCAGTGCCACATAACTCACTTTCAATGCGGGCTGCGCCAGCTTGAGTTTGATGGCATCAACCACGACTTGGCAGACCTCGATGGCATAGCCGCTGGGCTTGCCATCGGCGCCTAGAGAGGAGTAAGGCGCGGCGCGATCGATGAAGCCGAGCTTGATGGCGTCGGCCTTCTTGATACGCTCCAGCGTCTGGGCCGAGGCCGCCTGCGGCAAGATAAAGCCGGCCAATAGGACAATGCCCAGAAGACCAGCGCCTAGTTTGCGGAAATTGCTCATGATGCTTGTCCTGCTGATGGGGTTCATGCGCGTGTGGCTCCGCCGACTGCTGCAGGCGCAGCGATAAAACGGTTCGCAATAAAACCGTAGATCAAATAACCGACCGCCATCACGATCATGCCGCCGAACACCGCCTCCTGGCCCGAGGCATAGAGTGCGTAAAAGCTATAAATCATCGCCACCATCAAGACCGCCACATTGCGGCTGAACACGGCCGGGCTGACCTCGGCCTTGTGCATGATGATCATCAGCGCTGACAGCGCCGTCACATAGGGAATCAGGTTGGTCACCGCGGCCAAGTTGACCAGCTTGCCGAACTGGGCCGCCGCATCGGGCGACATCGTCGACACCGCCATCAGCGTTTGCAACACGCCTGCCACCACCATGCCGACCACAGGCGCATCGGCCGCCGTCACACGGGCAAAGAATTTAGGGAACATGCGCTGCTCGGCCGCCGCCTTGGACACTTGCGCCAGCGTGAACTGCCAACCCAAGAGCGAGCCTACGCAGGCTGCCACCGCCAGGAACAGGATCACATTGCCGACCATGGGGTTGAACATGGTGGAGTAGACCAAGGCAAACGGTGCCGTCGAATTGGCCAGTTCGGCATTCGGCACGATGCCCTGGATCACCGTCGTGGACAGGATGTAAACCACCGCCGCACCGCCGGTGCCGAACAAGCAGGCCAGTGGCACATTGCGCTTGGGGTTCTCAACCGCGTCGGAGTTGGCGGCCGCCGACTCCATGCCCAAAAAGGCCCACAGCGTCAGCGGAATGCTGGACGAGATCGCTTCGGCCATGGGGACATTGTGCGGATTCCAGGCCTGCGCGAACACATCCGACTTGAACCACAGCCAACCAATCACCGACAAGCCCGCCACCGGAATGATGACGCCCCAGACGGTGATGGCGCCGATCTTGCCGGTGACCTTGGGGCCGCCAAAATTGGCCACCGTGGTCAACCACAGCAGCGCCACCACGCCAACGAACAAGGGCGTGGCGCCGGTGCCCAGCCAAGGGATGAAGGGCGTGATGTAGCCGACCGCCGAGATGGCGATCGCCACATTGCCGATCGCCAAGGACAGGTAATACAAAAACGAGGCCATGAAGAAGCCCGACTTGCCATGCGCCTCCTCGGTATAGGCCGACATGCCGCCGGAGCGGGCGCAAAACAAACCGCATTGTGCGAAGCTATAGGCAATCGCCATCGAGCCCACGGCGGTGATTGCCCAGGACAGCAGTGACACCGCCCCGATCTGCGCCATATTGGCCGGCAGCATGATGATGCCGGAGCCCATCATATTGACCGCCACGATGGTGGTCAGCCCCATCAGGCTCATCTTCTTGCTGGAGTCAGCCATGCAGGCCTCCTGTGTCAAATGTATGGATGGACGGCCTACTTCAGGCACTGCACGTAATAGCGGCCGTCGCGGTCTTCGACGCCGTGAGTGTCATGCCCGAAGCCAGGGAAGCGCTTGCCCCAGTCCTGCAGGCCACGCAGATAGGCGATGAAGGGGCCGTCGTCCGCGCCGGCCAGCTCGCCCGGCATCAGCATAGGTATGCCCGGCGGATAGGGCACCACGGCGGTCGCGATGACGCGCCCGGCCAGGTTCTCCAGCGCCACTTCTTCGATCTCGTTGTGCACCAGCTTGGAGTAAGCGTCGGCGGGCGTCATCACCGGCACCGGCAGGCTGGAGAAAGCCAGCGCCTGCACACGCAAGATATCGCTGGCCTTCATCTGCTCGAACATGGCCTTGGCCAAGTCCTGCAGGCCCATGCCCTCGTACTGCGCCGGCGCATCGGCCACATGCTCGAACAAGACTTCAGCTACCGGTGTGTTGGCGTCGTAGGCATCCTTGAAGCGCAGCAAGGCATTGACCAGGGTGCCGAACTTGCCGCGCGTGACGCCCAGCGAAAACAAAACCAGGATGGTGAAGTCGGTGGTCTTCTCGACCTGGATGCCGCGATGGCTCAAGAAGGCCGTCACCAGCATGGCCGGGATGCCCATTTGCTCGAACGTGCCGTCGGCCGCCACACCGGGGCTGACGATGGAGACCTTGATCGGGTCCAGCATGCAGTAGCCGGCCTCGATGTCTTTGAAACCATGCCAGGCCGCGCCAGGGTGCAGGGTCCAGCAGTCGGGCTCGCTGATCAGCAACTCGTTTGGCGCATCTTCAAAAGCGATTTGCGCACCGCTGACCGGGTCGGTGACGGTGTCGGCATTCCAGGTGCTGAAGAACCAGTCGCCGGTGGTTTCGGCCTCGCGCTTGATCGTGCGCACGGCCTTGCGGAAAGCGACCGCCTCTTGAATCGACTCGGTCGTCAACGTGCGCCCGCCGACGCCGCTCATCATCGCCGCCGAGACCTCGTTGGACGCGATGATCGCGTACAGCGGCGAGGTCGAGCCATGCATCATGTAGCTCTCGTTGAAGCGCGCATGCGGCACCGGGTTGCGGCCGTCGCGCACGCTGATCAAGGAGGACTGGCTGATCGCGGCCAGCAGCTTGTGCGTGGAGGTGGTGGTGAAGATGGTCGGCTTGTCGCGCGGGTAGTCCTTGGCTTCGCCATACATGCCGAAGCGGTTGCGGTAGAGCGGGTTGAAGCGCGCATAGCCATACCAGGCTTCGTCGAAGTGGATGCGGTCGACGCTCTTGTCGAGCAGCTCCACCACGCGCGGCACCAAGTAAATCAAGCCGTCATAGGTCGAGTTGGTGACGATGGCATGCACCGCTTTTTGCGCCTTGTCCTTGGCCAGCGGGTTGGCGGCAATAGCGGCCTGCACGCCTTCTTCGCTGAGCGTCTTGGCGTAGATCGGGCCGATGATGCCGAGGTGATTCCGCGAAGGCACCAGATAGGTTGGCACCACCCCTGTCATGGTCAGCGCCTGCTCGGTGGACTTGTGGGCATTGCGATCACATAAGGCGTAATCCCCACGGGTCACCGAAGACATCATGATGACCCGGTTCGACATCGAGGAGCCGTTCGTCACCGTGTAAGCGCGGTCGGCGCCGAAGATCTTGGCACAGTATTTTTCGCTCTCGCCGATAGGGCCGCTGTGGTCGAGCAAGGAGCCCAACTCGCCGACCGAGATCGACAAGTCCGAGCGCAAGAGGTTTTCGCCAAAATAGGTATGGAAGGCCCGGCCCACCGGTGACTTCAGGAAAGCCGTGCCGCCGGCATGGCCGGGCGTATGCCAGGAGTATTCATACTTCTGTGCAAACTGGATCAAGGCCTTGGTGAACGGGGGTGCTACCGCCTCGCGGTAACGCTGGATCGCAGCCACCACGCGGCCGGCAATGAAACTGGTGGTGTCTTCCAGGAACCAGATCAGCTCATCGACCTGGCGCATCACGGCGGCCGTCAGGGCGGCGCCGTCTTTGTCGGCCATCAGGAACACCGGCACATCGGTGTTGCGCGAGCGGATCAAGTCCAACAAGGCCTGCGCCGCATGATGCTGCGGGTCTTGGCTGCCCAGCGTCCAGCTCAGCAAGACGCCTTGGATCGAAGGGTCGGACAGGATCACCGCGCGAGCGTCTTCGGCCGAAGTGGCCTCGATCA